>JBMDWR010000001.1:0-17548 GCA_048594645.1 Actinomycetota bacterium
ACGAAGGTCGCCGCGTTCGCCGCGCTCATGCGCATCTTCAACGTGTCGTTCCAGCCGATCGCGTGGGACTGGGAGCCGATCGTCTGGGCCCTCGCCGCGATATCGATCGTTGCGGGGAGCGTTCTCGCGATCGCGCAGTCCGACGTCAAGCGGATGCTGGCCTACTCGAGCATCAGCCATGCCGGGTTCGTGCTCGTGGGGCTCACGGCGCCGGGGGAGACCGGGATCGGTGCGGCGCTCTTCTACCTGATCGCCTACTCGGTCACGGTGATCGGCGCGTTCGGCGTGGTGATGGTGGTGTCGTCCCGCGGCGAGCGGCACACCTCGCTCTCGGCGTACGCGGGTCTCGCGCGGCGGAGCCCGGTCGCCGCCGGCCTGCTTTCGCTGTTCCTGTTCTCCCTCGCCGGCATCCCCCCGACGGTCGGGTTCGTCGCGAAGGTCGCCGTGTTCCGCGCCGCCGTGGAGGCGGGGTACTGGCCGCTCGTTCTGATCGGCGTGGTGGCCAGCGTGGTCGCGGCGTTCTTCTATCTCCGCGTGGTCGTGCTCATGTTCATGCGCGAGCCGGAGGTGGACACCGAGCCCGACGACACGTGGCTCCCCCGGGCGACCCTCGCGGTGCCGGCCGCCCTGGTCCTGGTCTTCGGCGTGTTCCCGGGGTTGGTGATCGGGTTCCTCGAGCGGGCGGCGGTGCTGCGATGGTGACGCGCTCGCGAACGGCAACGGCGGCGTGCGTATGAGGGTAGGGTCGAGGCGATGAGCCGCAGCGTGATCCCCGGCCTGGAGGCGCCCGACCCGACGCTCGAGCGCGAGATCCGCGGCCGCCTGGACGAGGTCGAGACGGCGCTCGAGAAGGCGGTTCGGGCCGACTCGGACATGCTCGCCGAGACCGCCCGGTACCTGCTGGCGGCCGGCGGCAAGCGCTTCCGTCCCATGCTCGTCCTGCTCTCTGGGTACTTCGGCGATCCGTCCGACCCTCGACTGATCCCCGGGTCCGTCTCGATCGAACTCGTGCACCAGGCGACGCTCTATCACGACGACGTGATCGACGAGGCCGACGCTCGGCACGGCGTCAGCTCGACGAACGCCAGGTGGAGCAACACGGTCGCGATCCTCACCGGCGACTACCTGTTCGCGAAGGCGTCCGAGATCTCGACGGAGCTCGGGACGGACATCTGCGCCCTGCTGGCGCGGACGATCGCGACGCTGTGCGACGGACAGATCCGCGAGGTGGAGGCGGCCGGCCGCATCGAGCAGGCCGAGCGGCAGTATCTCGAGGTGATCCGCCGGAAGACCGGAGCCCTGATCGCCACGTCGTGCCGCCTCGGCGGCATGCTCTCGGACGCCCCGCCCGAGACCGTCGACGTGCTGGAGGAGTACGGCGAGGCCCTCGGTCTGGCCTTCCAGCTCTCCGACGACATCATGGACCTCACGGCGACGCACCAGACCCTCGGCAAGGAGCCGGGGCAGGACCTGCGGGAAGGCGTGTACACGCTCCCGGTCCTGCATGCGCTGGCCGGTCCGGACGGCGATCGGCTGGCGGACGTCCTTCGGCCGGGGCCGCCCAGCGGCGAGCGGCTCGAAAGCGCCCTCGAGATCGTCCGCTTGCCCGATCATCTCGCGCACGCCCGGTCGGCCGTGGTCGCCGAGGTCGACCGCTCCCGCGGCCTGGCCGAACGCCTGCCGGCCGGCCCCGCGCGAACCGCCCTGGTCCAGTTGGCCGAGTTCCTGGCGGCGCGCTGCGGCGCCCGCGAAGAGCGGCAGGGAGGCTGAGGACGCTTGCTAGAATCCGCGCTGCTCGGGAAAACGTTCACAAGCGTGGAGACCTACTACCAGTCGTACGGGGTCGTCCTCGCGGTCCTGATCGCCGGCGTGGGCCTCGTCGCGGTGGCGTTCGGAGCCGCAAGGCTCATCGCACCCCACCGGCCGGTCGGCGACAAGCTGCTCACGTACGAGTGCGGGATCGATCCCGTCGGCGAGGGCTGGTCGCAGAGCCAGGTCCGCTACTACGTGTACGGGTTCCTGTTCGTGATCTTCGACGTCGAGGCGGTGTTCCTGTTCCCGTGGGCGGGGATCTTCGAGGGTCTCGGGTACCAAGCCGTCGCCGAGATGGCGATCTTCATCGGGATCCTCGCCGTCGGCCTGCTCTACGCCTGGCGAAAGGGGGTCCTGAAGTGGGCCTGATCACCGAGAAGACCCCCCTCGCCCAGATCCAGCCGATCAAGTTCCTGTTGAACTGGGGCCGCAAGTACTCGCTCTGGGTGTTCAACTTCGGCCTCGCGTGCTGCTCGATCGAGTTCATCGCGGCATCCACGTCGAAGCACGACTTCATCCGGTTCGGGGTGATCCCGTTCGCGCACGGGCCGAGGCAGGCGGATCTGCTGGTCGTGGCGGGAACCCTCACCGACAAGATGGCGCCCGTGATCAAGCGCCTGTACGACCAGATGCCGGAGCCGAAGTACGTGATCTCGATGGGATCGTGCGCCAACTGCGGCGGTCCGTACTGGGACTCGTACTCCGTGACCAAGGGCGTCGACCAGATCATCCCGGTCGACGTGTACGTCCCGGGGTGCCCCCCGCGCCCGGAGGCGCTGCTCCAGGGGATCATCCGCCTGCAGGAGAAGATCGCCGCCGAAGACATCAGGGAGAAGTGGAGTGGCAAGCTCACCGCGCCCGCTTCCACCGCCTGAGGTCGAGTCGCGCCTTCGTGCGCAGTTCGGGGACGACGTGCTGTCCTTCGAGGACCAGTTCGGCCACAGCGTCGTCGCGGTCACCCCGCCGCGCTACCGGGAGCTCGTCACGCTGCTGCGCGACGACCCGGGGTTCGCCTGCGACTACTGCGATTTCACGGCGGGCGTCGACTTCGGGGCCGAGGGCATGGAGGTCGTGACGCACCTGTTCTCGACGACGCACGGGCACTCGGTCCGCATCAAGGTCCGGCTCCCGGCCGACGATCTCGTCTGCCCCACGATCTCGGACCTGTACGCGACGGCGAACTGGCACGAGCGCGAGGCGGCCGAGATGTTCGGCATCGTCTTCGAGGGCCATCCGCTCCCGGTCAAGCTTCTTCTACCCGAACCCTTCGACGGGCATCCCCTCCGCAAGGACTTCACGCTGATGTCGCGCGTGGCCAAGCCGTGGCCGGGGGCGGCCGAGGGTGAGGAGGAAGAGGAGGAGTGATCGCGCAGTCCGGCGTCAGCTTCGTGAACCAGTGGTTCGACGGGTTCTGGCTCGTGCTGATCACGAAGGCCGCGATCGTGCTCGTCTTCTTCCTCGTCGCGCCGCTCGGCATCGGCTACGCCGAGCACAAGGTCCTCGCCCACATGCAGGCACGGCTGGGGCCGATGTACGCCGGTCGCTTCCATGGATGGGCGCAGCTGATGGCCGACGGGGTCAAGTTCGTCCAGAAGGAGGACGTGATCCCCACCGCGGCAGACCGATGGGTCTTCTCGATCGCTCCGGCGGTCGCGCTCGTGCCGTACATCGCGCTGTTCGTCGTGATCCCGTTCTCGGACGAGATCTTCATCCTGAACCTGGACGTCGGCATCTTCTTCGTGATGGCGATCACGTCGGTCACGGTGATCGGCGTGCTCATGGCGGGCTGGTCCTCGGCCAACAAGTACTCGCTGATCGGCGCGCTTCGGGCCGCCGCGCAGCTCATCGCCTACGAGCTGCCGCTGGTGCTCGCGGCCGCCGCCGTCGTCATGCAGGCCGCGACGCTCTCGATGGTCGGGATCGTCGAGGCGCAGCAGCAGTACTGGTTCGTCATCTCGCAGCCGATCGGCTTCGCGATCTTCCTCGTCGCGTCCGTGGCGGAGCTCACACGGCCGCCGTTCGACATGCCGGTGGCCGATTCCGAGATCATCTTCGGCGCGTTCACCGAGTACACGGGCTTGAAGTTCGCGTTCTTCCTGCTCGCCGAGTACGGAGGCATCGTGGCGCTCTCGTCGGTGGCGAGCGTCCTGTTCCTGGGCGGATACCTGCCGCTGCCCGGCCTCTCCTTCATCCCCGACCCATTGTGGATGGCCGGCAAGATCTTCGCCCTGTCCTTCTTCATCATCTGGCTGCGCGCGACGTATCCGCGCCTGCGGGAGGATCAGCTCCAGCGCACGTCCTGGCTGGCCCTGATCCCGCTCGCGCTGCTGCAGATCATGGTCGTGGGGATCCTGAAGGTGGCGATCTGAGCATGGCGATCGACGGCCGAGACGTCCGGCAGGCTCCCGAGGACGAGCCGAAGGCCACGGGCATGGGCCTCGTGAAGGGCCTCGGCGTGACGCTGAAGCACGCCCTCCGACCCTCGATCACGCAGCAGTACCCGAAGGAGAAGCCGGACCTGCCGCCTCGCACACGGGGCGTGATCGCCCTGAAGGAAGCCAACTGCACCGTCTGTTACAAGTGCGCACGCGAGTGCCCGGATTGGTGCATCTACATCGACGCGCACAAGGAGACGCACGACCCGGCGTCGGGCGGCAAGGCGCGGTCCGTGAAGGTCCTCGATCGCTTCGCGATCGACTACGCGCTCTGCATGTACTGCGGGATCTGCGTCGAGGTGTGTCCGTTCGATGCGCTGTTCTGGAGCCCCGAGTTCGAGTACTCGGAGTTCTCCATCGTCGAGCTCACGCACGAGAAGGAGAAGCTCGAGGAGTGGACCTACATGGTCCCAGCGCCTCCCGAGGTCGAGATCGGAGCCGAGCCTGAGCCGCAGGAGGTCGGGCCGGCGGCCGCCGCGCCGTCGCAACCGCCCGCGGTTGCGCCGGACACACGCCCGTCCGCGCCGGCCGCGGCTCCATCGGCGGGCCCGGCGCCCGCGGGGGCGGCCGGCCCTTCGGCACCGGCGGCGGCACCCGCGGCGGCGGCACCCGCGGCGGCGGCCCCTTCGGGACCGGCGGCGGAGGCGCCGCCCGTCACGGAGACGGCGGCACCCAGCGCGCATGCCGAGGTTTCGTTGGATCAGGAGACGTTCGAGCGGGTGCTGGCCGAGCTGCTCGAGAAGGGCACCGACCGTCGTGTCGCCGAGGGCCAGGCCAAGCGAGCGGCCATGATCGCCGCCCGCAAGAAGGCCGAGGGCGGCTCGTGAGCGGAGCCGAGATCGCGTTCGTCGCGATCGGCGTCGTCGGCGTGGTCGGTGCCTTCCGCGTGGTCACCGCTCGCAACGTCGTTCGCGCCGCCCTGTACCTCGTCGTGACGCTTTCGGCCGTGGCGGGCGTGTACCTCCTGTTGTCCGCCGAGTTCGTCGCCTGGGTCCAGATCCTGATCTACGTCGGCGCGATCGTGATCTTGTTCCTGTTCGGCCTGATGCTCACGAAGGCACCGATCGGACGCGAGGCGCTCGACAACCAGCGGCGCATGGTGGCGTTCGTCGTGTCCCTCGCGTTCCTCGCCGGACTCGTGTACCTGATCCAGGGGGCGTTCGCGTGGGACGACCCCCGCATCGACCCGCTGGAGGGCTCGGTCGCGTCGGTGGGCTCCGCGATCTTTAGCCGGTTCGTGCTTCCGTTCGAGGTGATCTCGTTCCTCCTGCTTGCGGCCCTGATCGGAGCGATCGTGCTGTCAAGGAGGGACGAACAACCGTGATCCGGCTGCCGCTCGTCCTGTTCTTCTCGGCCACGCTGTTCGCGACGGGGATCTACGGCGTCCTCGCGCGGCGCAATGCGGTGCTGGTGCTGATGTCGATCGAGCTGATGCTGAACGCCGTCAACGTCAACCTCGTCGCCTTCGCCGGCGCGCTCCGAGACATCACCGGGCAGGTGTTCGCGCTGTTCGTGATCACCGTCGCGGCGGCCGAGGTCGGCATCGGGCTCGCGATCGTGATCTTGATCTACCGGAACCGAGAGACGATCAACGTCGACGAGGTAAACCTGCTGCGGTGGTAGCCGAGTGCTAGCCGCCGAGGCCGCCGAGGTCGCCGTTCGCGCGATCGCCGACCCGAGCGCGTTCGTCCGGTACTCCTGGGTGATCGCGTTCCTCCCGATCGCCTCGGCCGCGCTCACGCTGTTCGTGGGGAAGCGCACCCCCGGGAAGGGCTCCGTGTACGGGATCGCGGCCGTCGGCGCCTCGCTCGTGCTGTCGCTGGGCGTGCTCTGGACGTTCGTCGAAGGGGAGCGCGGCTACTACGAGGCGTCGGTGTCGTGGTTCGAGATCGGTGATCTGCACCTCGACGCCGGCGTCTACGTCGACGGTCTGACCGCCGTGATGCTGGTCGTCGTGACGGCGATCTCGCTCGGCGTGCACGTGTACTCCCTCGGCTACATGAAGGGAGACGTCCGGTTCACGTGGTTCTACGTCGTGCTGTCGCTGTTCACGAGCGCGATGCTCCTGGTCGTCCTGGCCAGCAACCTGTTCGAGCTGCTGGTCGGCTGGGAGATCATGGGCATCTGCTCGTACCTGCTGATCGGCCACTGGTGGGAGGAGCCGGTCAACTCCGGTTCGGCGATCAAGGCGTTCATCACGACGAGGATCGGGGACGTGCCGTTCATGTTCGGGATCTTCGTCCTGGTGTTCTTGACCGGGTTCACGTCGGCCAACATCCCCGAGATCGGGGAGATCATCCACAGCGGCGAGGCGTCGACGGGCCTGGTCGCGGCGGCCGCGTTGCTCCTGTTCGGCGGGACGATCGGCAAGTCCGCCCAGTTCCCCCTGCACGTCTGGCTGCCGGACGCGATGGCGGGTCCCACGCCCGTCTCGGCGCTGATCCACGCCGCGACGATGGTGGCTGCCGGCGTGTACCTCGTCGGCCGGATGTACACGGTGTTCGTCAGCGCCGACCCCTTCGTCCTGCAGGTGGTCGGCATCGTGGGCGGCATCACGGCCCTCGGCGCGGCGCTCATGGCGTTCGCGCAGGACGACATCAAGCGCGTGCTGGCGTACTCGACGATCAGCCAGCTGGCGTACATGGTCGCCGGCATGTCGATGGGGCCGCTCGGACGAACGGCCGCCTTCTTCCACCTGTTCACGCACGCGTTCTTCAAGGCGCTGCTGTTCCTGGGGTCCGGAGCGGTGATCCACGCCGTGCACTCCAACAACATGAGCGAGATGGGCGGGTTGCGCTCGAAGATGCCCATCACCTTCTGGACGTTCCTGATCGGCTCGCTCGCGCTGGCGGGCGTTCCGCCTCTCGCGGGGTTCTGGTCCAAGGACGAGCTTCTCGTCGTCGCCAACGAGGGCGGTCACGACGTGCTGTTCGTCGTGTTGCTCGTGACGGCGTTCCTCACGGCCATGTACATGGCGCGAGCGGTCGTGATGACGTTCCTCGGCACCTTCCGAGGCCACGGCGAGCCCCACGAGGCGCCCCTGTCGATGACCGGCGTCCTCGTCGCGCTCGCCGGCGTCACGGTCTTCGCCGGCCTGCTGGGCGCGCCACAGCTCGGCGCCGTCTTCGGCCAGTGGGTGTTCTTCGAGGAACTGGAGGAGGCGCACTTCGTCCCATGGGTCGCGCTGGTGTCGACGGCGGCGGCGCTGCTGGGTATCTGGGCCGGGTACGTCCTGTACCGGCGCTATCGCGAGCCGGATCCGCTCCGCTCGCTCGGCCCTGCGTACACGCTCGTCTCCAACAAGTACTACCTCGACGACATCTACTGGAACGGGCTGATCCGCCCCGTTCGGGACGACGTCGCGAACGGCGTCTATTGGAACGACCGGAACGTGATCGACGGCATCGTGAACGGCGCTGGCGCCGTGGCGCGCCTGTTCGCCCGCGGGATCCGATGGTTCGACGAGACGGTGATCGACGGGGTGGTGAACGGGATCGCCAACACGGCCGGCTTCACCGGTGGGCTGTTGCGGTACATCCAATCGGGCAACGTGCAGCGCTACGCCGCGTTCCTGTTCACGGGGATCGTCGTGCTGGCCGTCATCATCACGAGGATCTGAGAGGGGAAACGGGATGACCTGGGAGAACTCGGCGATCACGATCGCGACGCTGCTGCCGCTCGTCGGTGCGCTCGTCATCGCGCTCGTCCCACGGCAGTACGAGAGGGGGGTGCGGGCGCTCGGCATCTTATTCAGCGGCGTGGCGATGGTCCTTGCGATCACGCTGGCGTTCGGCTTCGACTACGGCGCGGGCTCCGGCCTCCAGTTCGAGCTGGACACGCGGTGGATCCCTGCGCTCGAGGCCCGGTACCACGTCGGGATCGACGGCATCAGCCTGCCCCTTTGGGTCCTGACGTTCGTGCTCTCGTTCCTGTGCGCGGTCTACACGTGGCGGTTCGTCCCACAGCCCGGTAAGACCAAGGCCTTCCTGGCGCTGATGCTGCTGCTCGAGACCGGGATGGCCGGGACGTTCATCGCGTTCGACCTCATCCTGTTCTTCGTGTTCTGGGAGCTGGTCTTGGTTCCGATGTACTTCCTCATCGGCATCTGGGGCAGCGCCAACCGCGAATACGCGGCGATCAAGTTCTTCCTGTACACGCTGTTCGGATCGGTGTTCATGCTGCTCGGGTTCCTGGCGATGTTCTTCAGCTCCGACATCGGGGGCGGCACGCACACATTCGACATCGTGGCTCTCCAGGAGTACGCGGCAACCGGCGGATTCTCGAACACGTTCCAGCTTGTGGTGTTCGCGGCCGTCGGGCTCGGGTTCGCGGTCAAGGTTCCGATGTGGCCGTTCCACACGTGGCTGCCGGACGCGCACACGGAGGCCCCCACGATCGGCTCCGTGCTCCTTGCGGGCATCATGCTGAAGATGGGCACGTACGGGTTCGTGCGGATCGCTCTGCCGATCCTCCCGTACGGCGCCGAGAGGTACGCGCCGTGGATCGGCCTGCTCGCTGCGATCGCGATCGTGTACGCGGCGCTCGCGTGCCTGGCGCAGCGGGACCTCAAGCGCTTGATCGCGTTCAGCTCGGTGGGGCACATGGGCTTCGTCATGCTGGGGATCGCGACGCTCACGACGATCGGGATCAACGCCGCGATCTTCGGGATGGTCGCGCACGGCCTGATCACCGGGATGCTGTTCTTCTGCGTGGGGTCCCTCTACGACCGGTACCACACGCGACAGATCGCCGAGATCGGCGGCGGCGTGATGCAGAAGCTGCCGTACCTGGGCGGTGTCTTCGCGTTCGTGGCCATCGCCTCCCTGGGGCTGCCGGGGCTCGCCGGCTTCTGGGGTGAGGTCATGGCCCTGCTCTCCAGCTTCAACCCGGCCGAATCGCTCTCGACCCCGCTGTTCCGAACGTTCATGGTCGCCGGTGGCGTGGGCACGATCCTGACCGCGGGCTACTTCTTGTGGATGCTCCAGCGCGTGAACATGGGCACGCTGCCCGACCGGTGGAGGGAAGAGCCGTTCGCCGACGTCGTCACGATCGAATGGGTCTCGTGGGTCCCGCTGCTGCTCGCGATCGTCGCGCTCGGCGTCTTCCCGAGCCTGCTCACCGGCGTGACGCAGGAGCCCGTGAACGCGTTGCTGGAACTGGTCGGGGGCTAGGGATCGGCGCCCGCTGGTGAACCCCGCGATCGACTACACCGCGATCCTTCCCGAGCTGATCATGGCCGGGACGATCGTGCTCGTGCTGGTCGCGGACGCGTTCCTGTCGCTCCGGCGCAAGTGGTTGTCGATGCCGCTCGCGTTCGCCGGCGTGCTCGCGAGCCTGATCGCGACGCTGACGTTGATCGGGCAGGATCGCTCGACGTTCGACGGCGCGTTCGTCGTCGACGAGTTCGCGATCCTGTTCAAGGTCTTCTTCCTCTCGGTGGCGCTCCTCGTGCTCCTGATCTCGCTCCGGTACTTCCGAGACGGACGGTTCTATCAGGGGGAGTACTACTTCCTTCTCCTGACGTCGTTCCTCGGGTGCCTGCTGATGCCGTCGTCCCGCGACCTGTTGCTGCTGTTCATCGCGCTCGAGCTCGTCTCGGCGCCGGGCTTCCTCATCGCCGCCTTCCGGAAGTCGGATCCCAGGTCCAACGAGGCCGGCATCAAGTTCTTCCTGATCGGGGTCCTATCGACGGCCGTGATGCTCTACGGGATGAGCCTGATCTACGGTGTCACCGGCAGCCTCAACCTTTCCGAGATCGGCGGAGCGCTGTCGGAGCCGCTCCGGGAGGGGCAGGACGCGCTCGTACTGGCCTCGATCCTGTTCGTCGTCGCCGGTTTCGCGTTCAAGGTGAGCGCGGTGCCGTTCCAGTTCTGGGCGCCGGACACCTACGAGGGCGCGCCGGTCCCCGTCGCGGCGTTCCTGGCGACCGCGTCGAAGGCGGCCGGGTTCGCCGGCCTCCTCCAGCTGATGTTCGTGGCCTTCCCGGCACAGCACGAGTTCTGGACGCCGATCTTCGCCGTCCTGTCGATCCTCACGATGACGATCGGGAACTTCATCGCGCTGCAACAGCGTCAGGTGGTCCGGCTGCTGGCGTACTCGAGCATCGCGCAGGCCGGGTACATGCTCCTGCCGTTCGCGCTCGTCTCTGCCGATCCGGGGATCAACCAGGACGCGTTCGCCGCGGCCGTGACGTACATCCTGATCTACGCCGTGATGACGCTCGGAGCCTTCGCCGTCGTGATCGGGATGGCCAAGGAGTCGCGGGGGCTGCTCATCAGCGACTTCGCCGGGCTGTCGCGGCGGGCGCCCGTCATGGCGGTGGCGATGACGATCTTCATGGTCTCGCTCGCCGGCATCCCGCCCACCGCTGGGTTCTGGGCGAAGTTCCTCGTCTTCCAGGTCGGGATCCAACGCGGCGGGATCGGGACGGCCCTGGCCATCATCATGGTGGTGAACTCCGTCCTCAGCCTCGTCTACTACCTGGCCGTGCCCAAGGAGATGCTGTTCGTCGAGGCCGAGCACGAGCGCCGGCTGACCGCGCCGGCGCTCGTGACCGCCGTGACGGTCTTCGCCACCGTCGCGGTCGTGGCCGTGGGGCTGTGGCCGGAGCTGCTGGCCCACTTCCCCCCGTTGTCCACGCTCGTGGGACGATAGAGGCGCCGAACACGCGCGCGGGCGGCCGAACCCGCTCGCCGCGGGCGGCGAACGACCTGCGACCAAGGAGGGATGCTCCGTTGATCGGTCTCAACAGGATCAAGACATGGGTCTTGATCGCCGCCCTCGGCGGCCTGTTCGTCCTGATCGGGCAGTGGCTCGGCGGGACGTCCGGCGCGATCATCGCGTTGGCGTTCGCGCTCGTCTTCAACTTCTCGATGTACTGGTTCAGCGACAAGATCGCGATCGCGACCACGCGGTCCAAGCCGGTGAGCGAGCAGGAGGCTCCGGAGCTGTACCGGATCGTCCGCGAGCTCACGCAGGCCAACCAGATGCCGATGCCCAGGATCTACGTGTCGGAGATGGCCCAGCCGAACGCGTTCGCGACCGGCAGGAACCCCGAGCACGCGGCCGTGTCGGTCACGCGGGGGATCCTCGAGATCCTCGACGAGCGCGAGCTGCGAGGCGTCCTCGCGCACGAGATCTCGCACGTGGCGAACCGTGACATCCTGATCGGCTCGATCGCGGCCGCGATCGGCATGAGCATCACCTTCCTCGCGCGCTTCGCCCTGTGGTTCGGGGGTGGCGGAGACCGCGAGAACGCGTTCGGGGCGTTCGGGCTGCTGTTCGCGTGGATCCTTGCACCGATCGCCGCAGCGATCATCCAGATGGCGGTCAGCCGCTCGCGCGAGTACCAGGCCGACGAGTCCGGAGCGATCCTCTCGCGCGACCCGGACGCGCTCGCGAGCGCGCTCCGCAAGCTCGAGGCGACCGCGGGAAGGGTTCCCGTCCCGGCGAGCGTCAGCCCGGCCGAGGCGCACCTGTTCATCGTGAACCCGTTCCGCGGTCGGCAGGCCAACATGAGCCTCGCGAACCTCTTCTCGACGCACCCGCCGACGGCGGAGCGGGTACGTCGGCTCGCCGAGATCAAGCAGGAGCTCGGGGCCTGACGGCCCGAGCTAGAGCAGCTCGAGCAGCGACCCCAGGTCGCGGATCACCGTGAGGCGCTCGGAGCTGCTCACGCCGCGGGCGGGGTTGGCCTCGTCGCGCAGCATCAGGAACGGCCTGATGCCGACGGCCTCGGCGCCATCGCAGTAGTCGGCCTGGTCGTCGACGAACACGGCGTCCTCGGCGCTCGCACCGACGGCCTCTAGCGCCGCGCGGTAGATGCCCGGGTCCGGCTTGGCGATCTTCACCTCGAAGGACAGGATCACGGCGTCCGCCTCGCGGTCGAGCCCCAGCCGCTCGACCACGGGACGCGTGCGTTGGTCGCAGTTGCTCACGATCGCGGTCCGAACGCCCCGCTCGCGCAACGCTCGGAGCGTCGGCACCGAGTCCTCCCACAGGTGCACGCCGGTCTCGAGGAATCCGCTCACCAGCTGTGACAGGTTCCGCACCAGCGTGTCGTCGCCTTTCAGCCCGGCCGACGACAGCACCATCGCGAGGTCGGCCTCCATGCTGCCGTAGGCGCCGACGGCACGAGCGGGGCGCGTCTCGTCGAACGCCTCGAGGAGGCGTTCGCTCGAGACGCCGGTGCGCTGCTCGATCAACGGCCGAAGCGCGGGCCACTCGGTCCAGGCGAGCGTGTCGTACAGGTCGAGGAGGACGGCGTCGGTCGCGGTCATCGCGTCATGCGCTCGCGCGCTGCCGAGGTCTCGGTCGCCTCGCCGATCAGGCCACCAGCTCGGCGCAGAACGCCGCGTAGGCGTCGATGTAGCGCTGGATGTCCTCCTCGGTGTGCTGCACCGAGATGGTCCACTGCTCCTCGTCGCCGGGCGTCATGAAGATGCCCCGGTTCACCATCCACGTGAACGAGGCGTAGAACAGCTCCGGGATCGTCTCGAGGAAGTCGCGGTAGTTCACCAGCGGCTCCTTCCGGTACGAGACGCAGCCCTTCGCGCCCAGGTCGACCGCGTGCGCCGGGATGTCGTACTCGTCGATCGCGCGCTGACATCCCTCCGCGAGCATGCTGCCGAGCTTGCCGAGATGGTCGTAGGCGTCGCGGGTGAGGACCTGCGTGAGCGCCGCAAGCCCGGCCGCGACCGAGAGCGGGTTGCCGTTGAACGTCCCCTGTTGGGCCGTTCCCTTGGTCACCCACTCCATGAACCGAGCCTCGCCGCCGAACGCGCCCGTCGTCGCTCCGCCGCCGACAGCCTTCGCGAACGCCGCGAGGTGCGGCCGGACGCCATAGCGCTCGACGGTGCCGCCGTACGCGATCGTCCCGCCGCACTTGACCTCGTCGTAGATCAGCGCGGCCCCGTGCTCGTCACACGCGTCACGCAGCGCCTGGAGGTACCCGGGCTGCGGCACGACCAGGCCGATGTTCATCATCACGGGTTCGAGGATGACGGCCGCGATCTCGCCGGGGTTGTCCGCGAACGCCTGCTGGACCGCCGCGGCGTCGTTGAACGGCGCGACGATCACCGTGTCCCACAGCGCCTTCGGAACGCCCTTGGACGTCGGCTGCGTCGTGTACCAGGCCTGGGACTCGTCGCCCACGTTGAAGCGCATGTCGAGCACGTCGGCCTCGGGCACGACGGAGAAGAGGACGGAGTCGTGGTGGCCGTGGTACGACCCCTCCATCTTCACGATCTTGTCGCGCCCGGTCGCCGCGCGTGCCACGCGGATCGCGTCCATCGTGGCCTCGGTCCCCGAGTTCACGAAGCGCATCTGCTCCAGTTGGAAGCGCTCGCAGATCGCCTCCGCGAGGCGGACGGTGCTCTCGGTCGTGACCGCGAAGTGGATCCCCTGGTCGGCGACATCGCGGATCGCCTTCACGATCGCCGGGTGGGCGTGGCCGACGACGTTGACCCCGAAACCTCCGTGGAAGTCGACGTACTCGTTCCCGTCGACGTCCCAGACCTTCGAACCCTGACCTCGGCGGAGGTACGCCGGATAGGGGTCGTTCGCCTGGAAGTTCGAGACCACCCCTCGCGGCAGGCTCTTGATCGCCCGCTCGTACAGCGCCTCGGAGCCCGGGGTGCGGTCGAGCAGGATCTTGCCCTCGCGCTCCGCGATCTCGGCCGCCCTTGCCTTCAAATGCTCGACGTCGGTCACAGGGATCACCTCCGGTCAGAAACGCCAATCTACCTGCGGCGACGAGGCCCAGACAATCGAGCCGACGATGACGCAAGAGCGGGATGCCGACGGACCGAGCGGCGGTCTACGGGCGGAAGTTGACGAACTGCAGCGGCACGTCGAAGTCGTTCTCCTTCACGGCCCGCATGACGGCCTGCAGGTCGTCCTTCGACTTGCCGGTGACCCGCACCTGGTCCCCCTGGACCTGGGTCTGGACCTTGACCTTGAGGCCCTTGACGAACTTCACCAGCTCGCGAGCCTTGTCCTCGGAGATGCCGACGTTGACATTGATCGCCTGCTTCGTGGTGCCTTTCGCGGCCGGCTGGATCGGGCCGAGATGCAGCGCCTTCAGCGAGACCTCGCGGCGGACCGCCTTCTCCTTCAGGACCTCGACGGCGGCCCGGAGGCGGTCCTCGGTCGAGGAGCGGACCTCGATCAGCTTGTCGTCTTGGCTGATCGAGGTGCCCGTGTCCTTGAAGTCGAACCGCTGGGCGATCTCGCGGCGGGTCTGGTCGACCGCGTTGGCGACCTCCGGCATCGACACCTCAGACACGATGTCGAACGAGAAATCCTGCTTGGCCATACGACCCATCCTAGTCGCGGAAGGAGTCTGCGAGCACCTTGCTATCCTGCTGCTGAACGGGAGGATGCCCGAGCGGCCAAAGGGAGCGGTCTGTAAAATCGCCGGCGTAGCCTACGGAGGTTCGAATCCTCCTCCTCCCACCGACGGCGTGTTCTCACGGCAGATGCTCGACGGCCGAGAGGCCAACTTCGAGGCGGCGGACCTGTCCGGTAGCGACCCCTCGAACGCAGACCTGACCGAACTCGATTCGTCGGTGCCGACCTCGCAGCGCCGCCGTCCGAAGAGCGCTCCGGCGGAGGAACCAGAGCGCGATCCCGAGATATCGGCAAGGGCCACGCGAGCGACGATCGTGGCCCGAGGCGATCGTGGTGCGCGGCTCAGTCGTACCGGCCGTAGAGGTCGCTCGCGGGATCGAAGAACCCTCCCGCCGGGCGAGCGTGCGCGTGCCAGTGGTCCGGGATCCGACGGCGTTCGGCGTCTATCCAGAACCCGTCGGGGTAGCGCTCGGACGCGATCCGCTCGAGGTGCCCGAGGAGACGTGACGCATGCTCCGGATCGGGCAGCCCGTGCGAGCGCCACACGATCATCGGTGTCATGCACACCATGCAGTCGGTCACCCAGCACTCGTCGTCCTCGAAGTGCCACGCCGTCACGCGTTCGGCACGGCAGAGCAGGCAGCCGTCGCTCACGGCATCGCGCTCCGGAGCTCGACCCGGTCGCCGACCTGAACCGCGTGCTCGGCGAAGAAGCCACGACGCACCTCGACGGCTCCGGCGAAGGGAACGCCTGGATCGTACGAAGGACAGGCGTCTGCGCGGCATGGCTCCATGTCCAAGATCGCGACGATGCGACCACCCTCGTCCCAGAAGGCGATCGAGAGCGGGATGAGCGTGTTCTTCATCCAGAAGGAGCCGCGCGTGGCGGCCGGCCACAGGAACGCCATCCCGGCCTCCGGCGCGAGCGACGTCCGGTTCATCAGCCCGGTCGCGCGCTCCTCGGGCGTGTCTGCGATCTCCACCGAGACCGTCACCGCGCCGTCGTCCGTCCGGACGACCAGGTCCGCGCGGCCTGGACGCTCATCGGTGCCGGTCGTGGATGCGCAGGCGGCGCAGACGAGGGCCACGAGGACGACGAACCGGCGCATGTGGCCATGGTCCCACGGCCGTGCTGGGTATCATGGCGCGCGCACGCCGGAGTAGCTCAGTCGGCAGAGCACCTCCATGGTAAGGAGGGGGTCAGGGGTTCGAGTCCCCTCTCCGGCTCGAGGCGCGGGATCGCCCGAAACCGCAGGTCAGGGTGGCGGCGCGTCCGACGGCCGGTACACTTTCGGGCGCCCGGGGCGGGGTAGCTCAGAGGCAGAGCAAGCGGCTCATAATCGCTGTGTCGCGGGTTCGATTCCCGCCCCCGCTACGAGTGAGCCAGGCGACGTGACATCGGAGGAGCGAGATGGGAAAGCAGAAGTTCGAGCGGACGAAGCCCCACGTCAACATCGGGACGATCGGTCACATCGACCACGGCAAGACCACGCTGACGGCGGCGATCACCAAGGTCCAGGCGGCCAAGGGACTCGCCGACTTCACGCCGTTCGATCAGATCGACAAGGCGCCCGAGGAGCGTGAGCGCGGCATCACGATCGCGATCGCGCATGTCGAGTACCAGACGGACAACCGTCACTACGCGCACGTCGACTGCCCTGGGCACGCCGACTACATCAAGAACATGATCACCGGCGCGGCCCAGATGGACGGGGCGATCCTCGTCGTGTCGGCGGCCGACGGCCCCATGCCGCAGACGCGCGAGCACGTGCTCCTGGCTCGTCAGGTGAACGTCCCGTACATCGTCGTGGCCCTGAACAAGGTCGACATGGTCGACGACCCCGAGCTGCTCGACCTCGTCGAGCTCGAGGTGCGTGAGCTCCTGACCAGCTACGAGTTCCCGGGCGACGACGTCCCCGTGATCCGCCTGTCCGCCCTGAAGGCACTCGAGGGCGATCCGGAGGCCGAGGCGCAGATCGTCGCGCTGCTCGACGCGGTCGACACGTACATCCCCGAGCCCACGCGGGACGTCGACAAGCCCTTCCTGATGTCGATCGAGGACGTCTTCTCGATCACCGGCCGCGGCACGGTGGTGACCGGCCGCGTGGAGCGCGGCGTCCTGAAGAAGATGGAGGAGGTCGAGATCGTCGGCATCAAGGACACGCGCAAGACGATCGCGACGGACCTCGAGATGTTCCGCAAGCTGCTGGACGAGGTCCAGGCCGGTGACAACGTTGGGGTCCTCCTACGCGGGATCGACAAGGACGAGGTCGAGCGCGGGCAGGTGCTGTCGAAGCCGGGAACGATCACGCCGCACACGGAGTTCGGGGCGCAGGTGTACGTGCTGTCCAAGGACGAAGGGGGGCGCCACACACCGTTCTTCAACGGGTACCGGCCGCAGTTCTACTTCCGCACGACGGACGTCACGGGTCAGGCGCATCTCCCCGAGGGTGTCGAGATGGTCATGCCCGGCGACAACGTCGAGATGACGGTCGACCTGATCGCCCCGATCGCCATGGAGGAAGGGCTGCGGTTCGCGATCCGCGAGGGCGGTCGCACCGTCGGCGCCGGGCGCGTCACGAAGATCATGAAGTAGGAGACCATGGCGAAGGGCGACAACCGACCCGTGATCACGCTCGCCTGCACGGAGTGCAAGCGACGGAACTATGTGACGGTGAAGAACCGGCTGAACGACCGCGATCGCATCGAGCTGAGGAAGTACTGCCGGTGGGAGCGGCGTCACACGCTCCATCGCGAGACGCGCTGACCGCCGCCGGCGCACGCGGTCTCGTCGCGGCCGGTATCAGGTCCCGGTGTCGGTGAGGTCGACGGTCCCGACCTTGCCGTAGCGGATCGCGAGCACGAGCGCTTCCATCTTCGAGTGGACGCGGAGCTTGGTCAGGACGTTCTGCGTGTGCGTCCGGAGCGTGTTCGGGCTCATGCCGAGATGG
>JBMDWR010000010.1:0-1235 GCA_048594645.1 Actinomycetota bacterium
GTCGCCGGACGGATCGGATCTTCGGCGGTTCGAGACCGATGTGTGGGTAGAGTACGCCGCCTTCTCGCCCGACGGAACGGCGATAGCCTTCATGGGCCACGGGGCGGGTGACTACGACATCTACGTGGCCAGCCTCGAGACCGGGAAGGCCATGCAACTGACCGACGCCCCAGGATCCGACGGATGGCCCGCGTGGTCCCCCGATGGGACGACGATCGCGTTCGCGTCGGAGCGTGACGACTGCCTGCACGCAGCAGACGATGCCGATTGCTGGGTCACCGGAGACATCGGTGAACATCACGACATCTGGCTCATGGACGCCGACGGGTCGAACCAGCGCCGTGTCACGCCCGAGTTCGGACAGTTCGTCACGTGGTCGCCCGAGGGGCGGTACCTGCTCGTGTCCGGCTACTCACTGTATGTGATCCGGCCGGACGGGACGGGTCGCGCCGACGTGGTCCCGAAGGGCGGAGGCATCCCGGACTGGACCGCGTGACGGAAGCTGTCGGTTGCTCGGGAGCCCGATGCGTCCACCCGTCGAGAACGCAGGGTCGTCGCAGACGGGGTCAGATCGCGCCCGTCGATCGCCGACCGGAACGAGGAGGTAGCCGATGCCCGAAGATCACTTCGACGAGCCCGTCGCGAAGCGCTACGACGTGCACGAAGCCGAGATGTTCGACGCCGCGATCGTCGGGCCCATCGTCGACGTCCTGGCGGAGCTCGCGGGCGGCGGGTCGGCGCTGGAGTTCGGCGTCGGCACGGGGAGGATCGCGATCCCGCTGGCGCAGCGAGGCCTTCGCGTGCACGGGATCGACCTTTCCGAGGCCATGGTCGCGAGGCTGCGGGCCAAGGCGGGTGCCGAAGGGATCGACGTGACGATCGGTGACTTCGCTACCACGCGCGTCCACGGGACCTTCACGGTCGTCTACCTGGTGTTCAACACGATCGGGAACCTGACGACGCAGGAAGAGCAGGTCGCGTGCTTCGTCAACGCCGCCACGCACCTCGAACCCGGCGGTTGCTTCGTCATCGAGGTGGCGGTCCCAGACCTTCGAGGGCTCCCCCACGGTGAGACGTATCGTGTGGACGCCGCGACCGAGCAGCACGTGGGGATCGACGAGTACGACGTCGCGACACAGGGGCTGGTCTCGCGTCACTTCTACCGAACGGCCGATGGCACGTTCGAGACGACCTCCACGCCGCTCCGATACGTATGGCCGGCCGAGCTCGACCTG
>JBMDWR010000100.1:0-2295 GCA_048594645.1 Actinomycetota bacterium
CGGTGAGCTCGTCGGGTTCATCACGTCGGGGCCGGTCGTCGTCGCCCGGCTCGAGGGCGAACGGGCGATCGAGGTCTGGCGAACCCTGATGGGGCCGACCGACCCCGCGTCGGCTCCGCCGGGGACGATCCGCGGCGACCATGGGCTCATCATCACCGAGAACATCGTGCACGGAAGCGACTCCGCGGAGTCCGCCGAGCGCGAGCTCAAGCTGTTCTTCGACTGAGCCGGGCCCGGCGGGACCGCGGGCGCTACGGCGCCGCTCGGAAGGCGATGACGGCGTTGTGCCCGCCGAACCCGAACGAGTTGGAGAGCGCGAAGCCGACCTTGGTCTCGCGGGCCTCGTTGGGCACCCAGTCCAGATCGCAGTCGGGATCCGGCGTCTCGTAGTGGATCGTCGGAGGGACGACGCCGCGCCCGATCGCTAGGGCGCACGCGGCCCCCTCCACGGCACCGGCCGCCCCCAGCATGTGGCCGGTCATGGACTTCGTCGAGGAGACCGGCACGCGGTGCGCCACCTCGTCGCCGAGCGCGGCCTTGATCGCCGCCGTCTCGGCCGCGTCGTTCAGCTGCGTCGACGTCCCGTGAGCGTTCACGTACGAGACGGCCTCGGGCTCCTCGCCCGCGTCGCGCAGCGCCCAGGTCATCGCGAGCGCCGCGCCCGAGCCCTTGGGATCGGGGGCGGTGATGTGGAACGCGTCGTCGGAGGCGCCGTACCCGGCGACCTCGCAGTAGACCTGGGCGCCGCGGGAACGCGCGTGCTCTTCGGACTCGAGGACCAGCGAGCAGGCACCCTCCGAGAGGACGAAGCCGCTGCGGTCCTTGTCGAACGGTCGTGAGGCGGTCTCGGGATCGGGGTTCTTCGTGAGCGCCGTCATCTGGGCGAACGCGGCCACGGTGAGGGGCAGCGTCGCGGCCTCGGATCCGCCGGCCACGCAGAGGTCGACGTACCCGTCGCGGATGTAGCGCATCGCCTCCCCGATCGCGTGGTTCGCCGACGAGCACGCCGAGACCGTGCAGAGGTTCGGTCCCGTCCAGCCGAACCGCATCGCGATGTGTCCGCTCGCCGCGTTGGCCATCAGCGCGGGCACCATGAACGGCGAGACGCGCCCGGGACCCTTCTCGAGCAGCACGCTGTGCTGCTTGAGGAGCGTCTCGATACCCCCGATGCCGGTCGCGAACACGACGCCCCCGCGATCGGACGCCACGTCGGGCTCGCCGGCGTCCTGCCACGCGAGGGCGGCGGAGGCGACGGCGAAGTGGGTGAACCGGTCCGTCCGGCGGACCTCCTTGGGGTCAAGCCACGGGGTTGGGTCGAAACCCGCCACCTCGCCGGCGACCTTGACCGGAAGGTCGTCCGTGGCGAAGGCGGTGATGCGACGGATGCCGTTGTGTCCCGTGGTGAGCCCGGTCCAGAAGTCCTCGACGCCTGTGCCGACCGGTGTGACCGGACCGATCCCGGTGACGACGACCTTCCTTCGCATCCCTACGCGGACCCGAGCTTCTGCTCGACGAGCGCGACGGCCTGCCCGACGGTCTTGACGCCCTCCATCTCTTCCTCGGGGATCTCGATGTTCCACTCCTCCTCGAGGGCGAGGACCGCCTCGACCAGATCCAGCGAATCGGCGTTCAGATCCTCGGCGAAGCGAGCATCGGGCACCACCTGGGCCTCGTCCACGGCAAGCTGCTCGGCGAGGACCTTCCGGACCCTCGACTCGATCTCTGCCTTGTCCATCCTTCCTCCTGTTTCCCGTTCTCGTTGCGACGCTGGCCCATGCTACGGGCGCCGCCGAGCCTGCGACTAGGCGGTCAGACCTCCGTCGACGGCGATCACGGCTCCGTTCACGTACGACGCGTCCTCGGACATGACGAAGCGCACGACGTTCGCGATCTCCTCGAGGCGTCCGGGGCGCCCCACGGGCGTCTGCTCCAGGTAGTACGCCCGGGCAGGCTCGCTGAGGTGCGACGTCATGTCGGTGTCCAGGAAGCCGGGGCACACCGCGTTCACCGTGATCCCCTTGCCGCCGACCTCACGCGCGAGCGACTTCGTCAGCCCGACCAGCCCGGACTTGGTCGCGGCGTAGACGACCTGCCCGGCGTTCCCGTGCAGGGCGATCGCCGAGGACATGTTCACGATGCGGCCCCACTTGCCGCGCAACATCCCGCGCAGCGCGGCGCGGCTGCACAGGAACGCACCACGGAGGTTCGTCGCCACCGTCTGCTCGAACACCTCGAGCGGGTACTTCAGCAGCAAACCGTCGCGCGACATCCCGGCGTTGTTCACGAGCCCGGAGA
>JBMDWR010000101.1:0-5578 GCA_048594645.1 Actinomycetota bacterium
GTTCGGCTGGAAGCTGCTGATCCCGTTCGGTCTCGTGTGGGTGCTCCTCACCGGCGCGATCGTCGTGCTGCCGGACGTCTACAGCCGGGAGGCGATCATCACCGCGTTCGCGATCGGCTTCGGGGTCCTCGTCGTGATCTCTCTGATCTGGCCGCTGCTCACCGGGCGGCCGTCGAAGCAGGAGGCGCAGGTCGGATGAGCCAGGCCGATCGAGAGCGACCGAGGAAGGACACGGGCTCCGCTGCGGCCGCGATCGCCCGCGGCATGGGGACGGTGTTCAAGCAGATCTTCCGGCGCGACGTGACCGAGGAGTACCCGCTCCAGATCGAGCCACCCCCGGCCCGCAGCCACATCGGGCGCCACCTCCTGAACCGGCACGAGAACGGCCTGGAGAAGTGCATCGGGTGCGAGCTGTGCGCGTTCGCGTGCCCGGCAGACGCGATCTGGGTCGAGGGAGAGGACAACGATCCGGAGCATCCCGTCAGCCCGGGGGAGCGGTACGCGAAGGACTATCAGATCAACTACCTGCGATGCATCATGTGTGGCCTGTGCGTCGAGGCATGCCCGACGAGGGCGCTCACGCTCACGAGTGCGTACGAGATGTCGTACGCATCACGTGAGGACGCGATCCTGACGAAGGAACAGCTCCTCGAGCGGCCACCACCGCTCGGCACCGCGCCCGGGACGCGGGAGGGGCGCTGATGAGCCCTGACGAGATCGTCTTCTGGGTGTTCGCTCCGATCTCCGTCGGGAGCGCCATCGCCATGCTCTTGCAACGGAACGCCGTTCACGCCGCTCTGCTCCTCGTCGTGAACTTCTTCACGATCGCGGTCTTCTACCTCGTGCTCGGCGCGTCGTTCCTGTTCGCGGTGCAGATCATCGTGTATGCGGGGGCGATCATGGTCCTGTTCCTGTTCGTGATCATGCTCCTGGGGGTCGATCGCGAGGAGTCGCTGCTCGAGCGCCTGAAGGGGCAGCGCGTGATCGGCGTGATCCTCGCGACCGGCATCGTGATCGAGCTCGTGGTCGCGATCCGGGCCGGTGTCGGGTTCGCCACCAAGGCGCCCGAGAACTTCGACGCCGTCGCGAACCGGGGCGGCAACGCCGTCGCGATCGCGAGGCTCCTGTTCCGGACGTACTTCTTCCCGTTCGAGGTCACGTCCGTGCTGCTGATCGTCGCGGCGATCGCCGTCGTGGTCCTCGCCTCACGCCAACGCCGAGCCGTCACCCGAGCCGAGGCCGTCGTGACCGACGGGACGGAGGTCGCGTGAGCACGCCGATCTCGTACTTCCTGGTCGTCTCGGCGATGCTGTTCGCGATCGGGACGCTGGGCGTGCTGATCCGCAAGAACGCCCTCGTGATCTTCATGTCGGTCGAGCTCCAGCTGAACGGGGTGAACCTGGCTCTCGTCGCGTTCAGCCGCATGCACAACAACCTGAACGGTCAGGTCCTCGCGTTCTTCTCGATGGTGGTCGCGGCGGCCGAGGTCGTCGTCGGCCTCGCGATCATCGTCACGGTGTACCGGCGCCGGCGGAGCGCGAGCGTCGACGACCTGACGGTGCTGCGGGGCTAGGCGCGATGCTCGACCTGATCTGGCTGATCCCGGTCTTGCCGCTCGCCGGGGCGGGAGTGAACCTGTTCCTCGGACGTCGCCTAGGCAAAGCGAGCGGGTGGCTTGCGACGGCGCTCGTCGGGATCGCGTTCGCGCTCGCGGTGGGAGCGCTGGTCGAGCTGCTCTCGCGCGAGGCCGACGCCCGTTCGTCCGTCGTCGCGCTGTTCGACTGGATCTCGAGCGGCTCGTTCTCCGTGGAGGTCGCGTTCCGCGCCGATCCGCTCTCGCTCACGATGACGCTGGTCGTGACCGGCGTCGGCGCGTTGATCCACCTGTACGCGATCGGCTACATGGAGCACGACCCGCGGTTCGGGACGTTCTTCGCCTACCTGAACCTGTTCGTGTTCTTCATGCTGCTGCTCGTCCTGGCGGACAACTACCTGCTGCTGTACGTGGGCTGGGAGGGCGTCGGGCTGTGCTCGTACCTGTTGATCGGCTTCTGGTTCGAACGCCCGGCGGCGTCCAGCGCCGCGAAGAAGGCGTTCGTCACCACACGCGTGGGCGACGCCGCGATGCTGCTCGGGATCGTCCTGATCTGGATCCATGCCGGGTCGCTCGACTTCGGCGCGGTCTTCGGCGAGGGCGCCGCCGAGCTCTCGGAAGGCGCCGCGACGGCGATCAGCCTCCTGCTGCTCGCCGGCGCCGTCGGCAAGTCGGCGCAGATCCCGTTGCACGTCTGGCTGCCCGACGCGATGGAGGGCCCGACGCCCGTGTCCGCCTTGATCCACGCGGCGACGATGGTCACTGCGGGCGTGTACCTGGTCGTGCGCTCGCACGTGCTCTTCGAGATCTCGGGGACGGCGCTCACCGTCGTCCTCGTGATCGGCCTCGTCACCGCCCTGTACGCGGCGCTGGCGTCGATCGGGCAGTTCGACATCAAGCGCGCGCTCGCGTACTCGACGATGAGCCAGATCGGCTTCATGTTCTTCGCGGCGGGGATGCGGTTCTACGCCGGCGCGATGCTCCTGCTCGTCTGCCACGCGTTCTACAAGGCGCTGCTGTTCCTCACCGCCGGGAACGTCCTGCACGGGCTGGACGACGAGACCGACATGCGCCGGATGGGTGGGCTTCGCGCAGAGATGCCGCTGTCGGCCGCCTGGTTCGCGATCGGGGCGCTGTCGCTCGCCGGGATCCCGCCCCTCGCCGGGTTCTTCGCCAAGGACCAGATCGTCGGGTTCTCGGCAACCAGCGCTCGCGACGCGGCGTGGGTACTGGCGTCGATCGGGGCGTTCCTGTCCGCGTTGTACATCGCGAGGCCGCTGTTCCTGACGTTCTTCGGACGCAAGCGAACGGAGGCGCGCCCGCACGAGGCCCCCGGCTTGATGCACGCGTCGCTCGCCGTCCTGGCGCTGCTGACCGTCGTCGGCGGCCTCGGGTTGGGTCTGACCGCCGAGGACGGGGTGCTCGCCAGGTTCCTCGAGCCGGTGGTGGGCGTCGCCGAACACGGAGAGGCGGGGCCGAGCGAGTGGGTGCTGATCGCGATCTCGGTCGTCCTGTCCGTGGCGGCGGTGGGGCTCGCCTACTGGGTCTGGGCGTCCGGGCGCGTCCGCTGGGAAGCCTTCCCCGAGCGCCAGCCGGAGCTCGCCGGTTGGCTCGCGAACGCGTTCTACCTGAACGCGCTCTACGGCTGGCTCGTGCAGCATCCGGGCAAGGGGTTCGGCCGGGCGCTCACGGTCGTGGACGACCGGGTGATCGACGGCGCCGTGAACGAGGTCGCTGAGGACGTGGGCGAGGCCTCGCGCGTGGCACCCCGGATCCAGCGTGGCTTCGTGCGCTCGTACGCGCTCGTGTTCCTGCTCGGTGCGGTCGCGCTCCTGCTGTTCCTGGGGCTGCGGACGTGAGGATGCCGTGGCTCACCGTCGTGATCTTCCTCCCGCTGGTGGGGCTGCCGGTGCTGGCGCTGTGGAGGGGCGCGACGGACAACCAGGCGCGATGGGTCGCGCTCGGCGTCTCGGTCGCGAACCTCGTCGTGGCGCTCGGCGTGACGGGGGCGTTCGATCCCTCGGCCTCGGGCTACCAGCTCGTCGAGCACGCCGACTGGGTCGCATCCGCCGGCCTGTCCTATCTGGTCGGCGTCGACGGGTTCAGCATCTGGCTCGTTGTGCTGACGGCGTTCACGACGCCTCTCGCGATCATCTCGTCCTGGAGCGTCGACCATCGGGTGCGCCTGTTCATGGCGCTCACGCTCCTGCTCGAGACCGCGATCATCGGTTCGTTCCTCGCGCTCGACCTGCTCCTGTTCTTCGTGTTCTTCGAGGCGCTCCTCGTCCCGATGTTCTTCGTGATCGGGATGTGGGGCTCGGCTCGCCGGGTGTACGCGAGCCTGAAGTTCTTCCTGTACACGATGGCGGGTTCGGCGTTCCTGTTGCTCGCGATCGTCTTCCTGTGGTTCGAGACCTCGCAGCAGCTGGGCCAGGCGAGCTTCGACATCCGACAGATGGACCAGCTCTCGCTCGCGACGACCACCCAGCGATGGCTGTTCCTCGCCTTCCTGGTCGCGTTCGCCGTGAAGGTGCCGATGTTCCCGCTCCACACGTGGCTGCCGGACGCGCACACGGAGGCCCCGACGAACGGCTCGATCATCCTCGCCGCCCTCCTGCTGAAGGCGGGCCCGTACGGGATCCTTCGGTTCAACCTCGACCTGTTCCCGGAGGCGTCCCGGTACTTCGCCGACGCAATCGCGATCCTGGCCGTCGTCGGCATCGTCTACGGAGCGATCGTCGCGATGATGCAGTCGGACCTCAAGCGCCTGGTCGCGTACTCGTCCGTGAGCCACATGGGGTTCGTCCTGCTCGGGATCTTCACGTTCACGACGCAGGGGACCACGGGGGCCGTGATGCAGATGGTCAACCACGGCCTGTCGACCGGGCTGTTGTTCTTCCTCGTCGGCATCCTGTATGAACGCACGCACACGCGTGACATCGGCGAGATGGGCGGACTCGCCCCGGTCACGCCGTGGCTGTCCGCAGCCTTCCTGGTCGCGACGCTCTCCTCGATCGGGCTGCCGGGCCTCAACAACTTCGTCGGCGAGTTCCTCGTGGTCCTCGGCGCGTTCGGCACGGACCGCATCCTCGGCGCGATCGCGGTGAGCGGCGTGGTGCTGGCGGCGATCTACATGCTCTGGGCGTACCAGAGGACGTTCCAGGGCCCACGCACCGAACGCCACAACGGCCTCGCCGACCTCCTTCCGCGAGACGTCACCGCCGTGGCCGTGGTGGTGGCTGTCATGGTCGCGCTGGGGGTGTACCCGAAGATCGTCCTGGATCGCGTCGACCCAACGTCCGCCGACGTCGTCGCATGGGTCCGAAGCGTCGAGGTGGATCAGCGTGGCCTCCCCGGCGGCTTGCGCGCCGACCTGGGTCCTGCGGACGTCGAGGATCTGCCGCTCGCGGAGGGGGCGCCGTGACCGGGACGCCGGACGTCGAGTTCGCCGCGATCATGCCCGAGCTGATCCTGATTGGCGCCGGCATCGTGCTGCTCCTGGGCGCCGTCGTCGTCCGGCGGGCCGAACCCGTCACGCTCGTCCTGCTCTCGCTCGCCGGGCTCATCGCGGCCGCGGCGGCGTCGCTGCGCCTGTGGGACTGGGACTCGGGATTGACCGCCCTCGCAGGCAGCGTCGCGGTCGATCGCTTCGGCGTCGTCGTGCGCCTGATCGTCCTCGCCGTCGCGGCGATCGGCGTGCTGCTCGGGCATCACTACTTCGAGCGGTCGGGCGAGACGCGAGCGGAGTTCTATGCGCTGATGCTGTTCGCGACCGCGGGGATGACCCTGTTCGCGGTCTCTGCCGACCTCATCGTCGCGTTCCTCGCGCTCGAGATCCTGTCTCTCTCGCTGTACGTGCTGACCGGGTTCTCCAGGAGGCTCGGCTCCGTCGAGGGCGCGATGAAGTACTTCCTGCTCGGCGCGTTCTCGTCGGCGTTCTTCCTGTTCGGCGTGGCCATGGCGTACGGCGCCTCCGGGTCGACG
>JBMDWR010000102.1:0-4946 GCA_048594645.1 Actinomycetota bacterium
TCTGGCCGAAACGCTGAGCGCGATCGCCGAGGCGGGCGCCGTGCCCTTCGTTCGGCTGGGGTGGAACGATCCCGCCTCGGCCATGCGCGCGCTGGATCTCGGCGCTCGCGGCGTGATCTGCCCGATGGTGAACACGGGTGATGAGGCTCTCGCGTTCGTCCGCACATGCCGGTACCCGCCGGACGGCGTTCGCAGCTACGGACCGGTTCGCGGCGCCTTCGGCGCCGGGCGAGAGCAGACCGAACGCGCGAACGCCGCGGTCCTCGCCTTCGCCCAGATCGAGACCACAGAGGGCTTGACCAACGTCGACGCGATCTGCTCCACCCCGGGCCTCGACGGCGTGTACGTCGGGCCGGCGGACCTCAGCCTGACGCTCGGGCTCGGGGGTTTCGCGGACCTCACATCGGAGGCGATGCTCCGTGCGCTCGACCGCGTGCTCGAGGCCGCCGACGCCAACAGGGTCGTCGCGGGCGTCCATGCGCCGTCGATGGAGCGCGCCGTCGAGATGGGAGTGCGTGGCTTCCGGTTCGTGGGCGCAGCGGGCGACGCCGAGCTGCTGCGCGCGGGAGCGGAACGGAGCATCGAGGGCGCTCGCTCCAAGATCGCCCGAGCCGACGGCTGAGCGGTCGACACCTCGTCACCCGACGGAGCCGGGTCCGGTCGCGTGCGGCTCGGTGAGCCCTCGCGGTTCGGGAACGGCGTCGTTGGCGGACGACGCCACGGCCGCCTCGCGCGATCGGTCGACGATCAACATCTCGTGCATGCCCGTCATGAAGAGCACACGATCGATCGAAGACCGGTCGGGGACGACGAGCCGGAGACCGGTCCCCCGATCGCGGCCCCGGACGTCCACGCGCGCGATCATCCCCAGGCCGGCACTGTCCAGGTACGTGCACGACGACAGGTCCAGGATCAACCAGGGCCGCGCGCCGATCCGCTGGACAAGTTCGCCGAGCAGCTCGTCGGCGTTCGACATGTCGACCTCACCCGTGACCGTGGCGACCGTCGCTCCGTCGGAGGCGTCGAAGGTCAGCGTCGCGAGCCGGATCGCGCTCATCGACTCGTCACCACCATGGTCCGCATCCGAAGCGGAGCCGGGTCACGGGACACCCACACGCATCCGAACCGTCGTGCCCCCCTCGCCACGCTCGACGTCGATGTCACCCAGCAAGGCACGGACGAGGCCGAGGCCCCGCCCCCGCGTGTCGTCCGGTCGGGGGTCACGCCATCGTCCCTCGTCCGACACGGTCACCTCGAGCCAGCCTCCCACGGATTCGGCCCGGACGTGAACCTGACCGCGGCGGCCGATGTACGCGTGCTCGATCGCGTTGGCTGCGGCCTCGGTGCACGCCAGGACGATGTCGTCCTTGGCATCCGCCGAGAGGGATGAGCGCTCGAGCCACGTGCGCAGCTCCGCGCGCATGACCGCGAGCTGCCGCGCGTCGGCGGGGAACGTCCGGCGGAAGACGCGGGTCTGCCGGGTGGGTCCGATCACGAGCAGCGCGACGTCGTCGTGCCGATCCTCGGCTACGAGCTCGAGGAGGGCGTCGGAGATCTCGCTCAAAGGAAGGCCGCCGACGCCGCGCGCGACAGCCGCCAGACGTTCGAATCCCTCGTCCAGCGACTCGCCGCGCCGTTCAACGAGCCCGTCCGTGTACAGGACCAAGACCTCACCCGGCTGTAGGCGGTACACAGCCTGTGGCCTTGGCTGCTCGAACGGCAGGCCGAGTGGTACCGAACGCCCGCCCTCGAGGAACCGCGTCTCGCCGCGTGTATCGATCACGAGTGCGGGGGGATGGCCAGCGGAGGCGTATCGGAGCTCGCCGGTGGACGGGTCGAGCAGCACCGTGAGCACCGTCGAGAAGAACGCCCCCTCGACGCCGGCTGCGAACCGGTCGAGCGAGCCGAGGATCGCGCTCGGCTGCGTGACGGTCAGCGCGAGGGCACGCCACGCGCTTCGCACCTGGCCCATCGCGGCGGCCGCCTGGAGGCCGTGACCGGCGATATCGCCGACGGCGAACGCCACCGTCCCGTCGGGCCGGTCGACGATGTCGTACCAGTCGCCACCCACGTGCACGCCTCGGATAGCCGGCAGGTACCGGCCGTCGGCCTCGATCCCGCTGCCCTCTGCGATGCCCTCCGGCATCAGGTTGCGCTGGAGCGTGATGGCTGCCTCATGCTCCGTCTCATAGGTTCGCGCTCGCTCGAGAGCGACACCGGCTTGATGCGCGAACGAACGGATCAGCTCCACATCCTCGGCGGTCGGCTCGGGTCGTTCCTCCTCGAAGTACACCGCGAGGGACCCGATCGCCTGGCCCTTCGCGACGATCGGGACCGCGTACAGGCATCGCCCGAGCATCCGCTGCGTCGCGTATCCGTCCGCGAATCGTTCGCGCCATAGGTCGTGCGACGGGATCCACATCTCCCGGCCGGTCCGGTAGACGTGCGCGAGCGCCGAGCGGTCGTCCGGCGAGTGGACGATCGGGTCCCGGAGCGTCAGCGTCCCTCGCGACATCGCCCCAATCACGAACCGCAACGACCGCCCGTCGTCATCCGCGAGCGCGATCGCGGCTGCCGCTGCCCCGACGCCGCCGGTCGCGCCGCGCAGGATCGCGCGGGCGGCGTCATCGGTCGTGACGGCGCGCGCCAGTCTGGCCGTGACCTCTTGCAGACGCGCGGCTCGCCGGAGCGCTCGCTGTTCGGCCTCGAACAGACGCGCCCGCTCGAACGCCTCACCCGTCTCCTCGGCCAGCGTTTGCACCAACCGCAGCTCGTCCGGAGAGAACGCGCGCGTGCGCTCGAACCGCAGCCCGATCACGCCGATCGGTCGCCCCGCCGCCGAGATGGGCGTCGCGATGACGGCCTCCGCCGGACGACCGAGCACGTCTTCGTCCATCGACGATCCCGATCGGTCGTCGTCGCGCTGGACCAACACGGGCACGCCCGAACGGTAGGCGTCCGTCAACGGTCCCGAGCTGTCGACGGGCAGTCGATCCGCCAGATCGTCGGGAGCGCCGATCCGAGAGATGACCTCGAGCGACGTGCCGTCGTACGTCGGGACGCAGACGCCCCCCGCCACCGCTCCCAGAGCCTCGACCGTCTCGGCCAGGATCGCGCCCGCAACCTCCTGCGGTCCGAGACCTGGGCTCATCGCGTCGGAGACGGCCTTCACGCGCTCGACCCGGCCCGACAGACGTGCGGCTTCCTCGCGGGAACGCTGGAGCAGCGAACGTTCGAGCGCGAGCGCGAACTGGTCGGCGACGGAGCGGATCTCCGCCCGCTGCCGCTCGTCGAACGCCTGAGCCTCGCGGTAGCTCACGAACAGCGTCCCGACCGGTCTGTCGGTGGCCATCAGCGGAACGCACGCCCAGGCTCGGTCTCCGGCTCGCTGATAGGCGAGCGCCAAGCCCGGGTACCGCTCTCCCAGCTCGACGGGCGATCCGACGAGGACGGGCTCCTTCTGCCGCACGGCATCGGCGGGTGGCGTCTCCGACTCGATCGGGATGCGTTCGAAGGGCCTCGCCTCCTCCGACGTGAGCCCGTGCGTCAACACCGCTTCGATCGCCCTGCCGTCGACGGTGAGGGCTCCGATCGAGGCCGCGCGCGCGCCGAGGATCGACGCGATGCGCGCGGCCGCGACCTCGGCCACCTCGGCCGGCGACGCGGCGGCCGCGAGCGCCGACGCCAGCTCGCGGAGCTCCATCGCGCGCTGGAGCCCGTGGCGTTCGGCTTCGAACAGCCGTGCTCGCTCGAGGGCCTGGCCGCATTGCCGGCCGAGCGCGAGCAACAGCGAAGTGTCCTCGTGCGAGAACCGGCGTTCGGACCGGAAGGTGGCCGAGAGGACACCCAGGACGACGTCCCCGGCGAGCAACGGTGCGGCTGCCTGCGCCCCCAGCTGATGCCCGGGCGCGTCCCCTCCCAGGAGCGGGTACCGCTCGCTGGCCTCCTCGGCGGTCTCGACGGTGACGACCGATCGCTGCGCGATCGCGTCCGTCGCGGGAACCGGGGTGTTCGAGGGGAAGCGCGACCATCGTCGGCGGAGCTCGTCGGAGTAGCCGCGCGCAGCGACCGTCTCCAGCTCGGTGCCGTCCATCGACAGGAGCGCGACGCCGGCCGACGCCGCCCCGAACGAGTCCTTCACGGTCTCGACCAGAACCTCGCAGACCTCCCGGACGGTGGCGGCGCCCGCCAGCCGCGCCGTGAGCGCCTGGAGCTGCGCGAGCCGCACGGATTCGGACTCGGCCGCCTGCCGCGCCCGGCGTTCGGCCAGGTGCGCGGCGTCGCGCTCGCGTCCGGTCTCCCGGTACCGGTCGGCGATCGCTCCGGCGACAGCGGCCGCCACGATCCAGATCACCACGGCGACCCAGCCGGCGAACACATCCTCGCTGACGAAGAGCGCGTACCCGACGCCGCCGACGAGCGCCACCACGACGCCGGCAAGCGGCCCCGCGACGATCCCCGCAACCACGGAGAGCAGCACGCCGAGGCCGTTCGGAACGCCTCGGTACGCCCCTGCCTCCGACCCCGCGAACGCCACGACGACCGACAGCTGGGTCGCGGAGCCGAGCAGGACCGCGGCCGTGAAGGTGACCGGGCGACCGCCGGACCGCCGGGGGGAACGCATGGCCCCCAACTGTACGTGCCCTGTACGTGCCCCGTCGCGGCTCGGTCGAGTCCCCGGATCGATGCGACGGCGCCCTCGGGTCGTCAGGGAAGGGAGGACGACCCGGGGCCCGTCACGTCGTGCATCGTGGATGACCGCCAGCCCTGGGCGCTCATCCGGGTTGGCGCGAGCCTCAGTAGAGACCGCCCAGACCGCCTCCATCGGAGCCGCCCGCACTCGTCGCGATCAGCACGACGAGGCCCGCCACCACGGCGATCGCGATCGCTACTCCTGCCCACGTCCTCCACGTCCAGCCACCACGCATCCGCCTGGACTCGTCCAT
>JBMDWR010000103.1:0-4656 GCA_048594645.1 Actinomycetota bacterium
CGCGACGCAGACGAGGATGCGGGGTCGCGGGAACCTCGAGACGCCCAGGCGGCGCAGGACCGCGCCGATCATCCGCTGGGTGATGTCGAACTCGGTCATCACGCCCTGCCGCAGAGGGCGCACCGCCGCGATGCTCCCGGACGTCCCACCGCCGACCATCTGCCACGCCTCGTCGCCCATCGCCTCGACGGCCCCCGTCGAGACGTTCACCGCGACCACGGTCGGCTGGTCGAAGACGATGCCTTCACCCTGGCGATACACCAACGTGTTCGCCGTGCCGAGGTCGATCGCGAGATCGCGACCCATCAGCGGTTTGGGTGTCGAGCCATCACGACCCCATCACCCAGCTGGACTCACCGGACACGAGGTGCTCCTTCTTCCAGATCGGCACGTCGGCCTTGAGCTGCTCGATCCCGTACCGGCACGCCTCGAATGCCTCCGCTCGATGCGCGGCCGAGCACGCGACGACGACGGAGACGTCGCCGACGGCGAGGTCTCCGACCCGGTGCACGAACGCGGCCTTCCGAAGCGGCCAGCGTTCGAACATCTCGTCCGCGAGCGCCTCGAGCCGGTGCACTGCGTGCTCCTCCCAGGCCTCGTACGACAGACCCGTCACGCCACCCGCGTAGGAGTGATCGCGGACGGTCCCGAGGAAGACACACGTCCCGCCCGAGCCCGGGTCGGCCACGAAGGACAGCGCTTCCGCGGGGTCGATCGCTCCATCCGTGACCCGAGCCAGCACGTCCGCGCGCACCCATCCATCGTAGCGACCGCACCTCGGCTCGAGCCGCGAGAGCTCGCATCATCCCCCGGGCTACCGGCCGGGCGGCCGTAGGATGGCGGCATGAGCTCCGCCCAGAACCCGTCTGGCGACATGTGGAACGACGTCCCGCTGTTCCGCGAGATCCAACGCGTCCTCCAGTCCTCGAGCGGCCCGGTGAACTGGGAGCTCGCCCGCCAGGTGGGCATCGCCTCCGCGTCGTGGGGCACGGACGACCCGGCACCGACGGACGAGGATCACCGGATGTTCGAGGAGGCCGTCCGCATCGCCGAGCTGCACGTCGCCCGGTTCACCTCGCTCGAAGCGCCCACCGACATCGCCAGGGTCGAGGCGGTGCGTCGCGGCCAGTGGGTCCAGGCCAACATCGAAGGGCTTCGGACGCTGCTGGAGCCCGCCGCGGCGAAGATCGGCGAGGCGATGGCGCTCGCCCAGCGCGAGGCCGTGCCCGAGCAGGCACGCGCCGGCGTGACCCAGCTGCTCGAGCAGCTGTCGCCGCTCCTGCTGGGCGCGCAGGTCGGCAGCGTGCTCGGGACGCTCGCCCAGCACGTCCTCGGCCAATTCGACATCGCCGTCCCGCGACCGGAGGGGACCGGTGCCCTGCTGTTCGTGGTGCCGAACATCGCCGCGTTCGAGAAGGACTGGAGCCTCGAGCCGATGGAGTTCCGGACGTGGATCGCTGTCCACGAGGTGACCCACCGGTTCGAGTTCGCGCGCCCGTGGGCGCTCCCGCACTTCCGGGCGCTGATCGACGACTTCGTCTCGACGCTGCGACTCGACGTCGAGGACCTCCAGCACCGCCTCGCGACGCTCGACCCCTCCAACCCGGAGGCGATGCAGGAGATGCTCGGCGGGCAAGAGAGCCTGTTCGGGTCGGTCCTGGACAACGAGCAGCGTCTGAAGCTGGGGCGGATCCAGGCGTTCATGACGGCGGCCGAGGGCTACGGCGACCACGTGATGCACGCCCTCGGCGGCCAGATGCTCACGTCATACGGACAGATCGACGAGGCGATGCGCCGGTACCGCGAGTCGGAGCACCTCGATCCGGTGTTCGAACGCCTGCTCGGCATCGAGGTCAAGCGCGAGCAGTACCGGCTGGGCCGTGCGTTCTGCGACACCGTCGTCGAGATGACGGACCAGGCGACGCTCGCGCGCATGTGGACGTCGGCCGACGCGCTCCCCTCGCTGCCGGAATTGGACGAGCCCCGCCTGTGGCTCGCTCGCAGCGCGTGAGCGCTCGGACGTTCGGTATCCTCTCGCGGCGATGACCGTCGGCGAACTCGTCTCTGCCAACGTCGTGGACCGGCGCGTATGGGACACCCTCGGCGACCAGGGTCAGGCCGGCATCTATCTCCTCGGCTCCCCCGGCACGGCGCTGCCGTTCGTGGCGTCGCGCGCGTGGAAGGTCGGCACGGGCATGGTGTCGGAGGAGATCCACTTCTACGGCCCGTCCGGGCGCCTGGTGTATCGCTGGGGGCCCGAGGTGCGCCGGATGGTGGGCAGCATGGATCTGACCGTCGAGACCGACACGATCGAAGATGCGCGGTTCGACGAGACCGGGACGTTCGTCGTCTCGTTCGTGATCGACAAGGAGATCGTGGGCGAGATCGACGTGCCGGTCCTGATCCAGCAGGCACCGACGAAGCTGCCCAAGGCGATCGAGGACGGGTTCAAGCGTTCGGACGTGATCTGGGTTGGGGTGGAGGCGAACGGACGGCGCAGGTTGATCCCATCCTGGTTCGCGTACCGGAACGGCAGGATCTACGTGCTGTCGCAGCGCGCGCCCGGACCGGAGGAGCAGACGGTTCCGGGAATCCCCGGCGCGACCGAGCTGGTCGTGGTGACGAGGCGCAAGGGCCGGGACACGTCGCTCGACGAGTTCCCGGCCGCCGTTCGGGTGCTCCAGGGTCCCGAATGGGAAGACGCCGCGAAGATCCTGGCCGACCGGCGGCGGAGCCGCGCGGGCCCGCCCGGCGACGCGATCGCCCGGTGGCGCGGCTCGTGCGACATCGCGGAGCTCACGCCGGTCCTGCCGGCGTAGCTGGAGCTCCGGTCGGTCGTCGACGCGGCGGGCGAGCCCGCGGTCAGTCGACGCGGCTCAGGGGCCGGCCGAGCGCATCCGCGAGCCGCTCGAGCTCGCGCCCGAGATCCAGCATCTCGTCGGGCGTGAGCGCCTGCGGCCCGTCGCACAGCGCGCTCTCCGGGTCCGGATGCACATCGATCATCACGGCGTCCGAACCGGCGGCAAGCGCGGCCCGGGACATCGGCGCGACCAGGTTCCGCTTGCCGACAGCGTGCGACGGGTCGACGATCACCGGGAGGTGCGATTCGGCCTGCGCCACGGCCATCCCGGCGAGATCGAGCGTGTTGCGCGTGGACGGCTCGAAGGTGCGGATGCCGCGCTCGCACAGGATGATCTCCGAGTTCCCGCGCTGCGCGACGTACTCGGCGGCCTGGAGCCATTCGTCGACCGTCATCGCAAGCCCGCGTTTCAGCATCACCGGCCGGCGCGTGAGACCGACCTCCTTCAGCAGCTCGAAGTTCTGAGCGTTGCGCGTCCCGACGCGGATGCAGTCCGCGACGGCCGCCACGTGCTCGACCTGCGATACGTCGACGACCTCCACGACGATCGGCAGGCCGGTCTGGCGCCGGCATTCCTGGAGGACGTCGAGACCGCGCTCACCGAGGCCCTGGAACGAGTACGGCGACGTTCGAGGCTTGTAGACGTCACCGCGCAGGATCGTCGCACCGGCGGCCTTCGCCGCCTTGGTCGCGAGCATCGCCTGCTCCTCGCTCTCTACAGCGCACGGGCCCGCGATGATGGTGAACGTCCCGCGCCCGACGGGAGTCGACCCGACCGTCACCGTCGTGTGCTCGGGATGCAGGTCGGATGCGACCATCTTGTAGGGCTTGCCGACCTGGATGACGTGGTCGACGCCCTGGAGCTGGCTCCACGGGATCGCCTGGAAGCGGTCCGTGTCGCCGACGAGGCCGATGATCGTATGGACCGTCCCCCGCGAGACGAACGCCTCACCGCCCGCCGCGCGAACGCGTTCGGCCACGGCCTCGATGTCGGCCTCGGTGGCCTCCCGCTTCATCACCACGACCATCGCGTTCCTCCGCGTCCGGCTCCCCGCGCAGCTGCTCGCGGGTACGAAGAAACCCCGGGCTCCGGGCCCGGGGTCTCCTGCTCCCTTCGGTTCAGGCGACTACGCCGGGCCGTGCCCGCCGTAGAACCAGAGACCGAAGGACCCGCGCATCAGGGCGCCATGGTGCCAGCCTCGCTCCGGGCTGGCAACCCTCCGGCGACGGCCGGTTCGCCGGGACACGCCATGAGGTGTGCCATGGGCGACGAGCGCCGGAGGTCTCACGCCCGATAGGATGCGCGCGTGTCGGTGACCGTCGTCGATCATCCGCTCGCCGAACACCTGCTCGCCCAGCTCCGAACCAAGGAGACGCCTCCACCGGTCTTCCGGACGCTCGCGAAACGGCTCGCGCTCGCGATCGCGCTCGAGGCGATCCGGGACCTGCCGACCACGGAGATCACGGTCGAGACCCCGCTCGAGCCGACGACCGGCCGGGTCCTCGGCGACCTCGTCGCCGTGCCGATCCTGCGAGCGGGCCTCGGGATGCTCGAGGCCGTGACGGAGCTGTTCCCAGAGGTCGCCGTCGGGTACATCGGGCTCGAGCGCGACGAGGCCTCGCTCCAGCCACAGTCGTACTACCGCAAGCTCCCGCCCGTGCGTGGCCGGCACGTCCTCGTGCTCGACCCGATGCTCGCCACGGGCGGCTCGGGCTCGGCCGCGACGTCAGCCGTCAAGGAGGGCGACCCGGCATCGATCCGGTTCGTCTGCGTCGTCTCGGCGCCGGAGGGGATC
>JBMDWR010000104.1:0-1841 GCA_048594645.1 Actinomycetota bacterium
GCCGCCCTCGCGCCACTCGGATATGAGGAGCTCTACGTTCAGGACGACTGTGTCTCTTACGGGGCCGAGGACCTGGACGACTTCACGATCTGCCGTGGGGAGCCCGTGACCACAGCGGCGCATGTTGCGTTCTCGGCCGAGGATCGGGGTGCCGTGGATGCATTCTTCGCGGCCGCCGTCGCGAACGGCGCGACCGTTCGCGGCGAGCCCGGGGTCTGGACGCAGTACTCCGAGCGGTATTACGGCGCATTCGTGAACGACCTGCATCGGAACAACGTCGAAGCCGTGTGGCATGCATCGGAGCCGGTCGTCGACGCGCCTCGCCGCGCCGGCGTTCCGTGAGGAGCGGATCGTCCGCCCAAGAGCCTTCAGCCGAGCCGGCGCGCCGAATGCAGGGTAAGTGGCTGAGACACGCCCTTCAGCTCGATCGGACCGAACGCCGTGAGGCCCACACCATCGAGGTCGGTCGCATCCACGACCTGCCGGCTCACGAGGACCTCGCCGGGTCGCGCGTAGTCGGCGATCCGCGCGGCGATGTTGACGGTCCGGCCGAAGTAGTCGCCTTCCTGGAACACGACCGGCCCTGCGTGGATCCCGACCCTGGCAGGCGGTAAGGCGTCCGCTGCCACACCCTCGACCATGTCGAGCGCTGCCAGGACGGCATCACCGGGGTTCGGGAAGTAGAACATCACACCGTCGCCCAACCACTTCACCGCCTGCCCCCCGTGTTCCCGCGACGACGCTCGGACGCGAGTGGCGAGTCTCGTTGCCAGCTCGGCAGCGGCCTCGTCTCCACGTTCCTCGGTGAGCCGCGTGTACCCGGTGATGTCGAGGAAGCACACCGCGGGCGGCCGGCGCACCCGACGGTACAGACCGGCGCGCTCCAGCGCGGCCTCCACGTCCTCCACCGCGCTCTTGCTCCACGCGTGCTCCTGCTGCCCGTGATAGATGGACACCAGTGCCTGCTCCATGAGCGGAGCCATCCGCGATCCCACGTCGGCCTGGGCCGCGAGCATCTCCGGCACCGTCATGCCGCTCTCGAGGAGAGGCAGCTCGACCTCGCTCCTGTACCAATCCGTCTCTGTCTCGACGATGCGGCGAACGCCGTCCCCGTAGGCTCGTAGCAATCGCTTGATCATCTCCGGCCGGATCCCCGATGAGAGCTGGAGCTCGATCGCAGGCACGACCGCGAACTCGTCCTCGCGGACGTGATCCTCCGGCCGTGGCTCGGCGTAGCCGTGAGCCTCGCGGATCACCAGGAGCAGGTCCAAGGGCACGCCCCTCTCCTCGCTCAGCTCTCGGAACGTCGTCCTGGTCACGCCCCCGAAGCGATCGAAGGCGGCGGCATCGAGGTAGGAGAACGAGAGAGTTCCTTCACGGACGGCGGTGGCCAGTCCCTCGAGCGGCACCCCGGCCCGCTCGAAGCTCTGCACCCAGCGGGCCCGTCGAACATCACCGGGAGAGAACGTGTCACCGGTGCCGGTCTCCAAGAGCCCCAGCCCGACCAACCGGTCAACGTAGTCGGGATCCACCCCGGCACGATCGGCGACGTCCTTCTTCGAGAGTCCGCTCACCGTCGGGCTCCCAGCGGAGCCGACGCGGTCGCCGCCGGATCGATCTGGGCCTCGTTCGCCGTCACGTGATCGCATGATAGGAGGTGCCGTCGGGCCACGCGCTCGGGGCCTCGTGCGGGCAGGGGACGCGTGACCAGGGCGAACGCTGCACGGGTGACCGGTTCGGTACCCTTCTCGATGAGCGCGCTCGCGTGTCCCAGGCCAAGATCGCCGGGGTCGAAGGCGATCGAGCGCGAGGGGTTGGCGCCGGTCGTGTCGCCGTCGTTC
>JBMDWR010000105.1:0-2104 GCA_048594645.1 Actinomycetota bacterium
GGCGGCCCCAACTGGCTCTACGCGGACACCTGGTGGCCGGACGTTCAGTCGCTGCTCGACGAGGGGTTCGCGGTCGCGATGGTGAACTACCGCGGCTCGGTCGGATACGGACGTCGCTGGCGCGACCACATCGTCGGCAACATCGGCTTCCCCGAGGTCGAGGACGTGGTCGCCGGGATGGACGACCACGTCGCGCGCGGCATCGCCGACGCCGAACGCGTGGTGATCGGCGGCTGGTCGTGGGGCGGGTACATCACGCTGCTCGCGCTCGGGACGCATCCGGACCGGTTCGCGGCGGGCGTCGCCGGCGTCCCGGTCGGCGACTACATGGGCTCGTACGACGATTCGGCTCCGTCGCTCCAAGCGTACGACCGGAGCCTCGTCGGCGCCGTCGTCCACGACGTGCCCGAGTTCATCGCCGAGCGCTCGCCGATCACCTACGTCGATCGGGTGCGCTCTCCCGTGTTGATCCTGTTGGGCGAGAACGACACTCGGTGCGTCCCGGACCAGATCTACAACTACGCCCGCGCGCTCAAGGACGCCGGGGGCGACGTGGAGCTGTACGTCTACGGCCAGGGACACAGCTCGTACATCGTCGACGAGCAGGTTCGCGAATGGGCGGCCGTGCTCGGATTCCTCCGACGCACGATCCGCCTTCCCTGAAGCGCGTCACTCGCCGACCGTGATGAAGTTGCGCCAGTTCCCTTGCTCGTCGATCGCGAGACGTGGTCCCTGGTAGCCGCGTTCGCCGTCGATCATCAACCGGATCTCCTCGTCCGTGAACCCGAGCGCGGCGAGGTCGGCGCGCTCCTGCTCGCCGAGCGCCGAGAAGTCGCTGTTCACGAGGTACGGCCAGAAGGTGAAGGTTCCGTAGTCGCCGCCGATCTCTCGCGTGGTCGAGGGCATCTCCAGGATCATGACCATGCGGTCGAGCTCGACGGGGTCGGCCCGCCAGGCGGGGATCGGGTCGCTGCCATCGTCGAGGTTGTAGACGAACGTGTTGGGGTCAAGGAGCGCGGCGAGCGCGTCGAAGTCTCGTGCCCGGGCCGCGTCGTAGATCCGCTGCGCCGTCACGGCGACGTCCGGCGCGACGCCCGTGACGTCGACACCGGTGACCTCCGGCTCGCCCACCGGCGTCTCGATCGAGACCATGGCTGCTGCAAGGCTCGCTCCGGTGGCGTCGGGGATCGTAACGAGGAGCGTGGCGCGGCCGTCCGGCGTCGGCGACACCCCGAACAGCACCTCGATCGCGGGGTTCTCCAGTCCGACCTCGAAGGCTCCCAGCGCAGGGTCTATCGTCGCGCCGTCGAGAACGTGCCCCTCCAGGCTCGGAGCGCCTTCGAACGCAGCGGAGACGCGTCCCGTCAGGTGCAGCGTTCCGGGGGTTGGCCCTTCGCTGATCGGATCGAGCTCGATCAGCGGGCTGGAGACGCCAACGACGCTCCAGACGCCGTTGGGCCCGGCCCGGCCGGGTTGGCGGAGCTCGACCGCGATGCCCGGCACGCTCGCGTCGAACCTCCGATTCGAGAGCTCGATCACCGGCGACGCGTCCGGCCCGCTTGGGCCCGTTGGCTCCCCCGTGCGCCATACGACGTCATCGAGATCCCATCCCAGGAGGTTGGTCGCAAGGAGCATGGCCGTCCCGTCGGCCGTCGTTCGAAGCGGCTGGTGACCCTCGTCGACGGCCGCCTGGGCCGCGGCGATCGCCTCGGCATCGGTCTCGGGCCACAGTGGCTGGACGCGTTCGGGCTGCGGGTTCGGTCCGGACACGGCGGGGACCGCGGGGTCGGCCGTGAGGCGGAGCGCCGAGACGCTCACGGCGACGAGGGCGACGACCACCACGCCGGCTCCGACGGACGTCATGACACGCCGGCTGCGTGCCCTCCGCAGCGTCGGCCGGACCGATGCCTCGACCTCGATCGGCATCTCGGTCGCGATGTCGTGGAGCAGGTTGTGCAGCCGGGTCTCCATCACTCGTCCTCCCAGCGGTCGTCCGGGAGCTCCTTGCGGAGGCGCTCGATCCCGCGCGACACCAGTGACTTGACCGTGCCCACGGCCACCCCGAGCGCCTGCGCGGTGTCCGCCTCGCTCAGGTCCTCGTAGT
>JBMDWR010000106.1:0-6387 GCA_048594645.1 Actinomycetota bacterium
TGCCGGGACGGCAGACGCCCTGGTCCTCGAGCATGCGAACCAGACGACGGCGTTGGGCCGGCACGAGCGCTTCCGTGCACGCCTCCTGCATCACGGCGGCCAGGTGGCGTGGAACGACGAACAGCGTCCGACGCATCCCGAGCATGCGAACGAGCGAACGGCGTTCGTACAGGGCCTCCTCCAGGGCGTGCGGCTCGAACCCGTCCAGGCGCGCCCACGCGGAAAGGAACACGGTCGCCGGGTCGCTCGAGTGCAGCCCGACCATCGCGGCCGCGACGTCTTCGGGCGAGGCCTCTCGAGGCGAGGCGTCGGGACGGGCGAGTCGGTGGCGCAGCCCGAGGCGGACACGTCGCTCGACGAGGGGGATCTGCTTCACGCTGGCCGGTCCCGGAAGAACCGCTCGAGCACGGGTACGAGCACGTCCGGGTCCACGCGGTGGGTCTGACCCGGCAGCGTCTGGTAGCGCGCGTTGGGGAGCACGTCGGCGAGCGACCTGGCGGCGTTCCGGATGTGCGGCGGGCTATCGCCGCCGTCCAGGAGGAGCGTCGGGACTTCGAGCGATCGCCACCGTTCGAGCGGGCGAGGCGTCCCACGCATGAACGGTTCCATGATCGCGCCGTCGTAGGCGAGGGTCTGCGCGACCGAGAGCATGGCGGGCCAGATCGACGCGCCGCGCATGACCTCGACCGTCTCGGCACTCTCTCCCGTGCCCTCGGTCACGAAGTACGCGACGGCGTCGCCGCGGCGCCCGGTCGCCGCGAGTTCAGCCAGCGTCTGGACGTAGTCATCCGGGAGCGGGCCTCGCGTGTCGTCGACGATGAACGGCGGCTCGTACAGCGCCAGCCTCGAGATGTCAGCGGCGCCGGTTGCAGCCGTCATCAACGCGAGGACGGCACCGGACGACATCCCGTACACGAACGCCGACCCGCCGGCCTCCTGCACGAGCGCTGCCAGGTCCTCGACCTCCCGTTCCACGGCGTACGGCGGCGTGTCACCGCTGTCGCCGCGGCCGCGCCGGTCGTAGTGGAAGACCGCGAAGCGCGAGGAGAGGGAAGCGGCGATCCGGGCCGTTCCGGAGTCGATCGCTCGGTGCTGGATCGCTCCGCCCACCAGGATCACGGGCGGCCCCCGCCCCACGCGATCGAACGCGATCCTCGTCCCATCGCTCGAGTGCACCGTCTCCATTCGGCTCCCCCTCGACGGCCCATGGCGGCATCGTGGCTGCGGACCATCGTCGCCGGCCCGATGAGTTTCGCCCATCTGATCGGTCCCGTCGGTGGATGCCGACGGACGATCCAGGGGCCGAGGGGCGGGTGCGGCCGTCTCCGCCCGGCGTCGAGCGGCCGCGTCTGACGATCCTTCCCGTCGGCGCTCCGCTCGAGCCCGCCGACGTCGCGGAGCTCTGCGAACGACTGGAAGCGCTCCTCGCCACGACGGATGGTGAGGTTGGGTGCGACGTCGGAAGCCTCGCCGACCCCGACGCCACGACGATCGATGCGTTGGCCCGCCTCCAGCTGACCGCGATCCGGTTGGGACGGCGGGTTCGCGTCTGCCACGCGTGCGATCGGCTCGAGGAACTGCTCGGTCTCGTCGGCCTGTGCGAGATCCTGCTCTCGGACGCGTCAGGCGGCGAGGCGGGGCGGCAGCCCGAAGAGCGGGAACAGCCGCTCCGTGTCGAGGAAGAACGTGATGGCGGCGATCCGCCCGTCTGAGATCTCGAGGACCTGGAGGGACCACGGCTCGAGCCCGTTCGGCCCGGGCTTGTACTGACCGAACGCCGCCATGCCGTTGGCCGCGGTCGGCACCAGGCGCGAACCGCGACATCCGATCCCGGGCCCGAGGCACCACGTGACGACGTCCTCGTGCGTCTGGAGCCAGAGCTCGTACGGGGGCATCGACCACGCCGCGTCCTCTCGGAGCAGCGACGTCAGCGAATCCATGTCGTATCGCTCGAACGCGTCGACGTACCGGGCGAGGAGCGCGCGTTGCTGTTGGTCCTTCGGTTGGAGCGCCTGGGCTTCGCCGACGTCGATCGATGCGAGCGTCGCGCGTGCACGCTGGAGCGCGCTGTTCACCGATGCGACGGTGGTCTCGAGGAGCTCGGCGACCTCCGACGCCTTCCAGTGGAGCACCTCGCGCAGGATCAGGACGGCGCGTTGGCGCGGAGGCAGGAGCTGGAGCGCCGCGACGAACGCGAGCCGGATCGACTCCCGGGACTCGACCAGCTCCGCTGGGTCGCCGTCCTCGGGCAGCACGCGCGCGTCGGGAACGGGGAGGATCCACGTCTTCTCGGGCAGCGCCTCGCCGAGCGGCGAGGTGGCGGACCTCGCGGGGCCGAGGTCGACGGGACGCGCGCGCCGCTCCTTGCCGCCGAGCATGTCCAGGCAGACGTTGGTGGCGATCGTGTACAGCCACGAACGCACGGACGAGCGGCCCTCGAACCGGTCGAGGCTCCGCCAGGCGCGCAGCAGCGTCTCCTGCACCGCGTCCTCCGCCTCGAAGGCCGAACCGAGCATCCGGTAGGCGTGGGCCGTCAGCTCGGTGCGATGGCGCTCGAGATGCCGCTCGAGATCGTCGGCGCTCGGCCTGCCGGTCGCTTCGGTTCGGGTGGTGCCCACGGGTCTCCCTCCCGAGACGTCGGGTCGCCTTCAACCCTACGACGTCGTGACACGCGACCGCGGGCGACGCCTCAGGGCGAGGCGTGCCGGCTCGTGAAGTGACGCAGCCACGCGGCCACGCGTTCGGCGACGCGAGGACGGACGTCGATCGCGCCGGACGGCGTGACCGCGGTCGCCGGCGGCTTGCTCGGCGTGAACAGCCACAGGTCGAACAGGCCGTCGAGCTGTTGTCCCGAGACCTGCTCGGCGAGCGCGATGAATCTCCCCGTCGTGCCGGTGGCGAACGCGTTCTGCTCGATCCACGAGGCCAGGATCGTCCAGAACGCCGCGTCGCCGACCTCGTTGCGCAGCGCCTGGAGGGTCATCGCGCCGCGCAGGTACACCGCCTGGTCGAACAGGTCCTGCGGTCCAGGGTCGCCGATCACGACCGACCAGAAGGGATGGCCCGCGGGCATGTCGTACGTCCCCTCGAAGATCTCCTGCGGCGTGGCCCGTCCCTCGTGCTCCAGCCAGAGCCATTCCGCGTACGTCGCGAACCCCTCGTTCAGCCAGATGTGCTGCCACCGATCGATCGCGACCAGGTCGCCGAACCATTGATGCGCGATCTCGTGCACGATCACGCTGGCCCCGTGCGGGAAGAAGTACTTGGAGTAGACGGGCCGCGTCTGGGTCTCGAGCGCGAAGAAGAGGTCGGACGCGTCCGGGACGATCGCGCCCACCGACCCGAACGGGTACGGTCCGAGCACGCCCTCGAGGAAGGTCACGATCTCGGGCTCGCGCTCGAGCGATCCCCTCACCCTGCGCGCGACGTCGGGATCGACCGCATCGATCACGGGGATGCCGGATGCGGTCCGACGGAACCGCATCCTCCACTCGCCGATGTCGATCGTCGCCAGGTAGCTCACCATCGGATCGGACGCATGCCACACGTGCGTCGTCCAGCGTCCCTCGGTCGTCTTACCGCCGCGTCGCCCGTTGGCGACGACGTCGTAGCCGGTCGGTACCCGCACGTTGAACGTGTACGTGGCGCGATCGGAGGGATGGTCGTTCACCGGGAACCATCCCGCGGCCGACTCGGGCTCGCCGGCGACGATCGCGCCATCAGGGGTCCGCATGAACCCGCCCGGGATGGACGTTCCGCCGAGCCGGAACGTTCGCGGCCGGCCGTCGTAGGCGACCAGGACGGTGAACGGAGAACCGGAGGCCACGGCCTGGGTCGGCGTGACCGCGAGCTCGTGGTGGGTACGTGTCCACGTGGCGGTCGCACCGTTCACGAGGATCGTCCGAACCCGGGACCCGACCAGGTCGAGGCTGAAGCACGACAGGTCCTGCGTCGTGACGGCCTCGATCGTCGCCCGACCCCGGATCACGTGTCTCGCCGGCCGGTACCGGATCCACAGGTCGTAGTGCTGGACGTCGTAGCCGCCGTTGCCGTACCGCGGGAAGTACGGGTCGCCGACGCCCAACGCTCCTGCGTCGTCGTCGCCGCCGCATCGTGCGACGGGATCGCCTGTGACCATCGCGCTGCCGACGTTCGGACCGAGCAGGAGCGCCGAGACCACCAGCGCGACGATCGAGCCGAACGGTGCTCTCGGCCTCCGCGGCACGGCCGTCTCCGATCGCGACAGGGGTCCTGTCACGAGCATCCCACCCGGACCGGCGCACGGCACACACGCCGACGAGACGCCGCGAGTTCAGATCAGGACCAGGCGGGGTTACGACCAACGTTCGTGGTGCACGACATCGTCGAACGGGCGTCGCTTCGGACGCTCGATGGGGGACAGCGGGCGATCCGCTGGGTACCCGAGCGCAACAAGGATCGCGCACTCGCGGTCGTCCGGCAGCCCCAGGATCTCTCGCGCCAGCGCCTGGTCGCCCACGGAGGCGTGACTGCTCGCGATCCCCAGGTCCGCGGCGGCGAGCATGATCGACATCGTCGCCTGGCCGAGGTCGTACTGCCGCGTCTCCCGCTCCTCGGCGTCGTCGGTCGCCCGGAAGACGAGGGCGATCGTGGCCGCGGAACCTTCGACGTGCGCCGCGTATCGCCAGACGCCCGCTAGGTGCCGTAGGCGATCGCGGTCCGTCACGACGACGAAGTCCCACGGCTGCGTGTTCATCGAGGACGGCGTCCGGCGGCCGGCCTCTAGGATGCGCTTGAGATCATCCTCGGCGATCTGCGCGTCGGTGTACGACCGAACGTTCCGGCGAGCGCGCAGCGCATCCCACGTCTGCATCCCGCCACCAACGATAGAACGGTCCCAACGCACCGCCCAGGCCGGCCTACGGCTCAGCCCAACTTGGCGGCGCGGAGCGCGAGGTAGCGCTGCTCGGGCACGCTCGCGGTCATCCGGGCGGCGCGCAGGTACGCATCGCGCGCCCCGGCGGTGTCGCCGGACATCTCGAGCAGGTGCGCTCGTACCGCCTGCAGCCGGTGAGACCGCCCGATCCGTTCGTCGCTCTCGACCGTCGCCAGCACCGCGAGCCCCGCGCCCGGTCCCTCGACCATGGCGACGGCGACCGCGCGGTTCAGCGTGACGACGGGGCCGGGCGCGTACCGCTCGAGCACCTCGTACAGCGCGAGGATCTGCCGCCAGTCGGTCGCGTCACCGCTCGGTGCCTCGTCGTGCAGCGCCGCGATCGCGGCCTGGAGCTGGTACGGCCCGGCCACGCCCTTGCCGAGCGTGCGCTGGAGCAGCCCGACCCCCTCCACGATCTGCCCGTGATCCCACAGGTCGCGACGCTGCTCGCCGAGCGGCACCGGGAGCCCGTCGGCGTCGGTCCGCGCTTCTCGGCGCGCGTCGGTGAGCAGCATCAGCGCGAGCAGCCCGGCGACCTCGCCCTCGTCCGGGAGCAGGTCGCGCAGCAGACGCGTGAGGCGGATCGCCTCGGTGGTGAGGTCCGTCCGGATCAGCTCGGGTCCGGAGCTCGCCGTGTAGCCCTCGTTGAACATCAGGTACAGGACGTGCATCACGACGCGCAACCGTTCGGCACGTTCGTCGTGGGGCGGCAACTCGAACGCGGCGCCGGAGCGTTCGATCGTCCGCTTGGCGCGGCTGATCCGCTGGGCCATCGTGGCTTCCGGCACGAGGAACGCGCTCGCGATCTCGGCGGTCGACAGCCCTCCCACCGCGCGGAGCGTGAGCGCGAGCTGCGAGGGGACCGACAGGGACGGATGGCAGCACAGGAACAGCAGCGTCAGCGTGTCGTCGCGCCCGTGCGCCTCGGGGACGACTCGCGGTTGAAGCGCGACGACGGCTTCCTCACGCCGGCGGCGGGCGCTCTCGCTCCGCCACGTGTCGACCAGCCGGCGGTTCGCGACCGTCATCAGCCATCCGCGTGGGTTGTCGGGGACGCCCTCCTCGGGCCACGTTCGCGCCGCCGCGAGGAGCGCCTCCTGCACAGCGTCCTCCGCCTCGTCGAACGATCCTTGGCGGCGCGCGAGGCCGCCTAGGACCTGCGGAGCGAGCTCGCGCAGGAGATCCTCCACCGCGCGAGCCGTGGTCGAGCTCACCGTTCGAGCAGGTCCCGGAGCGCTCCGAGGGCCGCTTGCCACCCCTGCTCGGAGGTTTCCTTCGCCGCTTCGCTCGGCAGGTTGGTCTCCGAGACGGTGAGCTCGGTCCTGCCGTCACGCTCGGCGAGCGCCCAGGTGACCTCCTGGTAGTGCTCGGGGAGATCCGGGAGCCCCGAGACCGAGCTCCAGTGCGTGTGCACGAGCAGCCGCTCGGGCTCGATGCGCACGATCGTGCCCTTGTCCTCGTACGGCGTCCCC
>JBMDWR010000107.1:0-3883 GCA_048594645.1 Actinomycetota bacterium
GCACAGGGCGGTCGAGATCGACGCGAGACCGGTGCGGCTCATGGGCGATCTGGTCGTCCCGGCGGGCGCGAACGGGATCGTGGTGTTCGCGCACGGGAGCGGCTCGAGCCGCTACTCGCCGCGCAACCTCGCCGTCGCCGAGCGGTTGCAGGCGGCCGGGTTGGTCACGTTGCTGTTCGACCTGCTGACCGAGGACGAGGCCGACGATCGTTCTCTCGTATTCGACATCGGGTTCCTCTCGCAGCGACTGATCGCAGCCCTGAGGTGGATCCGGGGCGAGCCCGGCATCGGCGCGTTGCCGGCCGGCCTGTTCGGCGCGAGCACGGGCGCGGCCGCGGCTCTCGTCGCGGCTTCACGCGTGTCGGGTGTCGGCGCGGTCGTCTCCAGGGGCGGTCGGCCGGATCTGGCCGGGGACGCCCTCGACGAGGTGACGGCCCCGACCCTCCTGATCGTCGGCGGTGACGACGGGGACGTCCTGACCCTGAATCGTGAGGCGCAGCGCCGGCTGGCTGGTGAGAGCCGGCTGGAGGTGATCCCGGGCGCCACCCACCTGTTCGAGGAGGGTGGGGCGCTCGAGCGCGTCGCCGACCTCGCGGCCGGATGGTTCCACACGCATCTGTCGGCGGCCGCGACGGCCGGTGCCACGCTGTTGGAGGGGCGCCGGCGCTGACGGTCGCGCGGTAGGGTCGAGCAGGGTCGGCGTTCGACGATGCCTCGGGCCGGGTTCGAGCTGCTTGAGCACACCGCGGACCTCGGGATCCGCGCGTGGGGGTCGTCGCTGCCGGAAGCTTTCGAGCAGGCGGCGCGCGGTCTCGTTCGTGTCATGGGGATCGAGGCCGGCCTCCCGGGGCAGCGACGGGTGGTGAAGGCGTCGGCGGACGACGAGGCGGGCGTCCTGGTCGCCCTGCTGAACGAGCTGATCTGGCTGCACGAGGCTGAGTCGGTGGTGTTCGGGCAGGTGGAGGTGATCGCGGTCGGACCGCACGCGGTGATGGCGGAGGTTGACGTGGTCAGGCTGGAGGAGCCGCCGACCGGGATCGGGGTGAAGGCGGCTACCTACCACCAGCTCGCGATCGTCGAACGACCCGGCGGCATCGTCGAGGTTCGGGTCTTCCTGGACGTCTGAGAGGTGAGGTCGTGGAGCCGCGGCAGGTCGAGCCGTTCGTGTGGGAGGTACCGATCGGCACCGTGGACGGGATGCGCGTCCCGGGCGTCGTCTACGCATCCGAAGGGTTGATGCGCAAGGCGATCGACGATCGCGCGGTCCTGCAGGTGGCCAACGTCGCAACCCTGCCCGGGGTCGTGAAGGCCTCGTACGCGATGCCGGACATCCACTGGGGCTACGGCTTCCCGATCGGCGGCGTCGCGGCGACGGACGTGGACGACGACGGCGTCGTTTCGCCGGGGGGCGTGGGGTTCGACATCGCGTGCGGCGTCCGCCTCCTCCGCTCGGACCTCACGTGGGAGGACGACGTGCGGGCGTCGGTGCGCGAGCTGATCGGCGCCCTTCACGGTCGGATCCCTCGGGGCGTCGGCACGAAGGGACGGATGCGCCTCTCCCGCGACGACATGTCGAAGGTGCTGCGCGACGGCGTTCGCTTCGCGCTCTCCGCGGGGATCGGGCTCGAGGGCGATGCCGAGCTGTGCGAGGACGGTGGCGTCCTCGACGACGCGCGGCCCGACGAGGTCTCCGACAAGGCCAAGGACCGCGGCGCGTCGCAGCTGGGCTCGCTCGGCGCCGGGAACCACTTCGTCGAGATCCAGGTCGTCGAGGACGTCCTCGATCCGCCGACGGCGGACGTGCTGGGTCTGTTCCCTGGGCAGGTCTGCGTGATGATCCACTCGGGCTCTCGCGGCCTTGGGCACCAGGTGTGTTCGGACCACGTGAAGACGATGGACGGCCTGCGCGCGAAGCTCGGCATCGAGGTCCCGGACCGGCAGCTCGCGTGCGTGCCGCTCTCGCACGACGCGGCCAGACGCTACCTGGGCGCGATGAACGCCGCCGCCAACTTCGCTCGCGCGAACCGCCATCTGCTCGCCGACGGCGTTCGAGAGGCGTTCGAGGTCGTGTTCCGCCGCTCGGCGCGAGATCTGGGGCTCACGCTCGTGTACGACGTGTCGCACAACCTCGCGAAGATCGAGGAGCACGACGTCGACGGCCGGAGCAGGCGCCTGTGCGTGCACCGCAAGGGCGCGACCCGGGCGTTCGGGCCGCGGAGCCCGGACGTGCCCCGCGCGTACCGAGACGTCGGCCAGCCGGTCCTGATCCCGGGGAGCATGGGGACCTCGTCGTACGTGCTCGTCGGGGTGGAGACGTCGTACGCGCGATCGTTCGGGTCGACGTGCCACGGCGCCGGCCGTGCGATGTCGCGCACGCAGGCGAAGAAGAGGATGAGCGGGCAGGAGCTCGCCCACTCGCTGGAGGCCCGCGGCATCGAGCTCGCGCCGGCGCACCTTGGCCTGCTCTCCGAGGAGGCGCCGTACGCGTACAAGGACGTCTCAGAGGTCGTGCGCGCGTGTGAGGGCGCCGGCCTCACGAAGGTGGTCGCTCGCCTGCGGCCGGTCGGCGTCGTCAAGGGTTGAGCGTCAGCGAGCGAGCCCGCTCTGTTTGGACCCGGATGGCGTCGATCACCACCTCGGTGAACGCCTCCACGTCGTCCTCCAGGTCCGCGCGCCCGGCGGGCTGCACCGGCGGACCGTACACGACCGCGACGGCGGGCCTCCACGGGCGTCGGAGGTGCAACCCGGACTTGGGCCAGCGGTCCTGCGTTCCCCAGATGCCGACGGGAACCACCGGCGCCGCCGTCGCGAGCGCGATCCGGGCGACGCCCCTCCGGCCGCGCTGCACGCCGCCGTCGGGATCCGGGTTCACGGTGCCTTCGGGGAACAGTCCAGCCAGCGCTCCGCCGCGGACCGTGGCGACCGCCTCGTCGAGCGCTCCCTGGTCGCCCTGTCCGCGCCGGATCGGGATCTGCCGGTAGAGCCGGAGCGCCCAGCCGAACCGGAGCTTGCGGAAGAACTCGGCTGCCACCAGGAACCGGGTCATCCGCCGTCTCCGCGAGCCCGTCACCAGGCCGAGCACCACGCCGTCGAGCGCCGAGACGTGGTTGCCCGCCACGATCGCCGTACCGGTCTCCGGGACGTTCGAGATCCCCTCGACGCGGATCCGGAACGCCGCCCACCCGGCCAACCCCACGACGGCCAGGCCGAACCGCCACCATCCGTTCAGGTCGCCGCGACGAGGCACGCGCGGATGCTACTCGCCGCCGCCGCCGGGTCGGCACGAGGGTCGGTGGGCCGGTGCCGGATGCTCGTCCCTATACTCCGCGCACATGAGGGACGTTCGAGGACTCCTCGAGGTCGCGCGTGGTCGCCGGGACGCCTTCGTCGACGCGCTCGAGCAGATGGTAAACGTCGATTGCGGCTCGTACACGACCGAGGGTGTGAACGTCATCGCGGACATGTGCCAGGCGCGGTTCGAGGCCGGCGGATGGACGGTCGAGCGCCGCAGGCACCGGCCGGCCGAGGGAGAGCATCAGTTGGGCGACCTCGTGATCGGCACGCTCAAGGGCGGCGGTTCCACGCGCGTCCTGATGATCGGGCACACGGACACGGTGTTCGACCCCGGAACCGTGGCCGCGCGTCCGTTCCGCGTCGAGGGCGACCGGGCGCTCGGGCCCGGCGTCTCGGACATGAAGGGGGGGCTGCTGACGGGCTTCTTCGCCGTCGACGTCCTCCAGGAAGCGGGCGTGGACGGGTTCGGCAGCGTGACCTACATCTGCAACCCGGACGAGGAGATCGGCTCGCCCTGGTCCCGTGAGGCGATCCTCCAAGCGGCCGAGACGGCCGACGTCGCGCTGGTGCTGGAGGCCGCCCGTGAGAA
>JBMDWR010000108.1:0-2221 GCA_048594645.1 Actinomycetota bacterium
TCGCCCTCGACCGGCGTGAGCGTCACGATTCCAGCAGGCCCCGGCGAGCGCGTGCCCTCGGGGTCGTACTCCAGCGACCACGACGTCGCGAAGGGCGCGCCGTGGGTGGACATGAAGAAGGCCCACCGGACGCGGCCATCACTCAAGAACGTGCCACCGACCCGCTCGATGGGGGTCCCGGACGCCGCCAGGGCGGCCTTGATCAGCTGGTGGTCGGCGCGCGCAACCTCGTCGAACTGGACCGCGCGGTCGGTGAAGCCACCGCAGTCCTCGGGGTCTCCGTCGAAGAAATCGCCGCGCGGGTAGGTGAGGATGGCGCATTCGGCCGCGTCCATGAAGTACTCGACCTTCAGGTCCTCGAGGACGGGCATGACCGTGGCCTTGAGGCGCCCGATCTGTTCGGCCCTCTCGGCCTCCGACGGCAGATCGCCGCGGATCACTCGCCAAACGGCGAGGCCCCCGACAGCGGCCACAACGAGGACGATGACGACGGCGCCGAGCCTCGAGAACCTGGGTTTCACCGGCCCCCTGAACCCATGAGAGCCTCCGATCGACCGAGACAACTCTACGCCGGCACCGGCACGCTGAACGAGCTCGTGGGCGTCGCCGTGCGCGCGAGCCTGGCCTTCGCCCGAGTCCAGCGGGGGGGATGGGCGCGTGACCCCGGTCACGCTGCCCGTACATCAGCTCGCAGACGCGAACTCATGTGGTCGGTAGCGTCAGGAACGGCATCGCCGGAGACGTGTTCGGCGACGATAGCATCGTCACACGTGCTGACCGACAGCGAGCACCCGAGCGGCGAGCCGACGCTCGGCGGCGAGATGCCCGAGGGCGTCCGGTTCGTGGGGGCGATCTCGGGATCGCAGCCGAGGTGGCGGTTCGCGCTCGACGCCCCAGCCGACGCCGACCTCGCTGCCTGCGTCGCGTGCGGGCTCTGCCTGCCGCACTGCCCGACCTACCGCGTCACCGGCGAGGAGTCGGCGTCACCGCGAGGGCGGATCACGGCGATGCGTTCGGTCGCCGAGGGGCTGGCCGACCCGGACGAGACCTTCGCGCGGTTCATGGACCTTTGCCTCACGTGCCGCGCATGCGAGGACGTATGCCCGTCGCACGTGCCGTTCGGCCGGATGATGGAGCGGGTGCGCGTCCAGATCGAACCGCTCCGCACACGCCGAGCCCGGTTCGTGCGGTGGCTCGGTCTGGACATCGCGCTTCCGAGGAAGAAGCTGCTATGGCTCGCTGCCGCGCTCCAACCGCTCGGCCGTCTCGCGATGCCGGCGCGCGTTCGTGCGCTCATGCCTCCCCGTTCGGAGCTCTTCCGCCGCCTGCCTCGGGTGACCGAGCCCGCCGGCACCGAACGCGGAACCGTCGCGCTCCTGAGCGGCTGCGTCCAGGACCGCTGGTTCCGAAGCGTGAACCGCGCGACGATCCGCGTCCTCAGCCGCAACGGCTGGCGCGTGGTCGTGCCGCGCGATCAGCGGTGCTGCGGCGCCCTCGCCGCGCACAACGGTCATCTCGACACCGCCCGTACACTCGCCGAGCGCAACCTGCACGCGTTCGCCGGCGCCGATGTCGTGCTCGTGAACGCGGCCGGGTGCGGGGCACATCTCCAGGACGTCGGGGACCTGCTCGGCACGGACGAGGCTCGCGAGTTCTCGATCAAGGCTCGCGACGTCTTGGCGTTCCTCGACGACGAGGCGCTCCGTGAGCCGCCGGCGTCGAACCCGGGCTTCGCACGCATCGCCTACCACGACGCGTGTCACGCGCTCCGCGTGCAGAAGATCCGCGAGCAGCCTCGCGCGCTCCTGCGCGCGATCCCGGGCGTCGAGGTCGTCGACGTCCCCGAGGGTGACGTCTGCTGCGGCGCCGCCGGGCTCTACAACGTCCTCGAGCCGGACACGTCGACGCAGCTCCGTCGGCGGAAGGCGGATGCCATAGCGTCGACCGGCGCAGACGTCGTCGCGAGCGCCAACACCGGTTGCACGATGCAGATCGACGCCGGGCTCCGGAAGCTGGGATCCGAGATCCGGGTGCTCCACCCCATCGAGATCCTCGACAGCGCGTACGCGGGCTCGGAGACGGCCCCGGCCGCCTCCGGCGACCCGACCTACATCCCGAGCGCCTGACGCGCCTTCGCGTTGTCGCTCGTGACCGCCACGGCGCGGTTCCTGGTCGCGAGGTACACGACCTGGAGGTTCACGCCGGCGTTGGCCATGGCGCG
>JBMDWR010000109.1:0-21077 GCA_048594645.1 Actinomycetota bacterium
CTCGGGCCGAAGCATGCTGGCGATGTACGAAGTGGTCGACGCGCGCACGCCAGGGGCGATCTCTTCCGTGACGCAGGCGCCACCGACGATCTCTCGGCGTTCGAGGACGAGCGTGCGAAGGCCGGCACGCGCCAGGTAGAACGCGGACGTGAGACCGTTGTGGCCGCCACCGACGACGACGGCGCCGTAGGTGCCGGTCGGCCCACGATGCGGTTGGTCGGTCATCCCCGCGGCAGTCTCGCACGGCCGTGCAGCGCTGCCCGCCGCCGCCCGTGACCCCGGGTCGGGGTCCGATTCGCGTGTTCGGTAGCTCGGTCGGATCGTGGCTCAGGTGGCAACCGGCTGGACGACCTCGCCGTGCCGCGCGGCCGCGAGGTGACAGGCGGCGAAGTGGCCCGGGCGAAGCTCGAACAGGCCGAGGTCCTCGCCCCGGCACCGATCGTCGACGCCCGCCTCGGCCGAGGCGCCCGACGCGAGCGCGGGGCATCGAGGGTGGAACCGGCATCCCCCGGGGATCTGGGTCGGATCCGGCGGCTCACCTGCCAGGAACGGTCGAGACAGCCCGCCGGCCTCCGGGACCACCTCGAGGAGGGCCTTCGTGTACGGGTGCAGCGGCTCGGTCAGGACGTCCTCTGCCGGTCCGATCTCGACGATGCGGCCGAGATACATGACGGCCACGCGGTCGGCGATCGTCCACGCGAGTCCGAGGTCGTGGGTGACCACGAGCATCGCGATGCCCATCTCGTCGCGGAGCCCCAACAGCAACTTCAGGATCTCGCCCCGCACGGAGGCATCGAGGCTCGAGACCGGCTCGTCGGCCACGATGACCTCGGGCTCGAGCACCAGGGCGCCCGCGATCACCACGCGCTGCCGCTGGCCGCCCGAGAGCTCGTGCGGATAGACGAGGAAGAAGCGCTCCGGGGGACGCATGCCCGAGCGCGCCAGTGCCTGCGCGACGAGCTGCTCCTCGCTCCTTCCGTCCTTCGATGTGACCCCGTGGATCCGAAGACCCTCGGCGATCGATTCGTAGACCGTTTGCCTCGGGTTGAGCGCGGCGGTCGGATCCTGGAACACCATCTGGACCTTGCGCCGGTATTCCCGTAACGACCTCGTGCTCGTCGCGAGCGGTTGGCCCTCGAAGAGGATCTCCCCGCGCTTGGGGCGTTCGAGGCCCATGATCGTCCGCGCCAGGGTCGTCTTGCCGCATCCCGATTCGCCCGCGAGCGCGAGGACCTCTCCGTGATGGAGCGTGAGATCGACGCCGTCCACGGCGCGCGCCGTGGCGCCCGTCTTGCCGGCGAGCCCTGCGCCGAGCCCAACACGCCCCTCGAACGAGACGTGCAGGCCGCGGACGTCGAGGACCGACGATACGTTCACGGGGAGATCAGCGCCCCTTTCGGCACGAGGAGGCATGCGGAACGCCGGCCTTCGCCGGCCTCGTAGAGGTCCGGGACCACCGTCGGGCACTCGTCGAAGGCGTACGGGCATCTCGGGTGGAACGGACACCCCGACGGAACACTTTCGGGCTGCGGCGGATCACCACCGAGCCCGGACGGAGCCTTGCGGAACCGGAGGTCACCGATCGCCGGGAATGCCGCGGCGAGCGCCTGCGTGTACGGGTGCGCCGGGTGCTCGAACACCGGAACGGAAGGCCCCTCCTCCACGATCATGCCGGCGTACATGATCGCGAGGCGGTCGCAGACCTCGACGAGCACCGACAGGTCGTGCGTGATGAAGAGCATCGCGAGTCCGAGCTCGCGCTGGAGCTCAGCCAGCAGCTTCAACACCTGAGCCTGAACCATCACGTCGAGTGCCGTTGTCGGCTCATCGGCGATCAGCAGGCTGGGACTGCACGCGAGGGCCATCGCGATCATCACGCGCTGCTTCTGCCCGCCGGAAAGCTCGTGCGGGTAGTCGTTGAGGCGTCGTGGCGGCAGGCCGACCTGCTCCAAGAGCTCACCGACCCGAACCTTGGCTTCACGCTCACCGGCGAGGCCGTGGACCAGGATCGCCTCGGCGAGCTGCGACCCGATCCGCTGAACCGGGTTCAACGCGTGCATCGCACCCTGGAAGACCACGGAGGCTCCCGTCCACCGGACGGTCCGCAGACGGCCCGGCTTCATGGCGAGGACGTCCTCGCCCTTCAGCAGCACCTCGCCCGAGACGGTCGTCCCTGTGGGGAGAAGACGCAGGATCGCGTTGACGATCGTCGATTTGCCACAACCCGATTCGCCGGCGAGGCCAAGGACCTCCCCGGCCGCGATCTCGAACGAGACGCCGCGGACGGCTGGGATCGGGCCTGCCTGGGTCCGGTAGGTGACCTCGAGGTCGCGCACCGAAAGCGTCGCCGTCATCGTTCGCGCAGCTTCGGGTTGAGGATCTCGTCGAGTGCGAATCCGCAGAGGGTGAACCCCAGCACGACGAACACGATCGCGAGCCCCGGCGGCACCAGCCACCACCACTGGCCACCGCTGGCGGCTCCCGAGCCGAACGCCGCCTCCAAGATCGTGCCCCACGACGTCGACAGGGGATCCCCCAGCCCGAGGAACGACAGCGTCGTCTCGGACAGGATCGCGACCGCCACCAGGATCACCGTATTCGCGAAGATCAACGGACCGACGTTGGGCAAGATGTGTCGGGTCGTCAGGTGCCAGTGACCGGCACCGAGCGCACGAGCGCGTTCGACGTAGGGACGCGTCTTCACGGAGAGCGACTGGGCCCTGACGATCCTAGCCGTGCTGGGCCACGATGTGATGCCGATCACCAGGATGATGATCACGAGCGACCGCCCGAGGATGGATGCGAGGACGATCGCGAGCGGCAGGAACGGGATGACGAGGAACCAGTCCGTGAGACGCATGAGCACGGTCTCGCTCTTCCCTCCGAAGTAGCCCGCGACGATCCCGATCACGGCGCCGATCGCCACCGAGATGAGCGTGGCGAACAGGCCGACGATGAGCGAGGGTCGAGATCCCCAGACGGTGAGCGTGAACACCGAGCGACCGAGGTTGTCGGTGCCGAACGGGAACTCGAGGCTGGGCGGTTGGAGCGGTTCTCCCGTACAGGCGCACGTCGGATCGAGCCCTTCTCGGGCGGCGATCAGCGGCGCGAACACGGCGACGGCAACGAAGAAGAGGAGGACGATCAGACCGATCATGCCGAGACGGTTCTTACGATAGGTCTTCCATACGCGCTTCGCGGACAACCGGCGCCGGGTCCATGCGATAGCGCGAGGACTCTTCGGGACCGTCGGCGGGGGCGACGGCTCCATGCCCTCGGGCGGCCCCTGATCGTACCGACCGAGCGTTTCGGGCGGCCGCATCAGGCTGCCCTCACGCGCGGGTCGAGGTACGAGTACAGGATGTCCGCGAGGAGGTTGGCCACGATGACCGCGATCGAGAAGATCAGGAACAGCGCCTGCAGCAATGGGAAGTCCTTGAACTCGATCGCTTGCACCGTGAGCCACCCCAGACCCGGCCATGAGAACACGTACTCGATCGTGATGGCCCCGGCGAAGATGAAACCGATCGAGAGGAATACCAGCGTCATCGTCGGCAGCAGGGCGTTCGGCACCGCATGACGCCACAGGACCTGCTTCTCGCGGACGCCCTTCGCTCGTGCGGTCTGGATGAAGTCGTCGCCGAGGATGTCGATGAGCGAGTTCCGCATGATGAGGGCGTACTCCCCGAGGTACGCGATCGTGAGGACGAAGAACGGTAAGACCATGTGGTTCAGGACGTCGACGACGTGCGCGAACCCGGTGAGATCGGAGGCTGCCGTCTCGTATCCGCCGGTCGGGAAGATCGCCGGGAACGGCCCGACCCCAGCGGAGAACGCCATCAACATGAGGATCCCGAACCAGAACTCCGGCATCGCGTAGACGAACAACGTGAAGGTCAGCGACCCGACGTCGAACCTGCTCCCGCGTCTCCAGCCGCCGTAGATGCCGATGATCAGGCCGATGACGGCGGAGGCGATCGTCGATGTCCCGACCAGCAGGATCGTGGGCCAGATCTTGTCCCCGATCACGTCGCTGACCGGCTGGCCGCTCACGAAGAAGGAGTCTCCGAAATTGAACGTCAGGGTGTCGCCGAGGTACGTGACGAACTGCTGGGGGAGCGGTTGGTCCAGGCCCAGGTCTTCGCGCGTCGCTTCGAGGTTCTCAGGATTGAACGCCGCGCTCCCCCGCAGCAGGATCGCTGCGGGATCTCCAGGCATCACGCGGAACAGGAAGAAGTTGAAGACCAGGACGAACGCCAAGGTCATGATCCCTTGAGCGACCTTCCACAGCAGATATCTACGCATCTCGAACCCGACCGATCCTGGGCTCGGTCCACGTCTCGAGCACTGTCAGCGGGCGCGCCGTCCTAGATGTCCTCCTCACGCGCGCGCCGACCGCGGAGGACGAAGATCAGGACGATCGCCACGACCGCGACGCCGATCAAGATCCAGATCCACGCGGGGAACCCTCGCGTCTCGGCCGCGGCACCCGATCCTTCTGAAACTGGACGCAGGCTCAGCCACACCTCGCCGATGCCCGACCAGCCCTGCAACGGGTCACCGTTCTCCCGAGGTTGCGGTTTGTAGCCGGTGAAGGTGTCGGTTCGCCAAGCCTCGAGCAGTGGCGGGTACCAGAGGATCACGTAGGGCGAATCCTCGTACAGGATCTGCTGCATCTCGTGGACGATCTCCCAGCGTTCGTCGACATCCATCGCGGCGCGCTGCTGCTCGAAGAGTTCGTCGTACTCCGGGTTGCAGTAATACGAATCGTTGTTGTCGTACGTCTGGCCATCCGGCGGCCGTGCGTCGCAGATGAACCATCCGAGGGCGGTATCCGGATCGATGTCCGGGAACCAGCTCCAGTGCGCGAGATCGAACTCACCGGCGTTCTCGATGTCGCCGAGTCGGGTCGACGTGACGGCCTCGACCTCGGTCTCGATCCCGATGTCTCGCAGCCAGCGCTGGATGAACGGAGCGGCGTCGATCGTCGTCTGATCGCTCGACCGGACGAAGTACCGGAACACGAGCGGTCGGCCGGGGTCGAGCGAGCCGGGCGGCATCTCCCTGATGCCGTCGTCGTCGGTGTCGGCATACCCCGCATCGTCGAGCAGTTGATTCGCCCCCGCGATATCGAACGGGATGAGCTCGTCGCCGGTCGGCTCCCACCTGGCGCCTTCGGCCGAGACGGCCGGGATGATCGTCGTACCCGGCGTCGCGTATCCGAGCCACACCCGCTCCACCAGCGTCTCGCTGTCGATGGCCATCCTGATCGCTTTGCGAACCACCGGGTCGGTCAGTGCAGGGTGCCCGTCACCGTGTCGCTGGAACCCGTTCGTTTCCGGTCCGTACGCCGACCCATTGTTCATGTTGAAGTAATCGAAGAGAGGAACGGATGCGGCGACGGTATCGATGTTCGGCTCGTTTTGCAGGGACTGAAAGATGTTCGGAGCCGTCATGTCGTAGGCGAAGTCGATCTCGCCTGCTTTCAGGGCCTCCGCCAGAGCGTCGTTGTTCCTGAAACCGCGCCACACGATCTCGTCGACGTGCGGCTCTGGGCCCTCCCAGTACGGGTTGCGCACCATCCGAGCGAACTCGCCGGTCTCATATTCCTGGATGTAGAACGGCCCGCTGCCGACGCTCGGGACGTTGTCGTAGCCCTTCGGCGTGCATCGGTCGCTCTCCTGCGGACACTCGCCCTGCTCGACCTGCTCATAGACGTGCTTGGGCAGGATGTACGTGTACAGGTAGGGCACCTCTCCCGACAGCAGCGCCGTTGGCTCCTGCGTGTTGATCACGACGTGCGTCGCATCGGTGGCAGCGACATCTCCTTCGATCTGTGTCAGGTATGCCGATGGCAGGTACGCGTGGTTGTTCTTGTAGAGGTTCAGTGTGTAGGCGACGTCCTCGGCGGTGACGGGTTCACCGTCGGACCACGTGAGGTCGTCTCGGATCGTGAATGTGAACGACGTGCTGTCATCGCTCACCTCGACGTCGGTGGCCAGGCTCGGCTCGGCAGCGAAGTTCTGGTCCCAGTCGATGAGGAGGTGGTACGAAGGGGTCCAGAAGTAGAAGTCGAGCGCGAGGTACCCCGCCATCGGGTTCAAGGAGCTCGGCTGTCCGGTCGAACCCCAGGTGAAGACGACCTTCTCGTCATCGCCTGCCCCGGTCTCGGTCCCTGTCGCACCGGTGGCCCCCGTCGTTTCCTGCGCGATCGCGGACTGGACGATCAACCCGCCCGCTATGCCAGCGATCAACATCAGCGCGACCGTCAGCCGGAAGCGTATGGCTCGTTTCATCGCCCCTCCCACCCCAAGATCTCGGCGTCGGTACCCGTTTGAACGGCTGTTCGAAGGCCTGTATAGCACGGACGCTGGACGATGGTGTAGGCACGGTCGGCCCCGAGCGGCCGGGCCCCGTGGCCTCGCGCGCGGTTATCGTTCATGCGATGGACCGGAACCTGGACCCCCTCGCGGATCTTCCCGATGAGCCGCTCGAGGGATGGGGGAACGACGGCGACGAGCCGATCGCGCGCCCGTCCTGGTGGCGCTGGGTGGCGATCGCCATCGTAGTCGCGATGGTCGTGGCCACGCCGTTCGCGTACGCGCTGTATCGGCTGCTGTCCTGATCCCAATGTCGGCGTCCGCCCCTGAGGCGGCGTCAACGCTCGCCCGCGACCGCGACCAGCGTGTCGAAGAGCCCCTGCTGGGCAGCGTCGCCGTCGGCCGTCTCCTCGGGGTGCCACTGCACGCCGAGCACCCAGCCGCGTTCGTGCTCGATCGCCTCGACCAGCCCGTCCTCGCTCCAGCCGACGGCCACGAGACCCGAACCCAGCCGGTCGAGCCCCTGGTGATGGTGGGACGAGCACGCGACCACGTCCGAGCCGGTGGCGAGCGCCGTCGCGCTGCCGCTCGCGAGCTTCACGTCGTGGGTGAGCGCATCCTCGCCGCCCGGAGCGCCGTGCGGCTGGTACCGCCCGTCGGCGGGGAGGTCCTGGATCAGCGACCCGCCGAACGCCACGTTCATGACCTGCATCCCTCGACAGATGCACAGCGTCGGCGTGCCTCGGTCCACGGCCTCGACCAGCAGGTCGATCTCGATCGCGTCGCGGTCGGGCTCGACGCCGTAGACCGTGTCGCTCGGCTCCTGGCCGTACCGGGAGGGCTCGAGGTCGCCTCCTCCCACCAGCATCAGCGCGTCGAACGACGCGAGCAGCTCGGACGGGGAACGGTCGTCCCCCGGGAGCACGACACTCGGGCGGCCGCCCGCGCGACGCACGGCGGAGACGTAGGTCTCGGGCACGGCGTAGCCGCCCATCTGCCAGTAGCTCACGCGCCCGGGCCTGAGGTGGTACGAGACGATCCCGATCTCGGGCCGCTGGTCCACGGGCATGGGCCGAGTCTAGCCGCGGCCGCCGATGACCCGGTCAGAACTCGAGGTTGCAGTTCTCGCACAGGAAGATCGATCCACGCACGTTGAGGCTGTGGCCGCCGCAGCGCCAGCACCGCCGACAGGTGCCCGCGATCGCGCACCCGATCGGCTGGGTCGTCTCGCCCGGCTGGTCCCACGTCGTGGTCGCCTCGGACGGCCGCGGGAGCTGGACGGAGAGCAGGTGCAGCGGCTCGCTCCCGCTCACGAACCCGTGGGGGTGCGCCGCCGCCCGGCCGATGATGAGCCCGGGCGCGAGCGGGACCGGGCTCTCGGCGACGAGCGCCTGCCCCTCGCCGCGGAGCACGATGACCCACTCCTCGGAATCCGGATGCGTGTGCGCGTACGCGATCTGCTCGGTCGTGAAGCCCTGCAGCGAGAGGTAGTAGTCGGCTCCCTGGCTGATCGGTATCCGTCGGAAGCCCGAGCGGCAGGTCGCGATGAGATCGTTCGCGAGCATCCCGAACACGCCGAGGTTGTCGAGCACCTCGGCGAGGTCGCCGACGTTGTGCCTGGTCGCCTCCTCGGGAGCGGCTCCGGTCGTCACGGGCGAAGCTTGCCATCCTCGGGGTCCGCGCGCATCCGGAGTGTGGTCACGGTGCGACGACGAGCACCACGACGCGCATCGGCCCGTGGACGCCTCGGACCAACGTGCGCTCGATGTCCGACGTTCGCGACGGCCCGGTGACCAAGACCGTCTGCGCGGCCTCGCGTGCGTGCCGTGGCAGTTCGGCGAACAGCTCGTCGAAGCCCGGAACGATCCGTTCCTCTTCGAGGAGGCAGACGTGCAGCGGTGGAAGCAGGCTCGCGGCGCGCGGGGCGGTCGGGCCCATGCGTAGCAGCACCGAGCCGGTGGACGCGACGCCGAGCACGGCACCCGTGATCCCGAGATCGGCGTCCGCGATCGCCCCCGGGACGGGTTCGACGACCGCGCAGGAAGACCGCCGCAGGCCCTCCTCGACCCGCGCGATCAGCGCTCCGACGTCCGAGGCGATTACCGCGGACGTCGCGCCCTCGGACAGCGCAGCCACCGCGTCGGCGACCTCGTACCTGTGGAGTCGCCGGACCTCTCCACCGACCTCGGCGAGCTCGTGGGCGAACCGGTCGAACAGACGCCCGTCCCCAGACGCGAACGACGGCGGCAAGCCCTCGGGCAGCGCCGGCGGGGTCACGCCCTCCAGGCGCGAGCGGACGCGGATGAGGAAGGCGTCACGTTCCATCCCGCAGCCTCCAGCGCTCGCGGAAGGTCTTCCGCGCGATCGGAGGCAGGTCGCGGTCGCGCGTCCACCTGGAGAGCGGCCACGGCGCCCGGCGGATCCGACCGCCTCGACGGAACGGCACTTGCCCGAACCGTGACACGCGAGCCGCCAAGCGGTACAGGCGCGGTCGCGACCACACACGTGACCACCACCCGAACGCTCGGCGTTGGGTGAAGCTCGCGTGTTCGCGTGCGACGTCGCGACGCAGCGCGATCAGGTGCTCGTGCAGCGGGATGTTCACCGGACAGATCTCGGTGCAGGCGCCGCAGAGCGACGACGCGTACGGGAGGTCGCCGCGGCGTTCGAACCCCTCGAGCAGTGGTGTGAGCACGGCGCCGATCGGGCCACCGTAGACGGCGTCGTACGCGAACCCGCCGACGGGGCGGAAGACGGGGCAGACATTCTGGCACGCGCCGCACCGGATGCAGTGGAGGATCGAACGGTACTCCGTGGCGAGTAGCGCGGAACGGCCGTTGTCGATCACGACGACGTGCAGCTCCTCGGGGCCGTCGAGATCGTCCGGCCGGCGCGGTCCCGAGATCACGTTCAGGTACGTGGTAACGCGCTGCCCCGTCGCGCTCCCCGTGAGCAGCGGGAGCATCACCGAGAGCTCCCGGAACGACGGCACGATCCGCTCCATGCCCATGACCGCTACGTGGACGGGCGGCAGGGAGGAGCACATCCGGCCGTTCCCCTCGTTGGTCGCGATCGAGATCGAGCCTGTCTCGGCGATCGCGAAGTTGACGCCGGTGATGCCGATGTCCGCCGCGAGGAACCGTTCGCGCAGGTGGGCGCGTGCGAAACGCGTGAGGCGTTCGGGATCCTCGGGGAGGTCCGCGTGGTGAACGCGGTTGAACAGCTCCCGGATCTCGAACCGCGAGCGGTGGATCGCCGGCACGAGGATGTGCACCGGTGGCTCATGGGCGATCTGTTGGATGTACTCGCCGAGATCGGTCTCGACCACTTCCACGCCGTCGTCCTCGAGCGCGCGGTTGAGCCTGATCTCCTCGGACACCATCGACTTGCCCTTTATGACGAGACGGGCTCGTCGCCGGGCGATCACGTCGCGGACGTAGGTGACGGCCTCGGCGGCGTCGTCGGCGAAGAAGACGTTCGTCCCGCGGGCCTGCGCGTTGTCTGACCACTCCGCCAGGTAGCGGTCGAGGCTCGCGATCGTGTGGGCTCGGATCGCCTCGCCCGCCGCGCGTAGGGCGTCGAGGTCCGTCTCCGCGAACAGCGCCGCGCGGCCGGCGAGGCTCCGGTCCATCGCCGAGCCGATGTTGCGTCCGATCGACGGATCCTGGAGCAGCTCGTGCGCACGCTCCTCGAACGTTCGCCCAGTGGTCACGTGAGCCCCTTCGCCTTCGCCAGCAGCACCGCGACATGCATCGGCGTCGGTCCGGACGACGACCGTGACCCGCGCCCCGAAAGGTGCATCAGGCATCCGGCGTCGCCGGCGACGAGGACATCGGCCCCCGTCCCGCCGGCCTGCGCGAGCTTGTCGTCGGCCATCGCGGTCGCCATCTCGGGGAGCGAGAGCGAGAAGGTTCCGCCGAAGCCGCAGCAGGCCTCGGCCCGCGGCATCTCGACGAGGTCGAGGCCCTCGATCCCCGAAAGGAGCGCGCGAGCCTGCTGCTTCAGTCCCAGCTCGCGCAGACCGTGACACGCGTCGTGGTAGGTGACGGTCGCGTCGAGCCGCCCGCCGAACGATGTGACGCCGACCTCGTCGACGACGAACTCGGTCAGCTCGAAGGTCTTGGATGCCAGTGCCCGTGCCCGCGCCTCGTCGGGCGTGCCGTCGAACAACGCCGGGTACCGCGCTCGGACCATCGCCACGCACGAGCCGCTCGGCGCCACGACCGCCTCGGCGTCCTCGAACGCGTCCAGGAGCGTCCGCGCCATCCCGCGCGCCTCGTCCGGGAATCCCGCGTTCAACGGAGGCTGGCCGCAGCACGTCTGTTCCTCGGGGAAGGACACCTCGACGCCGGCCTCGCGCAGCAGCGCGACCGAGGCGTCGCCGATCTCCGGGTAGAGCAGGTCGACGAGGCACGTCACGAAGAGCGCCACTCGCTCGGGTGGCATGACCGGAAGCTTAGTGGTGTCGCTCCGCGGGCGGCTATCATCGCCGCTTGCCGACTCGACGCGAGGGGGAACGATGACGACCGAGCTGCTGATGGTGGGCGGAGACCGGACGCAGGCCGCGGACGGTGCCACCTTCCAGGTGGTCGAGCCCGGCAACGGCTCTCCGATGGCCGAGGTGGCCGAGGCCGGAGCCGAGGACGCACGCCGCGCCGTCGACGTCGCGGTCCAGGCCTTCGACGAGGGCCCGTGGCCGCGCGCGTCGGCCACCGAACGCGGACGCGTGCTGCTCCGCGCGTCGGTCCTGGTCCGCGAGCGGCTCGAGGAGCTCGCGCAGATCGAGGCTCGGAACGTCGGCAAGCCGATCCGCGACGCGCGCGACGAGGTGGGCATCGTCGCCGACACGCTCGAGTACTGGGGCGGCGCGGCCAACAAGATCTTCGGGGAGACGGTCCCCGTGCAAGATCCCGGGCTCGACGTCACGCTCCGCGAGCCCGTCGGCGTATGTGCCCTGATCACCCCGTGGAACTTCCCGCTCGTGATCGCGACGTGGAAGATCTCGCCCGCGCTCGCGTGCGGCAACACGATCGTCGTCAAGCCGGCGTCGCTCACGCCGCTCTCGGTGCTGCGGATGGCCGAGATCCTCGGCGAGGCCGGCCTGCCCGATGGCACGATGTCCGTCCTGCCGGGACCCGGCTCTACCGCCGGCAACGCCCTCGTCACCGATCCGCGGGTCGCCAAGGTCGGGTTCACGGGCTCGACCGAGATCGGGTCGTCGATCATGGCCCTGGCCGCCCGCAACATCACCCGGGTCTCGCTGGAGCTCGGCGGCAAGTCGGCCAACGTCGTGTTCGCCGACGCCGACATGGACCAGTGCGTCGAGCGCTCGATGTGGGCCGTCTTCGCCAACACCGGTCAGGACTGCTGCGCGCGGAGCCGGATCTTCGTCGAGCGCTCCGCGTACGAAGGGTTCGTCGACGCGCTCGCGAAGAAGACCGATGCGTTGCGGGTGGGGCAGCCCCTCGAGGAGGACACGGACCTCGGCCCGCTGATCTCGTCGGGACAGCGCCAGACCGCGCTCGACTACCTCGAGCTCGGGCAGAAGGAGGGCGGGCGCCTCGTCACCGGCGGCGAGGTCCCGCAGGTGCCGAACGGAGAGAACGGGTTCTATCTGCGACCGGCCATCCTGGCCGACGTCGATAACCGGTGGCGGGTCGCCCAGGAGGAGATCTTCGGGCCGGTGGCGTGCGTGACGCCGTTCGACACGGAGGAGGAGGCGATCCACCTAGCGAACGAGACGGAGTACGGCCTGTCGGGTTCGATCTGGACACGTGACCTCGGCAGGGCGATCCGTGTCGCCAAGGGGATCCGCACGGGGGTGCTGAGCGTCAACTCGTCGCACAGCGTCCATACCGAGGCGCCGTTCGGCGGGTACAAGCGAAGCGGGATCGGCCGCGAGATGGGGATGCACGCGGTGAACCTCTACACCGAGGTCAAGAACGTGTACTTCTCGCAGGCGTAGCGGTCAGACGGAACGGTCGTAGCGTTCGCGCTCCCACGGCGTGACGGCCTCCCGCCACGCCTTGAGCTCCCACTCTCGCGACGTCACGAAGTACTCGCTGAACTCCTTGCCCAACGCCCCGGACAGCACCGGGTCCTCCTCGAACGCGCGGAGCGCCGCCTCGAGCGATCCCGGCAGCTCCGGCCGGTCGAGCGCGTAGGCGTCGCCGGCGACCGGATCGGGCGGCGTGGCCTGGCGACGGACGCCGTCCGCGACCGACGCGCCGAGCGCCGCGAGCACGAGGTACGGGTTGGCGTCGGCACCCGGCCTCCGGCACTCGAAGTGCCACAGCTCCGGACGGGGGGACCGGATCGCGCGGACGGCGCACGAGCGGTTCTCGTAGCCCCAGGTGGCGTTGACCGGCGCGAACCAGCCCGGGACGAGGCGTTTGTACGAGTTGATCGTGGGGTTCATCAGCAGCGATGCGGCCGGCAGATGGTCGACCACGCCGGCGACCGCGGACGAGAACACCTTGGGGAGCTCGCCCTTCGGGTCCGGCCCGGCGAAGGCGTTCGCTCCGCCCTGCCACAGCGACATGTGGACGTGACCGCCCGAGCCTTCCTCGCCCGGAGTGGTCTTCGCGAGGAAGCTGGCGCGCAGGCCCATCGACGCGGCCACCTGCTTCATCCCGAACTTCAGCAGCGCGGCGTCGTCGGCGGCCTCGATCCCGTACCGGGCCCCGAGGTTGAGCTCCAGCAGGCCCGGTCCCGCCTCGGTGTGCACCGCGAGCAGCTCGACGCCGAGCCCCTCCAGAGCGGGGACCAGCTCGTCGAGGAACCGCGCGTACCGCTCGATCTCGTTCAGGCTGTAGCTGATGCCGCTGGACGTCGGCTCGCCCTCCGCGTCCCAGACGCGGATCTCGTACTCGAGCGCCGACATGATCTCGTACCCGAGGTCTCCGACGTCGTCGACGACGTTCCGGAACACCTCGCGCGAGGAGTAGGCAGGCGAGCCGTCGGGCCAGCTCGGCGTCGCGAGGCAGATCCGCCACCCGGGCCGCCACCTGAGGTCGTGCAACGTCTCGGGGTCGGGGTGGACGATGAGGTCCGGTGCCCCCACCCGGATCCCGAACCGCTCGTAGTCGGTGATCGGCGCGTCGACCGGGTCGAGCCCCAGGATCAGGTCCGTCATGACGGCACCGCGGGCAAGGGCCGTCTCGAACGCGTCCGGGCGGATCGCCTTGCCGCGCATCGAGCCGTTGATGTCAACCACCGCGAGCAGGACGAACTCCTCGCCCGACGATCTGCGCTCCGCGCTCATGGTGCCTTCCCCTCGAGCGCGGCGCCGACCTTGTCTTCCACGGCCCGGACCGTCTGGGCGAGGCGGTCTACCATCTGTGTCAGCTCGGCGTCGGTGCTGGTGTACGCGGGAGCCAGCAGGACCTGGTCGCCCGCGTAGCCGTCCGCCTGCGGGTGCGTCGACGTCACGAGCAGACCGAGCTCGAACGCCGTGTCGTCGACCAGCGAGCCGGCGTCGAGATCCGTCGGCAGGAACGAGCGTCCGTCGCGCGGATCGACGAGCTCGATGCCCAGGAGGAACCCGCGCCCACGCACCTCGCCGACGATCGCCGAGCCGGAGACGGCCTCCGCGAGCTCGTCGCGCAGGCTGGGTCCGCGGTCGCGGACGCGCGCGACGAGCCTCCCCTGCTCGAGCAGGTCGAGCACGGCGAGGCCCACGGCCGTCGAGAGCGGTGCGCCGTCCCACGTGTGTCCCAGGTCGAACTCGCGCGATCCGCGGTCGATCGCGTCGTAGACCTCCTGGCGGCACAGGACCGCGCCGAGCGGCGCGTACCCGGCGCCGAGTCCCTTCCCGACCGCGACGATGTCCGGCTGGACGGGGAGCTGGTGGGCCGCGAGCCAGGTGCCGACCCGGCCGATCCCCGTCACGACCTCGTCGTAACAGATCAGGAACCCGTGTTCCTGCCGGCGTTCGGCCAGGCCCTGCCAGAACCGTTCGGGAGGCGAGTACGCGGGCAGGGCGGCCGCGCTCACGGGCTCGCAGAAGAACGCCGCGATCTCGCCCGCGTGCCGTTCGAGCAGACGGTCGAGTTCCTCGAGCGCGGCCTCGCCGGTCGGGTCGAGCCTCGGCGTCGACGGCGGCACGTGCAGGTGCTCGGCGAGGTACGGCGAGTAGGGCTCTTGGACCGCCGACCGGCCCGTGAGAGCGAGCGTCCCCATCGTCGAGCCGTGGTAGCTCTGGGCCGGCGAGATCACGCGCCAGCGATCCGTATCGCCGCGTTCGGCGTGGTACAGGCGCGCGAGCTGGAGCGCCGTCTCGTTGGCCTCGGACCCGCCGGAGACGAACCGCACGCGCGCCATCTCGGGCGTGAGCGCGAGGAGGCGGTCGGCGAGGCGCTCCTGCGGCTCGCTCGTGAAGTGGTGGTTGTAGAAGTACGAGATCCGGTCGGCCTGCGCCGCCGCGGCGTCCGCGAGCTCGCGCACGCCGTGGCCGAGGCACGCGACCATCGCGCCGCCCGACGACGCGTCGAGGATCCGGCGCCCATCGACCGTGGTGAGCCACACGCCCTCGCCGCGCTCGATGCTCGGGTACGCGAGGTCGAGGAACCGCGGGAAGACGCTGGTCGCGTCCGAGCCGATCGTTCCCTGCGCCACCGTGCCTCCTTCAGTCGCCGACGCGCTCGTCCGCCGGCTCGAGCCGGGCGACGTCGCGCAAGTACCGCTCGAACAGCTGCATCGCGTTGTCCCGGCTGGCGTTCGCGAGGCGGTGCGTCTCCTCGAGCAACGCGTCCGGGTCCACGCCGTCGCCGTCCAGCTCGTGCCGGTACACGCGCACCCAGTCGTCCATGATCTCGGTCGTCACCTCCGGGTGGAACTGGAGGCCGAGCGATCGCCCGGCGACGAAGGCCTGCGGGCCGACGTCTGTCTCGGCGACGACCGTCGCGCCCGGGGGAGGCGTGAACGTGTCGAAGTGCCACTGGAACCACGGTCCCTCGGGGACGAGCTCCGGGTCGGCGGTGCGCACCGGGAGCCAGCCGATCTCGGATCGGTCCGACCGGAAGAGTTCCGACCCAAGCACGCGCGCGAGCATCTGGCCGCCGAAGCACAGTCCGAGCACGGGTACGTCGGCGTCGATCGCTCGTCGCATCAGCGCGGCTTCGCGCGGCACGAAGGGCTTCGTGTCGTCGAACGCGGCGAACTCGGAGCCGAGCGAGACGACGAGGTCGTACCGCGTCGGATCGCGCTCCTCGTCCTCCAGGTCGATCCGGAACGTCTCGACCTCGGCGTCGTGCGATCCGAGCCAGTCGGTGACGTATCCCGGCGGTGTCGGCTCCTCGTGTTGGAGGATCAGAGCGTGAAGTCGGCGCGGCGTTCGTTCGGTCATGAGGCGGCTCCCGTGGCGGTTGCCGACGGCCGGCCGGCCAGCTCGGGCTCCACGGCTTCGGCCACCGAGCGCACGGCGTCGGCGAAGCGGGAGACCATCTCGGCCAACTCGTCGTCGGTCGTTGTGAACGCAGGTGCGAACAGGGACTGATCGCCGGCATAGCCGTCGCGGGTCGGCTGCGTCGAGAGCACGATCAGCCCGCGCTCGAACGCCGCCTCGTCGATCCTGGCGGCGACGCGCAGCTCGCGGGGGAGGAACGACGAGCCGTCGCGCGGGTCGGCGAACGAGACGCCGAGGAGGAACCCACGACCACGCACCTCCCGCACGAACGGGATCCCCTCGAGCGCCGCGGCGAGCTCGTCGCGCAGCCGCCGACCGCGCTCGCGGACGCGCGGGATCAGGTCCTCCGATCGCAGCGCCTCCAGCACGGCGAGCCCGACCGCGCACGAGAGCGGCGCGCCGTCCCACGTGTGGCCGACCGTGAAGCGCCTGGAGCCTCGCGCGACGGCGTCGTAGACCGGCTCGCGGCACAGCACGGCGCCGATCGCCGCATAGCCGGCGCCCAGGCCCTTCGCGGACGCGATGATGTCGGGCGTGCAAGCCGTCTCGGCGCCGGCGAACCATGCGCCCGTACGGCCGACGCCGGTCACGACCTCGTCGAACGCGACGAGGAAGCCGTAGCGCTCGCGCCGCTCCGCGAGGCCTTCCCAGAAGCGGCGCGGTGGTGTGTGCCCCGGCAGGGCAGCGGCGCTGATCGGCTCGCAGAAGAAGACCGAGACGTTCTCGGGGCCCGCCTGCTCGAGCGCGCGATCCAGCGCGTCCAGTGTTGCCTCGCCGGTCGCATCGAACGGTGGGGCGCTCGGCGGGATGTGCAGGTGCTTCGGCAGGTACGGCCCGAACGGGCCGTGCAGCCCGGGGCGCCCCGTCATCGCGAGCGTCTGCATCGTCGGGCCGTGATAGGCCTGCGCGAACGAGATCACCTGCCACCTGGAGGGCTCACCCCGCTCGACGTGATACGAGCGCGCGAGCTGGATCGACATCTCGTTGGCGTCGGAGCCGCTCACCGTGAACCGGACGCGGCTGAACCCTTCGGGCGCCAGCTGGACCAGCTCCTCGGCCAACTGCTCCTGCGCCGGGCTCGTGAGCCGTTCGTTGTGCACGTAGGGCAGGCGCTCGGCCTGCTCGCGCGCCGCTGCGAGGATGTCGCGGCGGCCGTGCCCGAGCGTCGCCGCCATCGACCCTCCGCTCATTGCATCCAGGTAGCGGCGGCCGGCGGCGTCTTCGATCCAGACCCCCTCGCCCCGAGCGACCACGGGCATGGCCCTGCCGAGCTCGAGCGGCAGGACCCGCGTGCTGTCGCTCTCGATGAACGCCTGCGTCATCGCGCTCCCCTCGCGTCGTGGCCCTTCGGGGACGTCGATGAAGCATAGGCTACGGTGCGATGATCGATCTCTCGGGCGCGGACGTGGTCGACGCGCATACCCATCCGTACCGGATGGAGGACCTGCTCGGCCGTGGCTCGGAAGGCTTCGACACGCGCGCCACGTTCCTCGGCGAGTCGTTCCACTCGTCGTCCCGCATCGACGAGGACCTCTGGCCGTTCGTCGACGGCCTGACGGGTTCGACCGTGCTCGCGATCGCCCTCGTCCGCTGGCTCGCCCGGCACCTCGGGTGCGAGCCGACGCGCGAGGCGGTGACCGCCGAGCGGGAGGCGAGGCTCCAGGCGGACGCCGTCGGGTACACGAAGGGCCTGCTCGAGGCCGCGCGGGTCGTGGCCGTCTTCGCGGACGAGGGGTTCCCGCAGCCCAGGATCACGGCCGAGGAGTTCGCGCAGACGCTCGGCACGACCGTCTACCGGGTGACGCGTCTCGAACCGTGGATCCTGCAGCATCGGGACGGCTCGTTCGACGATCTCGTCTCCGGCGTCGAGGCCGAGACGGCCGACGCCTTCTCCGACCCGAACTGCGTGGCGATCAAGTCGATCGTCGCGTATCGCACGGGCCTGGACGTCGGCGACCCGTCGGCGGCCGACGCCGCAGCAGCCTTCGGCGGGTGGAAGGGTGACGCGTGGCGGGAGTCGCGGGAGCATGCCAAGCCCGTTCGAGACTTCCTGATCCGGCGAGCGCTCGCGTCGGCGAAGCAGAACGACCGCCCGTTCCACTTCCATTGCGGAGGCGGGGACCCGGACATCGACATCGCGCATGCCGCGCCCCAGAACCTGTTCCCGCTCCTGATCGACGTCCAGCACCAACCGGTCGTCCTGGTGCACGCGGGGTATCCGTGGATCCGCGAGGCTGGATACATCGCCTCGGTCCTGCCGAACGTCTACCTGGAGCTCTCCGAGCTGATCCCGTGGGGTTGGGGACAGGTGGAATGGGCGCTCGAGATGCTGATCGGGACCGTCCCGGCGGCCAAGCTGCTGTACGGGTCGGACGAAGCCGGCGAGCCCGAGTCGTTCTGGCTCTCGGCCGTCCTGGCCCGCGCCGCGCTCGAACGCGTCCTGACGCGGTTCGTCGAGCGAGACCACATCTCGGCCGAGGACGCCGAACGCCTCGGCCGGCTCGTCCTCGCCGACGCGTGCCGCGGCCTCCACGGGCTGGGTGGCTGACGGCGGGCGACCGGAACTTTGCGGGTCGAGCGCGCGCGGTACTAGCATCCCCGCGACGTCCCGACCCGAAGGGAACCGATGACGACCACCAAGGACACCGTGGGCGAGATCATGACGCGCGACGTGGTGACCGTGACGCCCGAGGACACGGTCGAGCGCGCGGTTCGAACGATGGTCGAACGCGACATCGGTTCGGTTGTCGTGCAGGACAACGGTGAGCCGGTCGGCCTGTTCACCGAGCGCGACGTCACGCGCCGCATCCTGGACGACTCGGGCCTGCTGAAGCGACGGCTCGGCGACGTGATGTCCTCGCCGGTCGTCACGGCGGAGCCGGGCCAGCAGATCGTGGATGCCTTCGAGCTGATGAACGCGAAGAACGTCCGACGACTGCCCGTCGTCGAGGGCGGACGGCTCGTCGGCATCGTCACCGAGCGCGATCTCCTGCGCTGGGTGGGCGTGGTCGCCGTCGAGTAACGAGCCGACCGTCCGGGCTTCCGCCGGAGCGCAGGGTCCGATCGTCGGGAGCTTCAGCCGCGGATACGTCCCGCGCGATCGAGCATCTCGACGACGCTGTCGCGCGGGATCGCGTGGAGCACGTTGCCGTCCCGCCCCGTCGTCGTCTCGGCCGCGAACAGCGCGTTCACGACCGCCTCCTCCGTCGCCTCGATCGTCGCGGTGAAGATCGTGTCGAACGCGCTCGGCTCGTGCCAGAACGCGCCGTCGAGCAGCGCCTCTGCACGGATCCGCGATCCGGGTGCCGAGCGCGGCACCGTCTGTGCCGTCGAGAACGCGAGCATGAGCTCTCCGGAGCCGTTCGCGCCGATCGATCCGCAGCGAGCGAGGCCGAGGCCCGAACGCACCGCGAGCCGCCGCAGGTGGTGAGGAAGCATCGGGGCGTCGGTCGCGACGACCACGATGCATGAGCCGTCGGCGTGTCCCTCGGGCATCAGGTCGGTGAGCGCGAGCCCGACGGGCACTCCCGCGATGACGAGATCGGGACGGGCGCCGAAGTTCGTGCATACGAGGACACCCACGGTGAGGTCGCCGCCGGCGTCGGGCACGATCCGCGAGGCGCTGCCGATCCCTCCCTTGAAGTCGAAGCACTGCATCCCGGTCCCGGCGCCCACGCATCCCTCGGCGACGGCTTCGTTCGAGATGCCTTCGAGCGCCGAGACGACGTCGTCGGCGGTCAGCGGGAACGCGCGCGCGTCGTTCAGGTACGAGTCGTCGCATTCGGTCACGACGGGCATGATCACGTCGGAGCGCCCCTGCGCCGGCTCGCGCTCGGCGATCCACCTCGCCGTCGCGTCGTATGCCAGGCCGATCGCCAGGCTCGACGTGATCACGATCGGCGAATGCAGGAGCCCCCATTCGTTCACCTGGTTGATGCCGATCAGCTCGCCGTAGCCGTTCAGGATCGCGGTGCCGGCGTACACGCGGTCGAGCCACGGATCACCCGCGTGCGGCCAGATCGCGGTCACGCCCGTGCGCGCCACCGCCGGCTCATCGCGGACGAGCGTCGTCTGGCCGACCGCGACGCCGGGCACGTCCGTGATGGCATCCTTCGGCCCGGGCTCGAACCGGCCGATCGCGATCCCGAGGTCACGTGCTCGCGAGGCCACGACCGCGCGACCGTAGCACGGCTCGCACGGCTGCCGATGGCGTTCCGGCGCCGTGAGGTGCGACGATAGGCGGATGGCGCATCGGTACGAGCGTCCCGCCCGTCGCAGGGCGGCGATCGCCGCGCTGGCTGGTGTGTCGGCGGTCGCGCTGTTCGGTCCCCTCGTGGCGGTGCCGGCGGTCGCGTTCGTCGCGCTCGTGTACTACCTCCACCAGCTCGCCGCGGTCTTCGCGGGGGACGAGACCGTTCCGTACCCCAGCCTCGCGTTCGTGATCGTCATCAACAGCGCGATCGTCCTGCTCGTGCAGCTGGTGGTCTTGTTGGAGGGTCTCGGGGTCTCCGCCTGACCGGAGGGGTGCGAGCCGCGCACCCCGAGCGATCGCGGCTACTTGCCCGGGGCGCGGCCTTCGCTCTACTGTTTGCAAACCGGACGAGAGTGACCTCCGTGCCGGGCCGTGGGCCCGCGTGACGGCACCGACCGCGAGGTCGAAGGGGGGAGCGGATGGCAAGTCAGGACGTGTTCATCCGAACGTCGTCGGGACTCACGCGACAGATCTCGGCTCGGGACGCGCTGATGTACAGCGCGATGAACCCCGGCCTGCTGTACGCGCTCGTGTACATCGTGTGGGCTCCGGCGTTCTACCCGGGAGCCCACATGGGGCTTGCCGTCCTGTTCGTGTTGATGATCTTCCCGATCGCGGGGCTCTACTGGTACTTCTCGGTGTCGATGCCGCGGTCCGGTGGGGAGTACATCTACATCAGCAGGACGCTGCATCCGGCGCTCGGGTTGTGGGCGTGCTTCATGCTCTCGATCACCGCCCTGTCGTGGACCGGGCAGCTCCAGGACTGGTGGATCCGATGGGGGCTCGCCGATGCGATCCGCTCCGTCGGCATCTCGCAGGAGAGCCAGGGGTGGATCGACGTGGCGGACAACATCGACGAGCCGATCGTGCGCTTCCTCATCGGCACCGCCGCGTTGCTGCTCACGCTGTGGCTTTTCCTGAAGGGGACGAGGGCGATGATGCGCGTCTCCTACTGGGCCGTCGGGGCGGCGTGGCTCGCGGTGCTGATCCTCGGCTTCCTGGTCATCGTCACGGGGCAGGACGGGTTCAGGGACAACTTCAACCGGCTGTCCGGTGCGGAGTACCAGGCGGTGCTGCAGGCGGGTCAGGAAGCGGGCGC
>JBMDWR010000011.1:0-1168 GCA_048594645.1 Actinomycetota bacterium
GCAACATCCCGCGCAGCGCGGCGCGGCTGCACAGGAACGCACCACGGAGGTTCGTCGCCACCGTCTGCTCGAACACCTCGAGCGGGTACTTCAGCAGCAAACCGTCGCGCGACATCCCGGCGTTGTTCACGAGCCCGGAGACCGGTCCCAGCTCGTCGCCCACACGGCGGAACGCCTCGGCGACCGATCCCTCCTCCGTGACGTCGAGCTCGACGGCGAGGCCGCGAACGCCTATCGCCTCGATCGCCTCGATCGTCTCCTTCGCGTCGGCCTCGCTCGACCGGTAGCCGATCGCGACGCTCCATCCACCGTGCGCGAGCGCCTCGCCGCACGCGCGCCCGATCCCGCGCGAGCCGCCGGAGATGAGCGCGACCTTCGCGGCGGCCTCGGTCACGGGGCGTCCGGTCCCGTCCACCGGATCAGGTTGGCGCCCCACGCGAGCCCGGCGCCGAACGAGGTCAGCAGCACGAGGTCGCCCTTGCGGATCCGTCCCGCCCGCCACGCCCGGTCGAGCGCGATCGGGATCGACGCCGCCGACGTGTTGCCCACGGACTCGACGTCGACGACGGCCCGGTCGACGTCGATGCGCCGGCGATCTGCGACCGCGATCATGATGCGCGCGTTCGCCTGGTGCGGGATCAGCAGGTGGACGTCGTCGGGCGTGTAGCCCGATTTCTCGAGCAGCTCGCGGCAGGCGTTCGCCATCTCGACGACGGCTCGCTTGAACACCTCGCGCCCGTTGGCCATGTGGATCGTGAAGTCGTCCGGCGACGCCGACGCGTCGGTCGATGGCTTCGCGGACCCGCCTCCGGGGATCATCAGGATCTCGGCGGAGCGCCCGTCGGCTCCGAGGACCGACCCGAGGACGCCCGGGTCCTCCGAACGGCGCAGGAGGACGGCGCCCGCGCCGTCACCGAACAGCACGCACGTCGTCCGGTCGCGGAAGTTGAGCACGCGAGAAAGGATCTCGGCGCCCATGACCAGCACGGTCTCGGCCTTGCCCGATTCGATGAACGCCGTCCCGGTGGACACGGCGTAGGAGAAGCCCGCGCAGGCGGCGTTCACGTCGAACGCCGGCGCCGCGATCCCCAGGTTGCGCTGCACCCAGACGGCGGTCGACGGGATCGGCGTGTCGCCGGTCAGCGTCGCGCAGACCAGGAGGTCGATC
>JBMDWR010000110.1:0-4552 GCA_048594645.1 Actinomycetota bacterium
GGGGCCCCCCCCCGGGGGGCCCAGGGGGGGTGGGGCCTGCGGGGGGGCCGGCCCGGGCGGCGCCGGGGCGGGCGCCGCCCACGACAACGGGAGGGGTGGCGGGGGTGAGACGGGTGGCGCGATCCAACCCGAGAAGGTGTACGACACGATCGGCGAGACCGAAGGTGCGCTCGAGCTGATCGCGTGGCACGGCTACACCGAGGACGGGACCAGCGAAGGCGGAGAGGACTTCGACTGGGTGACGCCGTTCGAGGACGAGACGGGTTGCGACGTGAACGTCACCTACGCGGACACCTCGGACGAGATGGTGACGCTCATGCGTCAGGGAGGCGGCACCGTGTACGACGGCGTGTCGGCCTCCGGCGACTCGAGCAACCGGCTGATCGCCGGCGGTGACGTCGGCGCGGTCGACCCGGCCTTGTTCCCCGAGTTCGAGAACGTCATCGGGCCGCTCAATCCCGACGGCGGAACGAACACGGACCACTACGTCGTGGACGGGAACGTGTACGGGACGCCGTACATGTACGGACCGAACTTCCTGATGTACAACACCGAGGTCGTCTCGCCAGCGCCCACCAGCTGGGACGTGACGTTCGAGGCGGATTCGCCATACGCGGGCAAGGTGACGGCGTACGACTCGCCGATCTTCATCGCGGACGCGGCGATGTACCTGATGGCGCACAACCCGGACCTCCGGATCACGGACCCGTACGAGCTCACGCAGGCGCAGTTCGACGCCGCGGTCGACCTGCTGAAGCAGCAGAGCGAGCTCATCAGCAGCTACTGGGCGCTGTACACGGACGAGATCGACGGCTTCGTCGACGGTTCGATGGTGGTCGGCACCGCGTGGCCGATCAACCTCAGCCTGGCCGAACTGGATGCGCCGGTCGATCAGGTCGTTCCCTCCGAGGGGATGACCGGCTGGGCCGACACGTGGATGATCTCGTCCAACGCGCCGCACCCCAACTGCATGCTGAAGTGGATGGACTGGACGATGCAGCCCGACGTGCAGGCCGAGATCGCGGTCTGGTACGGGGCCGCAGGCAGCAACGCGGAGTCCTGCGACGCGACGCGTGAGCTGCTCGTCGACTTCTACGGCGAGGGCGCGGACGCGGCCGTCGACACCGTTCGCTACGGCAACTGCGGCGACGAGGAGTTCCTCGATTCGCTGTTCCTGTGGAAGACGCCGCTGCCCGACTGCGGCGACGACAGAGGCAACGTCTGCATCGACTACTCCGAATGGACGCAGGCGTGGACGGAGATCCGAGGCGCGTAGCGATGGCTCGGGCCACGGGGGCTCCGGGGATCCCCGGAGCCTCCGTGGCACCCCCGCGCTGAGGAGAACCCGTGGCGACGATCGTCGAGAACCGGCCCGAGGAGCGCACCCTCCGGCGGCTCTCTGCGTTCCTGTTCCGCCATCGCGGCATCAAGCTGGGTCTGTCGCTCGGTGCGCCACTCACGTGGTTCCTCCTGATCTACCTGGGATCGCTCGTCTTCCTGCTCGCCAACGCGTTCTGGGACCTCGACGTTCTTACCTCCGAGATCGTTCGGGACTTCTCGTTCCAGAACTTCCAGACGCTGCTGCAGGAACCGGTCTACCGGACGATCACGATCCGGACGGTAGGTATCGCTGCCGGCGTCACGCTCGCGGACATCGTGCTCTCCTTCCCGCTCGCCTACTACGCGGCGAGGCTCGCGACGCCGAGGATGCGCAACACGCTGCTGATCCTCGTCGTGCTCCCGTTGTGGGCGAATTACCTCGTCAGGATCTTCGCCTGGAAGATCATGCTGACGCCGAACGGGTTCGTGAACTGGCTCGTCGAGCTCACCGGGCTCGGCTCCCTCCAGTTGGGCCGCTCGAACTGGTCTGTCTGGCTGACCTTCGTCTACCTCTGGCTGCCGTTCACCCTTCTGCCGATCTACGCTGCGCTCGAGCGCGTGCCCGGCTCGCTGCTCGAGGCATCGTCGGATCTCGGTGCGCGAGGGTGGACCACGTTCCGCAGTGTGATGTTCCCGTTGGTGCTGCCGGGCATCGTGGCGGGGTCGATCTTCTCGTTCTCGCTGACGCTGGGCGACTACATCGCGCCGGAGCTGGTCGGGAACACCCAGTTCATCGGGAACGTGATCTTCGACAACGTCGGGGTTGCGGGGAACATCCCGCTCGCCGCCGCGTACGCGATGGTGCCCGTCGCCATCATGGCGATCTACCTGATGATCGCGAAGCGGCTCGGTGCGTTCGAGGCGCTGTAACGATGGAGAGCCGAGGGTTCAAGATCCTGGTCCGGGTGAGCGCCGGGCTCACGCTCGCGTTCCTGTACGTGCCGCTCGTGATGGTGGTGCTGTACGCCTTCAACGACAGCGTCGGGCAGGCCTGGCCGATCGAGCAATACACGACGAAGTGGTTCGGCATCGCGTGGGACGACCCACGCGTTCGCGACGCGCTCGTGACGTCGCTCGAGGTGGCGACGATCGCGACGCTGTTCGCGCTCGCGCTCGGCAGCGCGGCGGCGTTCGCCGTCCACCGGTTCCGGTTCTTCGGGCGGAACTCGGTCTCGTTCCTCCTGGTCCTGCCGATCGCGCTGCCCGGCATCGTCACGGCGATCGCCCTCAACACGGCGGCGAACAACTTCGGCATCCCGTTCGGCGTGCTCACGATCGTGATCGGTCACGCGACGTTCTGCATCGTCGTCGTCTACAACAACGTCCTGGCTCGCCTCCGCCGAACGCCGACCTCGCTCGTCGAGGCGTCGATGGACCTCGGCGCCGACGGGTGGCAGACCTTCCGGTACGTGACCTTCCCGGCGATCCGCACGGCGGTCATCGCGGGCGCGCTCCTCGCGTTCGCGCTGTCGTTCGACGAGATCGTCGTCACCAACTTCACCGCCGGGAGCACGCTCACAATCCCGAAGTTCATCTACAACAACCTTCGCCTGCCGCGGAACCGGCCGATCGTGAACGTCGTCGCCGTCGCGGTGATCCTGTTGATGTTCATCCCCGTGTACATCGCGCAGCGGATGGCGGGCGGTGCGTCGGAGACGGCGCGTGGCCGGACCGTCGCCGAGCCGTGAGGGCGACCGCGCCGGCGCCCGGAGCGCTAGAGGTACTGCCCGCGCGTGTCCTCCGGCCTCGACGGCTCGGCCGGCTGCTCGGAGCCTCCGGGCAGGCCACGACGCCGTAGCTCCTCGAACTGCGCTCGGGCGGCCATCTGTTGCGAGAACAGCGCCGCCTGGATGCCGTGGAACAGCCCTTCCAGCCAGCCGACCAGCTGGGCCTGGGCGATGCGGATCTCAGCATCGGTCGGAACGCCCTGCATCGGCGGGGCCAGCGACGAGAGCTCCTCCTGGAGGTCCGGAGAGAGCACGTCCTCGAGCTCGCCGATCGCCCGTTCGTAGACCTGCCGGAGCCGGATCCGCCCGGGCTCGTCGAGGGACGCCTGCCTCGTGTCCTCCAGCAGCTCGCGGACCATGCTGGCAATCCGCAGGAGCTTCGCCGGCTGCGTGATCGCCTCGTGCTCCGCGCTTTCGGGAGCGCTCGGTGGAGCGGCAGGCGGAACGGCGGGGACGCCGGGTGGCGGGGCGCTCGCTGACGTGTCCATCCGCTCCGAGACTAGCAAGGGCCGCTGGGTGACGCCCGCCGAGGAGGTGTGTGGGGCCGCTCGCGCGGGTCAGGCCGCTCGTCCGAGCTCGCCGAGCAGCAGCGCCTCGGCGAGGCAGGTGCGCTCGAGCTCGCCGAGGTCGACGCTCTCGTCGGTCGAGTGGTAGCGGCTCATCTCGTCGGCCGCGCCGTAGAACAGGATCTCCGCATCCGGCATCGCGTCGACGAGCACGGGCACGAGCGGGACCGAGCCGCCGCTTCCGGTGACGACGATCGGCCGCCCGAACGCCGCCTCCATCGCCCTGCGCATCGCGGCGAAGCCGGGGCCGTCGGTGCGGATGCGGATGCCTCGGCCTGAGGTTCCCTCACTTATCTCGACGCCGACGCCCCACGGCGCGTGGTCGACGAGGTGACGGGTGAGTGCGTCCATCGCGACCTTGGGGTCTTCGTCAGGGGCGAGCCGGAGGCTCACCTTGGCGTTCGCCGAGGGAACCAGCTGGTTCGAGGCTTCGGTCACCCGGGGGGCGTCGATGCCCAGGACCGCCACCGAGGGCTTCGTCCAGATCCGTTCCGCGATCGGGCCGGAACCGATCAACCGGATGCCCGGCCGCAGGGGCGCGTCCTTGCGGTAGTCCTCCTCGGTGACCTCCATGCCGTCCCAGGTCTGGCGCATGAGGCCGTCGATCGCGACCTCGCCGTCCTCGTCCTGGAGCGTGGACAGCAGCCGCGCAAGCGCCGACAGCGCGTCCGTCGACGGGCCACCGTACGAGCCGCTATGGATGGCGTGGTCGAGCACCCGAACGGTAACGCGGCAGTCGACGACGCCGCGCGTGCTCGCCTCGAGCGTCGGCACGCCGTTCCGCCAGTTGCCGCCGTCGGCGACGCCGACGACGTCGGCCGCGAGGAGGTCCACGTGCTCGCCGATCAGGAACGGGAGGTGCGCGTCGGAGGCCTCCTC
>JBMDWR010000111.1:0-7223 GCA_048594645.1 Actinomycetota bacterium
GCTCTTAGAGTTCTCGACGCCCGCGCGGATCTCGACCCGGTGCAGCCCGATCTCGGAGAACGCGACGTCCATCAGGGCACGGACGGCGCTCGTGACCAGGCCGCGACCCTCGCACGCCGCGGAGATCCAGTAGCCGATCTCCCCACGAACGTCGAACGGATCCCACCGCAACCCGACGCCACCGACGTAGGCACCATCGACGAAGATGCCGCACCCGTCGAGCGATCGCTCGTCGTGCACCACGCTCTCCAGCCAGGCTCGCTGATCGTCGATCGTCTGCGTGAGCGACGCCCATGGCATCCACGGCTCCAGCCGGTGGCGCTCCGCGTCGACGAGCGCCCAGATCTCCTCGAGGTCCTCCATCGCCAGGCGGCGAACGACGGCGCCCTGGCCGAGGTCGGCCGGGAGCGGGCTCACGTGACGGCGCTCGCCGCGGCCTTCTGCCGCTCCTCCTCGACGAGGATTCTGCGGAGCACCTTGCCCACCATCGTCTCGGGCAGGCCCTCGCGGAACTCGACCAGCTTGGGCGCCCGGTATGCCGTCAGGCCGTTCTCGGGGTCTCGAGCCCACGTGATGATCTCGTGCGGGGTCGCGGTCGCGCCCTCCTTCAGCACGACGAACGCCTTCACCGCCTCACCCGTCTTCTCGTCGGGCACGCCGATCACGGCCACCTTCGAGATCTTCGGGTGTCGGTACAGCGCGTCCTCGACCTCGTTGGGGTACACGTTGAACCCGGAGACGATGATCATCTCCTTCAGGCGGTCGACGATCCGGAAGTAGCCGTCCGGGTCCATGACGGCGACGTCGCCGGTGTGGAACCACCCGTTGCGGATCGCGATCGCGGTCTCCTCCGGCCGGTTCCAGTACCCGAGCATCACCTGCGGGCCGCGCACGCACATCTCGCCGCGCTCCCCCGGATCGACGTCCTTCTCGGGGTCGTTCAGGTCCACGATCCGGATGTCGGTGTCGGGGGCCGGCAGGCCGATGCATCCGACACGCGGCGCGTCGAGCGGGTTCACGTGGGTGAGCGGCGAGCACTCGGTGAGCCCGTACCCCTCGACCAACTTGGCACCGCCGGTGATCTCGGCGAAGCGCTCCGCGACGGCTCGGGGAAGGGGCGCGGCGCCGGAGATGCACGCCTTCACCGAGCGAAGGTCGTACTTCGCGGTCCTCGGTGACTCGTTGATCGCGTTGAACAGGCGTGGGACGCCGGGGATGAAGGTCGGCTTCTCCTTCGCCATCTCCTCGAGGACGAGATGGGTATCGCGGGGGTTCGGGATCGGCACCAGCTTGCCGGCGATCAGCATCGCCACGTTCATCGTGATCATGCCGAACGAGTGGAAGAAGGGCAGCGGTCCGAGGAGCGCCTCCTTGCCGTCCTCGAGGTGCAGGCATGCCTCGGCCTGCATCGCGTTGGACACCATGTTGCGGTGCGAGAGCATCGCTCCCTTGGAGATGCCCGTGGTGCCGCCCGTGTAGATGAAGCCCGCCGGATCGCGCTCGACGTCGATCGCGGCCGCGACGGGAGCCGGCCCCGCCGAGCCGAGCCACTCCTCCCACCACCGAACCGCCGCGCCTTTGGGGACCGGGGGCCACGGCTTCCCACGCTCGCGCTGCATCTTCTTGAACCGCAGCGCCGGGGCGAGCTGCTTCTTGGGGAAGGACATGTAGTCGTTCAGGCGGGCGACGATCACGTGCTCGATCCGGAGCCTCCCGAAAACGTCGGCGAAGTCGGAGTAGAGAAGGTCCAGGACGATGACGACGGACGGATCGCTGTCGCGCAGTTGGTGCTCCATCTCGCGATCGGTGTACAGCGGGTTGTTGCCGACGACGATCGCGCCCAGCCTCACGGTCGCGTAGAACGCGATGACGTACTGCGGGCAGTTGGTCATGACCAGCGCGACCCGGTCGCCCTTCCGGACGCCCATCCCGGACAGGGCGGCGGAGCAGCGTTCGACCTCGGCCAGTAGGTGAGCGAACGAGACCTTCCGGCCGAACCACGCGAGCGCGGGCGCGTCGGGGTGCCGTCGCGCCGAGGCCTCGAGCATCCCGAAGACCGAGAGCTCCGGATATGGTTCGAGCGTTCGCGGCGTCTCGGCGGGATAGCTCGCGAACCACGGTCGATGCGCGGTCACCCGGGCATCATTCCAGACCCCCGGCGCCCTGCTCAAGCCGACCCGCCCCCGTCCTCGTCCGCGTGGCCGCCCCGGGTACGCTGCGGCGGATGAGCGATCCCCTCGAGGAGCTCCGCGACGTCGCGCGCGCGGCCCTGCCGCCGCTCGAGGGCGAGATCCGGATCGCCGGCCTTCGGGAGCCCGTCGAGGTGCGCCGAGACTCGTGGGGGATCCCGTACATCTCCGCCTCGTCGCTCGACGACCTCTGGTTCGCGCAGGGATACGTGGTGGCGTCCGACCGACTGTTCCAGCTGGAGCTCGTCCTGCGCGCGTCGACCGGGCGGCTGGCGGAGTGGTTCGCCGACCTCGCCATCCCCTCCGATCGCTTCGCCCGCACCCTGGGGCTCGCGCGCATCGGCGCGCGGGAGGCCGCGCGTTGGAACGAGCGGTCCCGTTCGATGGTGTCGAGGTTCGTCGAGGGCGCGCGAGCGTGGGTCGCCTCGATGCCGGCACCACCGATCGAGTACGCGATCCTGGCGGTCGCGCCCGAGCTGCCGGACGACCTCGAGACGTGGGCCGCGCCGTTCGCGTACGTCGCGTGGGGCCTGTCCGGCAATTGGGACCGAGAGCTGCTGCGGGTCCGGCTCGCCGAACGGCTCGGCGCCCAGGCGGCGGCGAGGCTGCTGCCGCCCGCCGCGACGCCGGCGGCCTCGGCGGGTCCGCTGACGGGCGCCCTGTTGGACGCGCTCCCGCGGACGCGCGGGCAGGGCTCGAACAACTGGGCCGTGGCCGGCTCGCGAACGGCGACCGGCAGGCCGGTCCTCGCGAACGACCCGCACCTGCTCGCGCAGCAGCCGGCGGCCTGGTACGAGCTCCACCTGCGAGCCCCTGGCTACGAGGCGCGCGGCGTCGCGTTCCCGTTCGCGCCCGGCATCGTGGTGGGCACCACGGCGCATCACGCCTGGGGCGTCACCAACGTGAGCGGAGACGTGCAGGATCTCTACGTCGAGCGGCTGAACGAGGCCGGCACCGCGGTGGAGCTCGACGGCGCCTGGGAGCCGCTTTCGACCCGGACCGAGACGATCGCCGTTCGCGGCGGGCAACCCGTCGAGGTCGAGGTGCGCGAGACCCGGCACGGGCCGCTCCTCGACACGGTGCCGGCCGGGTTGGCCGGCGCCGAGTTCGAGCCGCTCGACGGGACGTATGCGCTTCGGTGGACCGCGACCGACGGCCTGCTCGAGCCGTCGGCGCTGGTCGACGCCGCGACCGCACAGTCGTTCGAGGCGTTCCGAGAGGCCCTGCGTGGGTTGTCGTGCCCGGGGCAGAACGTCGTGTACGCGGACGTGGACGGGACGATCGGCTACCAGTGCACCGGCCTGTACCCGATCCGTCGGAACGGAGACGGCACCGTGCCGGTGCCCGGCTGGACGTCCCAGCACGAGTGGGACGGGTTCGTGCCGTTCGAGGAGCTGCCGTGGTCGAAGGACCCGGCGTCGGGCGTGATCGTCACCGCCAACAACCGCATCCACGACGGCGACTACCCGCATACGCTGGGGCACGACTTCCACCCGCCGTACCGGGCGGCTCGGATCGCCGAGCTGCTGACCTCGACCGATCGCGTGACGATCGAAGGAAGCGCGCGGATCCAGACGGACACGGTCTCGATCCCCGCTCGCCTGCTGCTCTCCAGCCTCACCGCCTTCGTGCCGGACGCCGAGGGCGCCCGAGCCGCCGTCGATCGGCTGCGGTCCTGGGACGGCGACGTCCGTGCCGACTCTTGGGAGGCCGCCGTCTTCGAGGTCTGGCTCGGGGAGATCGCGGCGGCGGTGCTCGCTCGAGCCGGTGACGGCGACATGCTCGCCGCGTACTACACGTCCCGCGAGGCGTTCATGTGCTCGGCGCTCCCGGAGATCCTCGAGAGGGAGCCGCCCGCCACTCGGGACGAGCTGCTCGGGTCGTCGCTCCGATCCGCGCTCGATGAGCTCACGCGGCGGCTCGGGGACGAGCCCGCCGTCTGGCGGTGGGGCGCGCTCCATCGGGTGCGTTTCGCGCATCCGATGTCACGGTTACCCGGCCTGAGCGCGATGTTCGTGGCGGCCGAGCACGAGCTCGGCGGCGACGAGCAGACGGTGCTCCAGGGGGGCGTCGACGGGCGGGGGAGGTTCGACGCGCTCGTCGTGCCGTCGTGGCGGATGGTCGTGGACGTCGGCGACCCGGACGCATCGGTCGCGGTGCTCACGACCGGACAGTCGGGGAACCCGGCGTCCCCGCACTGGAACGACCAGTCCGGGATGTGGGCCGCGGGCGAGGTCCGAGCGTGCCCGTTCTCTCGACCGAGCGTGGAGGCGGCCGCCGAGCGCGTCCTGACGCTCGTGCCCAGGTAACATCGTCGCGCGATGCCCAAGTCCCGACAGCGACAGCGCAGATCGCGTCCGTACGCGCCTCCCCCGACCAAGCCCAAGCCCAAGCCGAGCCCTCGGTGGTACGGCTACCTCGTCCTCGGCCTGATCGTCCTCGGCGTGCTGATCATCGTCCTGAACTACGCCAACTTCCTGCTGCCGGGAGGCACGCAGCAGTACTGGCTCTGGATCGGCCTCGGCGTGATCGCAGCGGGGTTCATCGCCTCGACGCGCTGGCGCTGACCGGCGGCTTGCGCCGACGAATCACATCGATGTGATCTTCCACAGACATATCCACAGCTGTGGAAAGCGCCCTAGCCGGAGGCGCCGGCCGGTCGCCGAACGACCTGCATCGGCTCGCCGCAGTGCCGGGGGATCTGGAGCTCGCCCAGGCGCGTCACCCGGAACTCCGTACCGCACTCCCCGCACACGAGGTACACCTCGAGCTCGTCGACGTCCTCCGGCTCGGGCGCCTCGAGGTCGACGCCGACCCCGGAGGCCGCGCGCAGCGCCGTGAGCCCGACCCACGCGATCACGACCGCGATCGCGACGGCCGTGAGCACGATCCACACGCTCACCGCGATCGGCCTCGGTTCCAACGCATCGGGTCGAGTCTACGGGTGCGTCCGTCGTGCGGAGCCGTGGGGCCTTTCGACCCGCGGCCGGGAGGCCGATGGCTGCCCGTTCGCGCCGCCGCTGGGCTAGGCTTCGATCGACGGATACCTTCCCAGGAGGCTTCCTGTGAGCGACTACGTCTATCGCCTCATGTCCGAGGTCGAGGCGCGGGATCCCGGGGAGCCCGAGTTCCACCAGGCCGTCCGCGAGGTCGCGACCTCTGTCGAGCTGGTCCTGCAACGCCACCCGGACTACCGCAAGCAGAGGATCTTCGAGCGGATGATCGAGCCGGAGCGCGTGATCATGTTCCGCGTCCCGTGGTGCTCCGACTCGGGCACGCCGCAGGTGAACCGCGGTTTCCGCGTCGAGATGAACAGCGCGATCGGCCCGTACAAGGGCGGGCTGCGCTTCCACCCCTCCGTGTACCTCGGCATGCTGAAGTTCCTCGCGTTCGAACAGGTCTTCAAGAACGCCCTGACCACACTTCCGATGGGCGGGGGCAAGGGCGGCGCCGACTTCGATCCGAAGGGCAAGACCGACGACGAGGTCATGCGCTTCTGCCAGTCGTTCATGACCGAGCTCCAGAGGCACATCGGTCCCAACACCGACGTCCCGGCGGGCGACATCGGCGTCGGGGGGCGCGAGATCGGGTTCCTGTTCGGGCAGTACAAGCGGATCAAGAACGAGTTCACCGGCGTCCTCACCGGCAAGGGCCTGGAGTGGGGAGGTTCGCTGATCCGTCCCGAGGCGACCGGGTACGGCGCGGTGTACTTCGCCCACGAGATGCTGATCACCCGGGACGACAGCCTCGAGGGGAAGATCTGCCTCGTTTCAGGCAGCGGCAACGTCGCGCAGTTCGCGACCGAGAAGCTGGTCGACATGGGCGCCCGCGTCGTGACGCTCTCGGACTCGGACGGCTTCATCCACGACCCCGTCGGGATCGACCGCGAGAAGCTCGCGTGGGTGATGGAGCTGAAGAATGTCCACAGGGGCCGCATCCACGAGTACGCCGAGCACTTCCCGGGTGCGACCTACACGCCGAAAGACGAGACCGCGGACGCGAACCCGCTCTGGAGCGTGCCCGCGGATTGCGCCTTCCCGTGCGCGACGCAGAACGAGATCAACGCGAAAGACGCTGCCAACCTGCTCGCCGGCGGCGTGTTCGTCGTAAGCGAGGGTGCGAACATGCCCACGGTGCCCGACGGCGTCCAGCAGTTCGCGAACGCGGGCATCCTCTACGGTCCCGGCAAGGCTGCGAACGCCGGCGGTGTCGCCGTCTCGGGCCTCGAGATGGCGCAGGACTCGCTGCGCCTGACGTGGCCGCGCGAGGAGGTCGACGCGCACCTGAAGGAGATCATGAAGTCGATCCACAAGCAGTGCCGTCAGACCGCCGAGGAGTACGACACGCCCGGCAACTACGTGAACGGCGCCAACATCGCCGGCTTCATCAAGGTCGCGGACGCCATGTGCGACCAGGGCCTCGTCTAGATCGAGCGCCCAGCCTGAGACGAGCGCGGGTGATGGAACCCCGCGCCGGGGTCGCGCGTCTCCGCCTTTGAGATGGTCCTGACGGTGGAACGTCGGCGGAACACCGACCGCGAGGGCGGCCTGGACGCGCTCTACCGTGCCCACGCGCCGGATGCGCTGCGGCTCGCGTATCTGCTGACCGGCGAGCGGGCGCTCGCCGAGGACCTCGTCCAGGACGCATTCGTGAAGGTCCTCGGGCGGTTCCACGACATCCGCAACCGCGATGCGTTCTGGTGGTACCTGCGACGGGCCGTCGTGAACCTGGCCAGGTCGCAGTTCCGGCACCGTCGTGTCGAGCGCGCGTGGCTCGAGCGCCAGCGCCCCGGCCCCGCCCTCGTCTCCTTCGACGACGTGGGCGAACGCGACCGCCTTCGCCAGGCCTTGATGACGCTCCGGCCCGAGCAGCGAGCGGCGATCGTCCTTCGCTACTACGAGGACCTGAGCGAGGCGGACACCGCGCAGGCGCTCGGGGTGGCCGTGGGCACGGTCAAGTCACTGGTGTCGCGCGGGATCGAGCGCCTCCGCAAGGAGCTCCCGGACGACCGCTGGGAGGACGAGTGATGGAGAC
>JBMDWR010000112.1:0-14100 GCA_048594645.1 Actinomycetota bacterium
TGTCGCCGACGCTCGCGATCGCCGTGACGACGCCCCACGCGGAGAGCCCGGCGAGCGCGAAGAACCCGAGGCCGAGCACGGCCGCGACGCCTTCGAGCCAGTCGTGCGCGGCGACCGCGTCCCGGAGCCGGCGGCGGAGCGCTCGGTACGACACGGTCACAGGCCCGCGAGCTTGGAGAGGCCCGAGATCTTCTTCAGAACGAACCGCCTGCCCTCCCGCTCGACGAACCCGCGGCGCTGGAAGTCCGAGAGGATGCGCGTGACGTTCTCGCGACTGCCTCCGCAGAGGCTCGCGAGGTCGGCATGCGTCACGATCGAGGGAACGACCGCACCGTCGTCCGGCAGCTCGTCCAGCGACGGCGATACGAGCTGGAGCAGCCGCTTCGCCACGCGCCCCTTCAGGTCGAGGTACAGGAGGTCCTCGACGAACGCCTCCTGCGACAGCACCTGACGGGCGAGCGCTCGAAGCAGCGCTCGGGCGGCCGTGGGCTCCTCCGTCAGGAAGTCCAGGAACGCGTCGCCGTCGGCGCGCCACACCTCGGACTCGTCGAGGGCGAGGGCCGCCGCGGATCGGGGCTGGTTGCCGAGGACGCCCAGCTCGCCGAAGAACTGCGGCACGTCGAGGGTGGTGTGGAGCTGCCGGTGACCGTCCGAGGTGAGCGAGCTGATCTCGACCCGGCCGCTCACCAGGAAGTAGACGTCTGGCGCGTCGTCCCCCTGGTGGAACAGGTAGGTGCCCCGGCGGAAGGGGCGGATCACCCCGAGGGAGGCGAGGCGCGCGATCGTGTCCGCAGACGCCCCCTGGAAGAGCGGGGTCGCGGCCATCCCCTCGAGGAGCGCGCCACTCACATCCGTCGCCGGCACGGCCGCAAGCCTAGCCAACTCTGACCTCCCGGTCCCCTCAGTGTGCAACGAAGAGCCCGGGTCGAACGACCCGGGCCCGACGCAACAGCATCGTACTTACTAGCTCTTCCTCCGCTGGACCTTCTGGACCTTCTGGACCTTCTGGACCTTCTGGACCTTCTGTACGCGGGTCGCGGCCTTCGCGCCGGACGTCTTCGCGCTCGAGGTCGTCGGCGCCTTGGGAGAGATCTTCTTCTCCGCCACGGTGGGTTTCACCTCCTCCGCGTTCCAGGGCCCGTAGGCCGTGGTCTCAATCTGAGAGCATCTTGGCGTTTGGGATCACCATCCCGGTGTGTCGCCCGTCACTCTAATGGCTGTGACGTCGGTCACCCTCGATCATGTGACGGGCGTCACACGGTCAGTCAAGCTCCGGGAGATCGAGCGGATCGGGACGAGGCGTACAGGCGCCACAGAAGAGGGCATCCTCGACCACGAGCGCACGCGTCTCCTCCTGGCTCCGGAAGAGCTCCAGGATGTACGGATGGGTCTGGACGTGGTCCTCGCAGATCCCCCTCCCGCAGAATCTGCACGTTCCAACGGCCGTGCGCTTGCAGTGCCAGCAATCCATCGATCGTCTCCGTCGTCAGTGGGTCATCGTCTGGCTCACGGGAAGCGTGGGGTCGAGCGTCCCGCGGCGGAACGACCCAGCGAGCAGCCGGTCGAAGCCCTCTCGGTCCAGACGGAACACTCGGGCCGGGGTTCGGGCGACGACGCTCGCCGTCCGGGGCATATCCAGCAGCAGGGCGATCTCGCCGAAGTACGACCCGGGACCGATCGTCTCCTTGCGCTTCCCATCGACGATGATGTCGAACCGCCCCGACGACACCGCGTAGAACGAGTCGCCCTCCTCACCCTGCCGAACGAGCTCCTGGTTCGCCCCCACCACCAGCCACGTCCCGCGGCGACGCAACTCGACAAGCTGGGCGGTCGCGAGGTGCGCGAAGCAGGGCTGTTGGCGGAGCTCGGCGATCTGCTGGAGCGTGGGCTCGAAGTCGGGCACATGGATCATGTCGGCGAGCAGATGGTCGAACGTCCCCTTGTCGATCTCGAAGACCTCTGCTTCCTGGATCGCTCGGACCGTCGCGGCGCGCGACGCATCCGAGACCAGCCCGAGCTCCCCGAAGGACTCTCCGCGAGCGAGCGTGCGGATCTGCCGCTCCAGGCCCGTCTCCTCGTCCTCCTCGATGACTTCCAGAACGCCCTTGCGAACGACGTAGAAGGCCGTCGGACGGTCGCCCTGACGGAACACGGGCTGACTCTGGGCGAGGGTCCGCAGTCGAACGCGGCCGGCGAGCTCGTCGAGGACCTCCACGGGCACGTCGTCGAACATCGGGAGCGCATCGATCAGCTCGGCCGCCTCGACCCGCCATCGTGTCTCCAGTCTGAACCGCACCCGTCGCCACAGCGCCCGAACCCGACGTGCGACCGAGCGGAACAACGCGATCAGCCCACGGACGACAGGCCCGATGATGATGACAGCGAGCACGAGGAGCAGCAGACGCGTGTACGTCCCCCCTTCCCACAGCCGCGCGACGAGCGGCCCGAAGAGCGTCTTCCAATACCGGTAGGAGCTGTAGAGCGCGAAGATCGTGAAGGCGACCCCGAGCGTGCCGTACAGGCCGAGGCCGATCTCCTGCTTCGAGAAGCGCTCGCGGTGGCGGATCTTGCGAACCAGGTCGTCCCGCAGGAATGCGAGCGAACGAGGCCGCAGGTCGGGGACCTGGATCACGTCGGCCAGGATGAAGTAGCCGTCCAGCTCCAGCAACGGAATCAGGTTCATGAGGATCAGGTAGTAGTTCAGCGCGGCGGCCGTGAAAAGCGTTCGTGCCCAGAACCACTCAGGGAACCACCAGACCAGCAACGAGCAGACCGAGGCGAGGACCATCTCGGCGAACGGGCCCGCGAACGACGACAGGATCTGCTGCCTGCGATCCATCATCAAGCCGTCGGACCCGTCCACGAAGAACGCAGGCGACCCGAAGTAGATCATGAATCCGGCGCTCTTGATCCGTCGTCCATTGCGCACGACGACCAGGGCGTGCCCCAGCTCGTGAACGAACACCGAAAGGTAATCGAGCACCCACAGCACGATGAAGCTGGCCGCGAGCGACGGGCCACCGATCGTGAAGTCCCCAGACGCGACGAGACGGACGAAGACGATCAAGCCGACGACCGCGACGGCCGCCTGCAGGACGACCGCGGGCTTGGCGAACGCGAACCGCAGGCCGTGCTCGTACAGCCACTGCACGGTACGGTTCGCGTCCGACCATTCGACCGTGAGCGTCTTAGCGAACCGTCGCGCCCATCGCCGGTGCTCGGGCACGGGATCCAGCGCCCAGTTGACGACGTTGTCCACGTCGCGGTACCGCTGGTCGAGGAAGTTGCCTTCGTACAGGGTGCGGACCAGGTCGGTGACGGCATCGGGATCCAAGTCGCCGGAGGCGTCGAACTCTTCGAGCACGAGCTCTTTCACCGAACGCGTTCCGTCCATCTTCACCAGGACCGGGAGCTCGCTCACCGGCAGTCGGTAGTGGAGAAGATCGCGGGTGTTGGCGACCATCAAGTAGTCGTTGCCCCACCTGAGGGGGAACTCGCGGATCTCCACGTGATCCGCTAGCTTCGGCCGGTAGCGGGTCGGATCGAGCAGGTCCGAGAGCCGTTCCCATAGATGAGCCTCGGCACGACCATCATGGCGCGCCGCCCGGTCGACGACGAGTGCATAGACATCGGGACCGGTCACGGCTCAGCCGCCTCGGCCGTCCGCTCCTTCTCGAGCCGACGCTGGACCGTCTCGTAGATCGAGGGACGGGGGGGCGGTCGCCGACGCGACGCAAACAGGTTCCCGATCAATCCCCCGACGAAGAGCGCCGCGGCGATCAACGCGATCACGGTTTCCCACGTGACGCCGTTGGACCCGGGCTCGGCCAGGGTGCGGGTGACCTGAGCGGACGCACCCAGGTCGTCTTCCACGCTGAGCTCGAACCGAGCGCCGTCGGGGATCGTCTGGACGACACGGGTGTCGACCTCAAACGACAGGTTCGCGCCCCCCGTCGTTACGATCACGTCCGCGCCGCTCAGGCGCAGATGGCTGCCCGTCGCCACCGCTCCCGTCCCGGCGATCACGCTCTCCTGCTGGCGGAACGTCAGCTTGTTGTCCTCGATGTCGTATCGGAGGTGCTCGAGCTCCCGGCCCTCGGACATGACGGATACCTGCACGACGTGGAGGCCCTGCCACCCGTCCGGCATGGTCGCGTCCACGCGGAAGGTGAGGGTAGAGCCGGCCGCGAGGGCCCCCATCACTTGGCCCGACACGCTCGGTCTCCTCGCTGGAGTCGGCGACACCGACTGGGCCCGGGTCGGTGCGGCGGCGAGCATGGATGCGATCAGGACGAACACGGGAAGGCGCGCCGCTCGCGCCGATCTAGGGATCACGTCGCGCATCTTTCACCGCGGACGGTCGGCGTGCAACGTGACGGAGGTCACACGCGTCCGGTGCGCACCGTCACCGCCCGCCGGGAGCACCGAGCATAGCCTGCGCGCAGGTCCCCGCCCGATGCGACGAGGAGGTACGGGACATGTTGAGCGGAGAGATGGCCAGGTACCAGATCGCCGATCGCGTCCGCGAGGCCGAGGCCGACCGGATCGCACGGTCCACGCGTCGCTCGAGGTCGCTCGACGCACGCAGCCGCGCGCGTCGGTTCGGGCGCACAGCGCTCGCCGCGGCGCTCTGGCCCATCAAGCACTAGGCCGCGGCCCGGATCCACCGGGCGACGCCGCCGGAGGTCGCGAGAGGACCCGCCCCTCTCGAGCGGGGGGCCGCATCCATCGGGTGCGGCCCCCTACACCCACACCCTCTCCCTCCGGCGTCTCACGAGAGCGAGGAGATCGTGCTCCGCAACGTCGCCTCGTCGATCTCTCCCGAACCGACGAAGGCGACGGTTCCGTCGGACGAGACGAAGTACACGGTCGGGAAGCCCGGAACGCCGAGCCCCTTCGCCAGCGTGCCTTCGTCATCGTCGACGGCCGTTGCGAACGTCAGACCGTTGTCACGCATGAAGTCCTCCGGTGCCGGACCCGGCTTGTCTCCGATCGACGTCACCACCGTCACGAAGCCGACGTCGGGGAAGTCCTTCATCACGCGGTCCAAGATCGGGAGCTCGACCTGACAGTGCGGGCACCATGGGGCCCAGATCGACAGGACGGCGGGCGCATCCGCGAAGTCGGCCCAGTCGACAGTGCCGCCGAACAGACCCGGGCCCGAGAACCCGGGCACGCGTTCCCCGCGTCCGAGAGGCTCGGACCTCGCCGGTCCGTCGATCACGACCTGGGCGGCGGGCGCGGGCTCGGCGCCGTCGTCCTGGTTGCCGACGAGCGCCACCACGCCGAGCGCGACGGCCGCGGCGACCGCGAGCCCTCCGAGGGCCCACCCGAGCCGGCGTCGGCGCTCGGCTCGGCGGCGAGCCGCGGCGCGAGCCTCAGCCCGTTCTCGCTGGAGCTGCCGCTTCGTCTGCTTGGCGGTCTTGACCATGGTCTTCCTCCACATCCACGAACGCGTTGTCGATCTGCAGCGGGCCGTCGGGGCGAACGGCGAGGTAGAGGCCCGCGAGGAGGACCGGCACGTTCTTCGCGATGTCCCACCAGTTCACGCCGTCCCCCGCGCCGCCGCCGCCGAAGCACCCGCAATCGATCGCGAGCCCTCGAGCCTTGGCCTGCGCGAGCCCCGCGATGAACACCGCCGCCAGGACGGCCGTCGCGATGCCTGCGAAGCGCACGAACAGACCCAGAACCAGCAGCAGCCCCACGGCGATCTCCACCCACGGGAGAACGGCCGCCACCACGCGGACGGCGGTGTCCGGCAGGACGTCGTACGCGTCGACCGCGACGATCGATCCCTGGCCGTCGAAGGCCTTCGCCACACCGGCCCACAGCAGCACGGCGGCAGGCACGAGGCGGACGACCAGCCTCCAGGCGACCCACCACGCGCGAGAGCTCATGACGTACCTCATCGTGGAGGCGTGGCCGCCGGGCGGGTCGGGCCGTTCGGCCCTCCGGGGCGGGGCCGCCGGACCCGGTCGCGTCAGCCGGGGAGGTTGCTGATCTCGAGCGGCGGGAGGGCGTCCGCCGGCCGGAACCCCAAGATCGCGCAGTAGAAGGCGAGCTCCGCCTCCAACGCGCGGGCGATGGTCTCGACCTTGCGGAACCCGTGCTGTTCGCCGTCGAAGAGGATGTAGGCGTACGGCAGGCCGCGCGCCTCGAGCGCCTCAACGATGATCTCGGCCTGCGAAGGTGGAACGACCTCGTCCTCGTCACCCTGCAGGATCAGGAGCGGGCGCGAGATCCGGTCCGCGTGCCGAACGGGCGAGCGCTCGGCCCACAGGGCCTTGGCGTCCGGCCACGGCCCGACGAGGACGTCCGTGTACTTGAACTCGAACTTGTGCGTGAACGTCGCGAAGGGCTCGAGGTCGGAGACCCCGTAGTAGCTCGTCCCGGCGGCGAACGCGTCGCGGAAGGCGAGCGCGCAGAGGGCGGTCCAGCCGCCCGCGCTGCCGCCGGTGATCACAACGCGCTCGGGATCGGCGAGGCCTCGGTCGATCAGCGACCGCGCCGCCGCGATCGCGTCGTCGACGTCGATCACGCCCCACTGTCCGTAGAGGCTCTCGCGGAAGGCTCGACCGTGGCCGGTGCTTCCGCCGTAGTTCACGTCGACGTAGGCGAACCCGCGGCTCGTGAAGAACTGCACGCGCAGATCGAGCTCGGGCGTCATCTCCGAGGTGGGTCCGCCGTGGACGTGGACGATGAGCGGCGGACGCTCGTTCTCGGGTCCGACGGCGTCTCGGTTGGCCGGGGCGAACGCATAGGCGAACGCGTTCCTGCCGCCCGTCGTCGGGAACGTGATCGCCTCCGGCTCCGAGACGTAGCCGGGATCCACGTCTGCATCGTCGCTCGAGCGCAGGACCTCGATCGCGCGGGTCGAGAAGTCGAGCGTCACGATCTCGAGCGGTGCCACCGGCCCGCCGGCGACGAACGCGAGGCGCTGCCCCGCCACGCTCAGGTAGTGGTCGAACGTCGTGTACGGCACGTCGAGGTCGATCATCTCCTGGCTGACGGGATCCAGGATGGCCAGATGGTGCACGCCCTCCCGCCGGTACTGGCACGCGATCCGCCCATCCGAGAGGAACCCGTAGGTCGAGTACCCGAACTCCCACATGGGACCGCCGAACTCCGCCGCCATCGGGGTGAGGTTCGTCTGCGTTCCGTCGAGCGCCTCCTCGAACAGGTTCCACCAGCCGGTCCGGTCCGAGATGAAGAACAGCCGACCGTCCGGAGCCCAGGACGGCTGGAAGATGGACTCGCGCTGACCACCGGCTGCCTGCCGGCGCGAACGGACCGCTCCAGCCTCGTCGACCTCGGCCACCACGAGCTCGGTCCCGTCCCACGGCATCTGCGGGAAGCCCCACTCGAGGAAGGCGAGACGCCGACCGTCCGGCGACCAACGCGGGAAGGCGTAGAAGTCGCGGCCCGACGCGGCGATCCGCGGCTCGTCGGTCCCGTCCGCAGACAGGATGACGAGCTCGTTCTCCGGCAGGCCCTCGCCGGCGTGGCGCTCGCGAACGCAGGCGATGCGACCGCCGTCGGGCGACACGTCCATGTCCGCGTAGCGAAGGGCACGCTGCGACGCGGGTTCGGGCGTGATCGGGACGGGGTCCACGCCGATGTCCTGCCGGTACACGCGCTGGTCGGCGTCGTTGACGAAGTACGTCAGCGCGTCGAACACCGTGTACGCACCGCCCCCGTACTCGTGCACACGCGACCGGGCCGAGTACCCGGCCGGCGTGATGTCGTGCGGCGGCCCTCCGGGTTCGGCTCGGACGACGACGTACCGGCCGTCCTCAGCGGGGCGCATCTCGCACCACGTGGTCGCATCACCGATCGCTCGAACCTCGCTCAGGAACAGGGACGCGCGCGCGGCGCGCGCGGCCGAGATGGGCGAGGGCCAGGCACCGTACGGCACGGTTCGCGGATCGCTCATCCGCGCCAGCGTCCCACCAGCACACGCGTCACCTTGAAGCCCCGGTCCATCGTGCTTCGGACGTCGGCGAAGCCGTGGCGTCGAAACAGCGAGGCGACCGAGCGAGCCCGGTCCGGGCTCACCTCGACGAGCAGCCAGCCCCCACGCTTCAGCCAAGCCGACGCTTCGGCGACGGCCCGGCCGGCCAGGCCGAGCCCGTCCGCGCTCCGGTCGGTCAGCGTGTGGACGGGCTCGAACCGACGGATCTCCTCGGGAAGCTCGCGCACCTCGCTCCGCGCGACGTACGGCGGGTGGATCGTGATCACGTCGACGCGCTTGGCGAGACGACGAGGCAGCGCGCCGAAGAGATCGCCCTTCACGAAGGTCGCGTGCAGTCCCAGATCGCGCGCGTTCGCCCGGGCGACCCGGACCGCCCTGTCCGAGATGTCCGTGCCGAACACCCGGGCGCCGCGGACCTCGTTGGCGATGGCGAGCGCAACGGTGCCACCGCCCGTCGCCAGATCGACCGCGATCGGACGCCGACGTCGACGCAATCGGCGGATCGCCTGTTCGGCCAGGTACTCGGTCGAATCGCGCGGCACGAACACACCGGGCCGTGCCGAGATCTCGAGACCCCTGAAGACGGCGTGGCCGGTGATGAGCTGCACCGGCTCGCCGGCCGCGCGTCGCGCGATCATCCGCTCGAACCGCCGACGCGTCGGGACAGGAACGTCCTGCTCGGGATCCACGCGTTCGACGTCGAGCGCGTGGCACAAGAGCTCGTCGGCCTCGATCTCCTCGCGATCCTTTTGCCAGTGGTCGATCGCGGTCGACGCCTTGAGCGCGGCGACGGCGGCGGACAGGACGTCGGAGGCGTTCATCGGGCGAGCATGGTACCCGTCGGAGCGGGGCGGCCGCGTCTGCGGCCACGGCTACAATCGATCGCATGGCCGACCCGGCACCGATGTCCCGTAGACGTCCGACGGCGAAGCCGCGGAAGAAGCGTGCCGTCGAGGGCTCCTTGGACGACATCCGTCTGACCGGCGACCGCATCGTCGTCGAGAACCCCGAGAGCGGCGAGCGCACCTCGCGCGGGGGGCTGTTGATCCCCGCGACCGCGACGCCTGCCCCCAAGCGCTGCGTCTGGGGTGAGGTGCTCCTCGTCGGCCCCGACGTGCGGACGGCCAAGACCGGAGATCGGATCCTCTACCTGCCACAGGCCGGCCTCGAGGTCGAGCTCGATGGCCGTGAGTGCCTCCTGCTGCGCGAGCGCGACGTGCAGGCCGTCTCGTCGTCGCCCGACGGCCAGGAGCGCCAACCCGGGCAATATCTCTAGCCGCTGCCCGCGTAGCCGCTGCCCGCGACGCTATGCCGGTACGAACGTCAGACGAAGGCGGCGCTGGTCGTTCTCGCGGTTCGGGTCGACGATCACCACGCGCTGCCACGTGCCGAGCTGCGGGCTCCCACCCTCGACCGGGATGGTCAGCGACGGTGAGACGAGCACCGGCAGGAGGTGATCTCCTCCGTGCCCGACGGATCCATGGCGGTGCGCGTATCGGTCATCACGCGGCAGGAGGCGTTCGAGCAGCTCCTCGAGATCACCCTCCGAGCCGGCTCCCGTCTCCATCAGCGCCACGCCGGCCGTCGCGTGTGGGACGAACACATGGACGAGGCCGTCGCGCCCGTCCGAGCGGCAGAAACGCTCCACGAGCTCCGTCACGTCCACGACCCGTCGCCCGCGGGTGCTCAGCCGATGCTCCTCGACGTTCATCCCTGCGCCTTCATGCGGGCCCGTCGCGTCCCGATCCCTGGGCCGGTGACGCCGGCGGTGTCGGCCCGGCGTCGGGTGGCCGGACCGCGACGGCGGCCGCCGCATCCGAGGCGGGTGGGGGCGTCGTGGCGACCGGCGGCGCATCGCGTATGCCGAGGATCCCGCCCACGGTCGCGGCCAGACCGCCCGCGATGACGACGTACAACCCCACACCCACCGAGATGACGAGATCGCCCGCCGCGATCGCCTGGTCGAGCGCGGGTCGAACCTGTTCGGCGGTGGCACCCAGGAACGCGGCGAGCCGCTCGGCCGCGGCATCCAGGATGACGTCCTTCGCCGTGAGTGCGTCGAAGATGCCGAGGCCCGCCGCGACGATCCCGACGAGCACCCCGACGGCGGCGAGCGGCCGAGTCGGCCGTCGGAGCGCCGCGACGCCGACGACGAGCGCGATCGCCCCGGCGGCGAGCGTCACGTAGCCGTCCGTTCCGTCGAGCCCGTTGGCCGACACGCTTCTTCCGCCCCCCGACATCTCGGCCCAGACCAGGAAGGAACCGAAACAGAGCAACACGCCGCCCACCAGCAGCAGCACGGCACTCGGTCGAACACGCTCGGTCACGGTTCATCCCTCCCTGGTTGGCCGGCTCCCATCGTTCCACGGCTGTGTCGTGCGCGACACACCACCGCGGCAAGCGTTGACAGTTACTTGTAATTGTGTAATCCTTCCTCACATGACTCCGATCCCGTCGGACGAGGTGAGCGGCTGGTTCGCCGGCCGGGTCGCCGAGGACTGGTTCGTCGGACCGCCGGAGGTCACCTCCGACCGCGACGAGATCCTCGTCGTCGGGAGGCTGTCCGATCCGGAGCTCGCCGACGGCACGCCTGCCGAGGCCGTCGCTTCGGCCAGGATCGCCCGGATCGAGGGGTTCCGTGAGGACACCCGTGAGCGCCGGATCCGGATCGCGCAGGAGGCGCAGCACCGGTTCGGTCGCCGAGTGTCGTGGGGTGCCTCGTGCGGCGACGTCCGCCGACTCTTCACGACCGTCAGCATCCCAGCGATGACGCGTCTGCGGATGGCCGAACGCCGCGTGCTCGACACGCTGGTGGAGGGCGGCGTCGCGCGTTCGAGGAGCCATGCGCTCGCCTGGTGCGTGCGGCTGGTCGCGCAGAAGCAGGAGGAGTGGCTCAAGGACCTCCGTGACGCCCTGGCCGAGGTCGAGAAGGTCCGGGGCGAGGGACCCACCTCGTAACGCGGCGCGCTACGCGCCGCCGAGCCCCATGCGATAGACCCGCCGGCCGCGGGCGTGATCGAAGAGTTCCACGGCCTCGATACCGTTCTCGAGCAGGTCAGGCCAGGACGCGCCGATCCAGTCCTCCGCCTCCTCCGTGTTGGGGAAGCGACGGGACGTGCCGAGCTCTTCACCTGCGCCGTCGAGGTACGTCCACACGAACATCACGGCCTCCGTATCGCCACGATCATGTTCATCGCCTTGCTCACGACAACGTGCTCGCCTTCGCGCAGGGCATCCGGGACACTCTCGGGCCCCAGGCGGGCCGTCTCAAGCATCCGGTCCTGATACACCACGGTGACATCGACATACCCAACGCCGTGCACGTCCCACGGCTTGACCTCGACGACGACCGCCTCACGCTCCCCGAGCACGGGGCGGAAGGCTAGCGGAAACCCCTTCGAACGCACGTCGGGACCGTTCCCCCGAACGACCGACTTGAGTCGATCGGATCGGGCGCCGAGGGTTGACCCAAGATGCCCGCACGGCCCCTGGGGCGGCTCGTCGCCGTCATCGTGTTGCTGGCGTGCCTGCCCATCGCGCAGGCGTCCGCAGCCACGTCCCCGCCTCCCATCATCCGCGGCGGCGAACGAGGCTCGGGCCCCGCGACGTGGAGCGTCGCCGGCTCCGACGGGACGGGCGACGTGACGTGGTCGGACGTCCCACGCACGCATTGGGCGCGAGACGCGATCGACTTCGTCGGCGCGACGAACACCTGGATGCGGGACCGGAAGCCATCGGCCGACGGGACGTACGCGTTCCAGCCGGACCGGCTCGAGACACGCAGGCTCTTCGCGAGAGCGCTCTTCTGGGCGTTCGGATCCGGCATGGCGGAAGATCCCACGCTGGGCTTCGCCGACCTCCCGCAGACAGATCCGTTCTATCCCTTCGCGAACGTCGCCGTCACGGCCGGGTGGATGGAGACCACCGACGCCGGAGGCTTCCGTCCGCGAGAGGCGGTGACGATGCGGGAGGTGCATCGCGCACTCGTCCTCGCGATCGGCATGGGCGACCTCGCAGCCGGCGCCGACGCGCTCCAGTTGCGCGACGGTACGCCGGTGCCGACGCCGAGGGACTTCGGGACGCTGCTCATCGGGATGCGGATCGGCCTGCGGTTCAACCACGCGGACGAGTCGCTGGACGTGGGTCCGGACTCGCCGCTGGCACGGGCGGAGGTCGCCTGGTCGCTGTACCGAGCCGCGAACCAGCCGTCGTGGATGCACGACTCGCTCTCACCGTACGCCGCGATGCGCCTGCCGAACCTCTCACCGAAGATGACGCGCGTGGTGACGTTCGCGGCGCGGTACGTCGGGTACCCGTACGTCTGGGGCGGCGAATGGCACGAAGCATCCCCCTCCCGCTACTGCTGCGGTTACCAGCCGATCGGAGGCTTCGACTGCTCGGGGATCGCGTGGTGGGTGATGAAGAAGGGCGTCGCGGGATGGGATCCGATGCCACCCCGCGACTACGCGGGATGGGACCTCCCCCAGCGAACGTCGGCGTCCATGGCCTCCGTCGGCAAGAAGCTGAAGTGGGACGAGAAGCGACCGGGCGATCTGCTGCACTACGACGGCGACCACGACGGGACCGTCGACCACGTCGACACGTACGTCGGCAACGGATGGGCCATCGACTCCGGAAGCAGCAACGGCGGTGTGACGTTCACGTACGTCGGATCGGGATCGTGGTACGAGGAGCACTTCGTCCACGCCCGGCGGATCCTCGGCTGACACTCACCTGCCCGTTCGTTCGGCCTCCAGCGCGCCCACCTCGGCATCGGTCAACGGACGAGAGCGACCCGTCTTCGGATCGCGCGCGACGATCACCGAACGGGCCTCCGCCGACAACGTTCCGTCGGCCTTGCGGACGCTCTCACGCGTTCCGACGCTCGAACGGCCGATCCGCTCCAGCTCGCACGTTACGGTGACGGACCCGTCCTCCTGGGTGACCTCCGATCTGAAGTCGATCTCGACGCGCGCCAGCACGAAGTCCCAGGTGTTGCTCGAGACCCGCCCGAGCACGGATCCCACCCAGGCGTCACGCGCCTCTTCCAGGTAGTTGAGGTACACGGCGTTGTTGACGTGCCCGTAGGCGTCCACGTCACGCCAACGGATCTCGATGTGCTTCGCGATCATCATGAGACCGCCGATCCCTCGCGTACCGGCGTGCTTCCGGCTCCGCCCGTCATCGCGTATCGATCCGGTCGACCTGAAGGCCTTGCTCCGCAAGCCATCTGACGGCATCGGTGACCCGTTCGTCGGACCCCTCCACCTCGACGATGATCCAGCCGCCTCGCTCCTCGATGTTCGCCCGGCGGATGTTGGTCACCAGGTTGAAGCGGGTTGCGACGCCGTGCAGGATCGGCTCCGACGCGAGGTGCGCCGGGAACGTCAGGTGCAATCGCGCCGTGGGCACGCGCTATCCTCGCACGCTCGCGCTGTGAGCACGCGCGGTCCTCGCACCAGGGCGCGATATGCGAAGGCCCCGGAGGGGTCCGGGGCCTTCGGTAAGGAGGGGCTGCTGCTGTCTGTTCGCTGCGACCGACACCTCGGTTCACCGAACGAAGCGGCCCCCGCAGGGAGGGCCGCTTCGCCGCAGGACGTGCCGAGACGGATCTAGAAGTCCATGTCGCCGCCACCCGGCATCGGTGGGGCCTTCTCCTTCTCGGGCTTCTCGGCAACGACCGCCTCGGTCGTGAGGAACAAGGCTGCGATCGACGCGGCGTTCTGCAGCGCCGAACGCGTCACCTTGGTCGGGTCGATGATGCCCGCCTTGAACATGTCCTCGTACTCGCCGGTCGCCGCGTTCAGCCCGGTGCCCACATCGAGCGCGCGGACCTTCTCGACGACCACGCCCCCCTCGAGGCCGGCGTTGGCGGCGATCTGCTTGATCGGCTCCTCGAGCGCCCGGCGCACGATTCGCGCGCCGGTCATCTCGTCGCCCTCGAGGTCGACCTTGTCGAGCGCCGCCTGCGCGTTCAGCAGCGCCACACCGCCGCCGGGCACGACGCCCTCCTCGACGGCGGCCTTGGTGGACTGGACCGCGTCCTCGATGCGGTGCTTCTTCTCCTTGAGCTCGACCTCGGTCGCCGCGCCGACCTTGATGACGGCGACGCCGCCCGCCAGTCGGGC
>JBMDWR010000113.1:0-5237 GCA_048594645.1 Actinomycetota bacterium
GTCTATGACGTGGTCGTGGGCGGCATCTGGCTCGCCGTCGCACTGGTGAGCATCTTCGTGCCGGTCCTCGTATCGGGAACCGATCCGACCCAGGTCCCCATAGGCGCGATCGTCGCCCCGATCGCGGGCGCCATCGCGACCGGAGCCATCTCGGAGCTGTTCGTCGCCACCAAGCACGATGGAGGCTGAGGGATAGGCCGGGTATCCCGGACCTCGAACGGCTCACCGCCTTCGACCGCGCCGCGCCGCCGTTCGCCGGCCGAGTCATCGACAGGTTCGTAGACTCGCGTTTCTATGCAGACGTTCGACGTCGCGGTCATCGGAGCCGGCGTGCACGGCGCGAGCGCCGCGTTCCACCTCACGTCCCGAGGCGTCCGAACCGCGATCGTCGAGAAGACGGCGCCCGCGGGCGGCCCGACGGGCCGCTCGAGCGCGATCTGCCGCGCCTACTACACCAACGCGTTCCTCGCATCCGTCGCACGCGACTCGATCGCGATGTTCCGCGCGTTCGAGGAGCACACCGGCCGCGACGCGGGCTTCCGGGCGACCGGCCTGCTGATGCTCCACCCGCCCGAGGACGAGGCGACCGTACGGGACGTCGTGCCGCGCCTGAACGAGCAGGGTATCCCCACGGACCTCCTGACACCGCAGGAGGTCCAGGCTGAGTGGCCGGCGTTCGACCTGGACGGGATCGCGCTCGCTGCGTTCGAACGCGACGCCGGGTACGCCGATCCGGTCCTCACGACGCAGGGACTGCTCGAACGCGCACAGGAGCTCGGCGCCGATGTCCGCCTCGGACGGCGCGTCGGCGATCTGCGGCGTGCGGGCGCCGCGTGGTCGATCGTAACGGAGTCGTCCACGATCGCCGCCGAACGCGTGCTGATCGCTGCCGGCCCATGGACCAGGGAGCTCGCGGCCAAGGTCGGCGCCGACCTTCCGCTGACGGTCGAACGGCACGTCGTCGCCACGTTCGCGTGGGGCGGCGGCGAACGCGTCCCGGCGCACGGCGATCTGCCGAACGGCTATTACTTCCGGCCCGAGGGCGACGAACTCTTCCTGGTCGGCCCGCTGCACCCGGAGCCGAACGCCGACCCGGACACCTTCGACGAACGCCTCGGCACCGAGGAGGGATCCGAGCTCGGCTCGCGCGTCGTGCGCCGCGCACCCGCGCTGCAGCACGCCACCTCGAGGGGCGGTTGGGCGAGCCTGTACGACGTGAGCCCCGACTGGCAGCCGGTGATCGGTGAGATCGCGCCAAACGTGTTCGTCGACGCCGGGACCAGCGGGCACGGGTTCAAGCTGGCGCCCGCGCTCGGCAAGCACGTCGCGGACCTGGTCGCGGGGATCGAGACGCATCCCGACCTGGCGCAGTTCCACCCGCGGAGGTTCGAGCAGGAGCGCACGCTCGACGCCGGCTACGGCGAGGCGCGCATCCTCGGCTGATAGCGCCGACGGCGACCAGCGACTAGACGCCGCGGGTGAACAGGTTCCGCAGCGCGAGTAGGGTGTTCTCGACCGGCTTCTCGGCGATCCGACGCATGTACCACGGGTACCAGTACGAGCCGTACGAGATCAGCGAACGCGTCAGGAACCCCTCGTCGGTCATCCGGAATAGGTCGGCCGTCCGGATGCCGAACAGCATGTGCACCTCGAAGTCCTCGTGCCCGCCACGGTCCGTGGAGATCTGGCGGATCAATGCGACGTCGTGCGTCCCGAGCGCGAGCCTGCCGACCGGGCCCTTGCGCGCGAGGATCAGCAGGGCGAGCCTTCGATACGCCTCCGAGATCACGTCGCGGGAGCCGAACACGATCTCGCGCGGCTCCCGGTAGGCGCCCTTGACGAGCCGGATCGTCGGATCGAGCGGCATCAACGCGTCGACGTCGTCGGCCGTCCGCTTGAGGTACGCCTGGAGGCATACGCCGACGTTCGGATGACCGGCTCGGAGCTTGCGGTACAGGTCGAGCGTGGGATCGACGTACGGCGCCGACTCCATGTCCAGCCACAGCCAGTTGTCGGTCTCGGCCGCCTTCGACGCCAGACGGTCGAGGTTCTCGAGCGCGATCTCGGCGCCGAGGTCGAGCCCGAGGTGGGTGGGCTTGACGGAGAACTCGGTGTCGAGGCCGGCTCCGGCGACGCGCTCGTAGGCCTCGCCGTACTCGTCGGCGACCTGACGTGCGTCGACGGTCTCGACGATGTTCTCGCCGAGCGCCGTGAACATCGTCGGCACGCCGCGATCGCGAAGACGCGTGGCGGCCCCGATCGCATCGTCGAGCGTCTCGCCCGGCATGAACCGGCGGACGCTTCGCCTGACGAACCGGTACCGCGAGAGGTGCTCTCGGAGCCAGCGGTTGTCCGCCGCCCACAGGGCGGCGTTCCGGGCCAGGTCCATGCGCTGAAGCCTAGCGAACGGGCTGGGAGATACGGGCGCTCTCGTCGCTCGAGGGACCGGTCCTTCCGCGCGAGCCTTTCAGTTGCCCTCACGGGAACGATCCTGCGCCCGCGTCTGCGAAAGGCGGGGGCAAGACGTTCATGGGGACGATTGGAACGGGCAGATGCGGTAACGGAGGCGTCTGCATCGCGCGGAACGAACGTCGCTGGATCACCACAACGATCCATCGATGTGGCGCCCGTAGGTGGAAGGGGGAGTCGACATGCGCAGGATCGGTCTGTGGTTCGCCGTCATGTTCGCGACCATCGCACCGGTGGTGGCCCATGCGATGCAGTTCTCGGCCTGGTCGACCGCCGAGAAGATCGATGAGATCGCGGACAACAGCTCCGAGCTCAACACGACGTTCGCCGACGGCTGTCCGATCGAGTCGCCTGACGGGCTCAGCCTCTACATGGCCTCGAACCGTCCGGGTGGAGAGGGGTTGCTCGACATCTGGGTCGCACACCGAGAGAGCACGAGCGCTCCGTTCGGCGCCCCGGAGAACCTCGGGCCACCCGTCAACTCGGCGGCAGACGACTTCTGCCCCACTCCGGTTCGGGGAGGCGGCCTGTTCTTCGTGAGCAGGGAGGCGCTGCCGGGAAGTTGCCGGTTGGGAGACATCTACTTCACGCGCTTCAACACCACCCATGGGTGGAGCGAGCCCGTGCATCTCGCCTGCGCGCCCGACGGCCCGAACAGCGACCTGGACGAACAGGGACCGTCCTATGTGGAGCCGGGCGACCAGGGGGTCCTCTACTTCTCGCGCAGCTCCGGCGCCGTGCCGGGCGACATCTACGTGAGCGAGGGGATCGCCGGCGGAGGCTTCGGTCCGGCCGTGCCCGTCGCGGAGCTGAACGGCGCCACGGCGAACGACATCCAGCCGAACGTGCGCAGGGACGGGCGCGAGCTGGTCTTCTCCTCCAACCGCTCGGGAACGCTCGGCGGCCAGGACGTCTGGATCTCGACGCGCGACAGCATCGATGATCCCTGGTCCGCGCCCGTCAACCTGGGGGACGCCGTGAACACGGCTGCCGCAGAAACGCGACCCTCACTGTCGTGGGATGCACGGCGACTGCTCTTCGGGCGAGCTCCGGGATCGGAAGGGATGTCGGACATCTACGTCAGCACCCGCGACCAGCTGACAGGACCGGGCGGAGACGGATGAGTCCGCCCGCCTCCGATCCCATGGGACGGGACCCGCACCCCTCGTGACTTCCCTTGCCCCGGCGCTCGGCGTACGGTTCGGACGCTATGGAGTTCCGCATCCTCGGACCGCTCGAGGTCTCGGCCGGCGACGGGCCGATCAAGCTGGGAGGACCGAAGCAGCGGGCCGTGCTCGCTCATCTGATCCTGCGGGCGAATCGCCCCGTCCCCGTCGACCTGTTGATCGACGGTCTGTGGGGCGAGGAGCCGCCCGAGACGGCCAGGAACACCCTACAGACGTACGTGTACCGGCTGCGGCAGGTACTCGGCGACGATCGGATCTCCTCGGAGGCGGGCGGCTACGTGCTCCGAGCCGATGCCGCCGAGATCGACGCCGCGAGGTTCGAGACCATCGTCAAGGCCGCCAAGGCGGACCTCCCGTCCGACCTCTCCAAGGCCGCCGCCACGCTCTCGGAGGCCCTCGCGCTTTGGCGCGGCGCACCGCTCGCTGACCTTTCGCACGAGCCATCGCTCCGGGGCGAGATCGCGAGGCTGGAGGAACTACGCCTGTCGGCCACCGAGCACCGCATCGCCGCGGAGATCGAGATGGGCGGGCACTCGACCGTCGTCTCTGAGCTCGACGCGCTCACCGCCCGGTACCCACTCCGCGAACGGATGTGGGCCAACCTGATGCTCGCGTTGCACCGGCTCGGCCGCCAAGCCGAGGCGCTCGCGGCGTACCAACGCGCCCGGCAGGTGTTGGCCGACGAGCTCGGCACGGAGCCATCAGGGGAGCTTCAACGCCTCCACGAGCAGATCCTCCGGCGCGATCCGTCGCTCGGGGTCAGCGAACCCGCGCACCAGGCCGTCCGATCGAGCCGGGTGGACCTGCAGCCAGGCACTGAGGTCGGCAGCTATCGCATCCTCCGCACCCTGGGTCGCGGCGGCATGAGTGTGGTGTATCTCGCCGAGCATGACTGGCTCCAGCGGAAGGTTGCGCTGAAGGTCCTGGCTCCGCAGCTGGCCGATGACGAGCGGTTCCGCGAGCGATTCGTCCGCGAGTCGCGGCTCGCGGCCTCGCTCGATCACCCAAACGTGATCCCGATCTATGAGGCGGGCGCCTCGGGTGGAGACCTCTTCATCGCGATGCGGTTCGTGGAGGGCTCGGACCTTCGGACGCTGCTTCACGAGGAGGGAGCGCTGGAGCCCGCACGGGCGATCGGGATCCTGCGTCAGGTCGCGGCCGCCCTAGACGCGGCGCACGAGCAGGGTCTCGTTCACCGCGACGTCAAGCCGGCAAACGTGCTGCTAGCTCGACCGCGCAGCTCCGAGCCCATCGAGCACGTCTACCTCTCGGACTTCGGTCTGACGAAGCGTTCGGCGAACGATGCGACCGTCACCCGGACGGGACGGTTCATGGGCACGCTCGACTACGCGGCGCCCGAGCAGTTCAAGGGCGAGACGCTCGACGCGCGGACCGACGTGTACTCGCTCGGCTGCGTGCTGTTCGAGTGCCTGACAGGCCGGCCTCCGTTCCGATCGGACAACGACGCCGGCCTGATGTACGCGCACCTGCAGCAGCCGCCACCTCCCGTGACGGGTGAGCGGCCCGACCTCCCGCACGAGATCGACCGGGTGGTCGGGCGCGCGATGGCGAAGTCGCCGG
>JBMDWR010000114.1:0-6564 GCA_048594645.1 Actinomycetota bacterium
GCCGTCGCCGTGTTCACGTTGATGAGACCACCCGCGACGGCACCGCCACCGCCTGCCGCGGGCGGCACGACGCCCTGCTCTCCTTCGCGTGGCACGAGCACCTGCGTCCCGTCGACGAGCGGTGCCGCGAGGTTCAGCGCCTGCAGCATCGCGCCGGGTCGCGCGCCGCCCGCGGCGTCGATCGCGTCGATGACACGCGCCCCCTCGGGGAACTCGTACACGCCCGGCGACCGAACCCAACCCGCGACATCGACGAGGAGCATGAGCGCGGGCGACGGGCTGGCGGACGCTCCGGCCGGCCGGCCCGTCTGCGTGACGGAGGCGACCTCCACGGGCCGCGGGAGCGAACGGACGTACCAGAGTCCCGCTCCGCCGAGCGTGACGGCCAGGACGACGACGAGGCCCAGGATCTCGGCGCGCGAGAGCGACGAGAGTCGGTCGCGCATGGACGGTCCGGACACGGGCACACCCCCGCTCGGGGGAGGCCGTCCGGCGAACGCTAGAGGACCGTTCCGGCGTTAGCCGTGAACTGCGTCACATCGTCGTCGCCGAGCCGGCGATCGTGCGAGGCCGACGCCACACCGACGTCACGCTCGCCGGGCGCCCGCACCGGCAGCCAGAACGAGAACTCGGCGCCACCCTCGGGCGACCGGCCGACCTCGAGCTGCCCGCCGTGGGCCTCGATCAGGCCGAGACAGATGTACAGGCCGAGACCTGCCCCGGCTCTGCCCGCCGCGTCCGCCCGCCGGAACCGCTCGAAGATCGCCTCGCGATCCTCCTCGGGGATCCCGGGGCCCGCATCGCGCACGGCGAACCGCATCCGGCCGTCCTCACGCGAGAGCCCCACGACGATCGGCGCATCGCCGGGCGAGTACTTCCGTGCGTTGTCGAGGAGGTTCGTGAGGACGCGGATCATCGCGTCGGCGTCGCAGACGACGGGCTCGGGCGTGCCGACCTCGATGCGGACGCGCTCGGACGTGCGGGACGCACGAGCGGCGTCGGAGACGAGCTCCCGCGGATCGAGCGGGACCATCGAGAGACGGAGCACGCCGTCCTCGATGCGCGAGATCGTCAGGAGGTCCTCCACCAGCCGGGACAGACGCTCGGCCTGCGCTTCGGCACCTTCGATCAGGTCCACGCGGATCGCGTCATCGAGCGTCCTGCCGTGCTCCTTCAGCGTTCCGAGCACACCGAGGATGCCGGCGAGCGGCGTTCGGAGCTCGTGCGCGGCGACGCCGACGAACTCGGTCCGGGCGAGGTCCACCTTGCGCAGACGCGCGACCTCGGCGCGCTCCTGCCCCAGCTCGCGCGCCGTGGACTCGGCGAGCGCCTCGACCTCGAACCGCCTGCGTCGCTGCTCCGCCCGCTGGTACGCGAGGATGCCGACCGCGAAGCCCGCGGCCACGAGCAACGTCGGCCGGTACAGCCGCGTGGCCCACAACCCCTCGCTGCTCAGCAGGACGGCCGTGTGCAGCACCGCCACGGCGATCGAGACCGCGATCGTCTCCAAGATCCCGAAGCGCAGCGCGGTCGCGACGATCACGATCAGGTACAGCGTCCAGAACTCGTTCGTCCCACCGCCGGCCGCCTGTATCCACAGGCTGACGAGGCCGACGTCGATCACCACGGTCGTCCACCGGATCGCTGCCGAGGACCCTTCGTCCGTCGTCGAGACGATCAGGCAGACGAACGCGTAGACGCCCGCCAGGATCAGCAGCACGATCGCCGCGGAGCCGCTTGCGACCCGAACGCCGTCCGAGCTCAGGTAGACGATCACGACCACCGACAGGACGAAGAAGCGCAGCAGCGCGATCGCTCGTTCGGTCCTGAGCGCCTGTGCGTCCGCGGAGGCGTCCGCTCGATCGGTGAGCGTGCGTGGCGTCGCAATCATCTGAGGTTCCGCTCCCCGTCCGCGCGGAGGCCCGTCGGGGCCCTGGTCAGGTATCGGACGCGCGCGGGGCGACGTTGAGGGCGGCTCGAGCACGCCTCGGAGGAGACGTCGAGCGACGCGTGGCCGCCTAGGCGCGTTCGACCGGGCGGAACCGGGCCTGGAAGAACCGGAGGTACTCGGGTTCGAACACCATCTCGAGGCCTTGGATCTGGTCTCGGCGCTGGTACAGGCCGGCGATCGAGCGCGCGACGGCGGCGAGATGCCGCGACGTGTAGACGCGCCGCGGGATCGTGATGCGCACGAGCTCGAGCGCCGGGTGGCGATGCTGCCCCGTTTCGGGGTCCCTTCCGGCCGAGACGATCCCGCGCTCCATCGTGCGGGTCCCGGACGCGAGGTAGATCTCGGCGGCGAGCCGCTGAGCCGGGAACCGCTCCTGCGGGATGTGCGACAGGAAGCGTCTGGCGTCGAGGAAGACGGCGTGTCCCCCCACCGGCTCGACGATCGGGACGCCGGGCGCGAGGAGCCGCTCGCCCAGCTCTCGGACCTGAAGGATGCGGGCGCGGATGTGGTTCTCGTCGACCGACTCCTCGATCCCGACCGCGATCGCCTCCATGTCCCGCCCCGCGAGCCCGCCGTACGTGTGCAGACCCTCGTAGACGACGCACAGGTTCCGCGCCTTGGCCGCCAGATCGGGGTCGCGCAGGCCGATCCACCCGCCGATGTTGACGAGCGAGTCCTTCTTCGCCGACATCGTGCAGCCGTCGGTGAGGTCGCACATCGCGCGGAGGATCTCGGCGACACTCATCTGTGCGCACTCGGGTTCGCGCTCCTTGAGGAACCATGCGTTCTCGACCGCCCGGGTGGCATCGAAGATCACCATGATCCCGTAGCGCTCGGCGACCTCGCGGACGCGTCGCAGGTTGGCGAGCGAGATCGGCTGGCCGCCCGCCATGTTCACGGTGCCTGCGATCGACAGGTACGGGACGCGCTCGGCCCGCTCGATCACCTTCTCGAGCTTGTCGATGTCGACGTCGCCCTTGAAGGGGTAGCGGTCCTCCGGATCGTGCGCCCGCTCGTCGATCACGTCCACGAACTGCCCGCCGGCGAGCTCCTGATGCAGTCGCGTGGTCGTGAAGTACATGTTGCCGGGGACCTCGTCCCCATCGCGGATCAGCATCTCCGAGATGATGTGCTCCGCACCACGGCCCTGGTGCGTGGGGACGACGTGCTCGTATCCGTAGAACCGACGGACCGTCTCCTCCAGCCGGTAGAAGTTGCGGCTGCCGGCGTAGGCCTCGTCACCGACCATGATCGCCGCCCACTGCCGGTCACTCATCGCGTTGGTCCCCGAGTCGGTCAGCAGGTCGATCGTGACCTGATCCGAACGCAGCAGGAACGTGTTCCAGCCCGCCTCGTCGAGTGCGGCGAGCCGCTCCTCGCGCGTGGTGATGGGGATCGCCTCGACGGCCTTGATCTTGTAGGGCTCGAACCAGTCGTCCACGGCGGTCCTCCTCCCGTTCGCCCTCGGGCCTCGGGGACCAGCGTGAACGGGACGCGTGCGGCGAGGGGGAGCCGAACGACCTCTCGCCGGCGGGTCGAGCGTCAGCCCGACGTGACGAGGTTCACGAGGCGCGGAGCGCGGACGACGACCTTGACCACCTCACGGCCGTCGAGCGCGCGGGTCACCTTCTCGGACGTGAGGGCGAGCTCTCGGCAGGCATCGTCGCCGGTGTCCGCGTCGACATCCATCCGGTCTCGCACCTTGCCGTCCACCTGGACCACGAGCGTGACGCGCTCCTGTTTGGCCAGATCCTCGTCGAACGTCGGCCAGGACGCGGCGTGAACGCTCGAGCCGTTCCCGAGGACCTCACGCCACAGCTCTTCGGCGGCGAACGGCGCGAGTGGGGCCAAGAGTAGCGCCAGCGCGGACGCCGCCCCGCGCGCACCGGCCCCCGCATCGAGCGCCGAACGCATCGCGTTCGTGAGCACCTGGAGCTTGCTGATCGCGACGTTGAAGCGGAACCGCTCCATGTCTTCGGTGACGCCCTTGATCGTGCGATGCGTCGCCTGCCGCAGGTCTCCCGGGTCGGCCGCGGTCCGGTCGGCGGCCTCGCCGACGGTCGCGAATACCCGGTTCAGCCAGGTGGTCACGCCGGGGCGCCGGTCGGGATCGGGCGCGATCAGCTTCCAGTCGATGTCGTCCTCGAACGGTCCGGCAAACAGGATCGCCAGGCGCATCGTGTCGGCGCCCCACCGTTCGACCAGCGGCATCGGCTCGACGACGTTGCCCTTCGACTTGCTCATCGACGCGCCGCCGTAGATCACCTGCCCTTGGTTCATCAGGCGCAGGAACGGCTCGGAGAACGTCACCAGCCCCATGTCCAGGAGCACCTTGGTGAGGAAGCGCGAGTAGAGCAGGTGCAGGATCGCGTGCTCGACGCCGCCGACGTACTGGTCGACGGGCATCCATCGCTCGACGGCGCCGGGGTCGAAGGGCCGGTCGGCGTCGTTCGGCGAACAGTAGCGGAAGAAGTACCAGGCCGAGTCGACGAACGTGTCCATCGTGTCCGTGTCGCGCCTGGCCTCCTTGCCGCAGACCGGGCACGTCGTGTTCACGAACCCCTCGTGCCGCGCGAGCGGTGACTCGCCGCCAGGACGGAAGTCGACGTCGTCGGGAAGCATCACGGGGAGCTGATCGTCGGGGACCGCGACCTCACCGTGGTCGGGACAGTGGACGATCGGGATCGGCGCCCCCCAGTAGCGCTGCCGGCTGATCAGCCAGTCGCGGAGCCGGTACGTGACGGCCGCGTTGCCCTTGCCCTGCTCCTCCAGCCAGGCGGCCACCTGCGCGATCGACGCCGGCGACCGCACGCCGTCGAACGGACCCGAGTTCACCATCACGCCGTCGTGGTCGTACGCCTCCGTCATCGCGGCCGCGTCGCGCCCCTCCCCCTCCGGCTGCACCACGACGCGGATCGCCAGCCCGTGCTCGCGGGCGAACTCGAAGTCACGCTGATCGTGCGCCGGCACGCCCATCACGGCGCCGGTCCCGTACTCCATCAGGACGTAGGGGGCCACGAACACCGGCACCTTCTCCCCGTTGACCGGGTTGACGGCATGGACGCCCAGCCGAACGCCTTCGCGGCTCTCGGCCTGCTCGCGGTTGGTGAGCGGCGTCGCCTGGAGCGCCTCGAGCAGAGCCTGGGCTTCGGCGGCGGTGCCACCGGCTGCGGCGAGCTTCGGGACGAGGGGATGCTCCAGGGCGAACACGAAGAACGTGACGCCCCACAGCGTGTCCGGACGCGTCGTGAACACCTCGACGCGGTCGCCCGTCTCGGCGATCTCGAACGTGACGCTGGCTCCCTCCGAACGGCCGATCCAGTTGCGCTGCATCGTCAGGACCCGTTCGGGCCAGTCGATCAGCGTGTCCACGTCGTCGAGCAGACGCTGCGCGTAGTCCGTGATCTTGAAGAACCATTGCGTGAGGTCCTTGCGGACGACCGGCGTCCCGCAGCGTTCGCAGGCCCCGTTGACGACCTGCTCGTTGGCGAGGACGGTGGCGTCCTTCGGACACCAGTTGGCGGGAGCGTTCTTGCGGTGGGCCAGACCGCGTTCGAACAGACGCAGGAACAGCCACTGCGTCCATCGGTAGTACTCGGGGTCACACGTGTTCAGCCGGCGAGACCAGTCGAACGACATCCCCAACCGCCTGAAGGACGCCGCCTGCTGGTCGATGTTGGCGTACGTCCACTCCTTGGGGTGGATCCCGCGCTTGATCGCGGCGTTCTCCGCCGGTAGGCCGAACGCGTCCCACCCGATCGGGTGCAACACGTTGTGCCCGCGCATCGCCGCGAACCGCGCGACGGCATCGCCACCGCTGAACGCCTCCATGTGACCCATGTGCAGGTCACCGGAGGGGTAGGAGAACATGTCGAGCGCATAGAAGCGCGGCCGGGCGTCCCCGTCGTCCTCGGTGGCGCGGTACAGCCCCTCGGCCTCCCAGCGTTCGACCCACTTCAGCTCGATCTCGGACGCGTCGTAGCGGCGCATGGCCAGCAGATGCTACCGAACGGCCCCGGCGCTTCCGGTCAGGCGCGAGGCTCTGCCTTCGCGAGCGCCGAGGCGGCCCGCTTTCGTTCGAGCGAGGCGCCCCGCAGCTCCGCCTCGGCGACCCGGATCCTGTCGCGCGCCTCGGTCCGCTTGCGGTCCAGCTCCTCAAGGCGCTCCCGTTCCCGCCGGACCGCCGCGGTGGCGCGACGCTCGCGCGTCTCCGCGGCGGCAAGCTCCTTCTTCAGGCGGGCGCGGTCCGGTTCGGCACGCCGTTCCGGCTCCGGCTCGGGTTCGGCCCGTCGGGACGGACGGCCCTCGAGCACCCGGAGGCCGGCGTCACCGAACGTCGCCGGCGGACGGACGGGCTTGGTGAGCCTTCCCGCGCGCAGGAGCTCGGCCGTGTCCTCGTCGACCGTCGCGGCCTCGAGCGTGCCCGCGATGCTGTCGGCGTGCGATGCCGACCCGCCGCCTCGTTCGGCGATCGCGACGGCACGCTTCGTCAGGCTCGTCACGAGCCGGCGCCGTTCGTCCGAGACCTGGCGGAACGGTTCGGCGTCGGCCCCGGAGACCACGCGACGATGCGCCGCCCGCAGCCGCTCGCCGAGCGCCACGAGCTCCGCGAT
>JBMDWR010000115.1:0-6207 GCA_048594645.1 Actinomycetota bacterium
ACCGCAGTCCTCGGGGTCTCCGTCGAAGAAATCGCCGCGCGGGTAGGTGAGGATGGCGCACCCGGCCGCGTCCATGAAGTACTCGACCTTCAGGTCCTCGATGACGGGCATGACCGTGGCCTTGAGGCGCCCGATCTGTTCGGCCCTCTCGGCCTCCGACGGCAGATCGCCGCGGATCACTCGCAACACGGCGAGGCCCCCGACAGCGGCCACAACGAGGACGATGACGACGGCGCCGAGCCTCAAGAACCTGGGCTTCACCGGCCCTGAACCATGAGAGCCTCCGATCGACCGAGAACACTCTACGCCGGCACCGGCACGTTGAAGAGCTCGTGGGCGTCGCCGTGCGCGCGAGCCTGGCCTTCGCCCGAGTCAGCGGGGGGATGGGCGCGTCACTCCGGTCACGCGTCGGCGGCGTACATTCGTCTCCCATGGCCCGCACGTGGAACCGTCGCGGCCCATCCTGTGTAATTGAGACGATGAGGAGATCAGCGGTCTTGCTGGCCTTGGCACTGCCGGTGCTGCAAGCGCCCTCAACGCTCCTTGTGCGTACACCATCTGGGGAGTGGGAGCGTCGCACGGCGTGGCATGTCCCTCGGGGCACCAGCCGTTCAGCGTGGCGGTGGTTCGCCAGCCTCCCATGCATGACAGCGGATCCCGACGTTCGGATTCAGCGAGTGGGCCGAACCGACGAAGCTGAAGTCGCCCCGTTCCAGGACACCTTCGACAACGAGGTGATCTTCGAGGAAACGAAGCGGTTCCTCGACGACGACCGGCATCACCTGGTTCTTGGCTACGTTCACGATCGACCGGCAGGGTTCGCGTCTGCCGTCGAAGTCTTCCACCCGGACAGGCGATGCGAGCTATTCCTGAACGAGATCGCGGTCAGGGAAGGAGGTCGTCGCCGCGGAGTCGCTCGCGCTCTGATCCGCGTCGAATCATCGTCTACGGCCTGACACCACCGCGCGTACCGCGACCCAGCGCCGCACGGCGAGCCCGTCGCCTGAGGGACTTTCGGCTCTGGACTCCTGAGCACTTGAGCCGACACTCAAGATGTTCGTTCGCCCGGAGAGGTGGCAGCCATGGCCACGCATGTTGAGAGGGTCCCAGCGAGGCGGGCACCGACAGGGGTGTGGATCGTCATCGGGGCGGTGATCGTGCTCCTGGCGGCGATCGGCGGTGGCGTGCTGATCGGCCGGGCGACGGTCGAGGAAGCCGCGCCGCCATCTCAGCCCCTCGACGGGGCGTTGGTCGAGGAAACTGCACCGCCTGAAACGCTCGGCCTGGCACCGGCAAGGTTCGTAGCCGCCATCGATGCCAACATCGCTGCGCTGAACGCCGCCGACGAAGAGGCGTATGCCGCCACCTGGGCGCAGGACGGGGTGTTCACCCGCGGCGAGCTGGAGGTCACCGGGATCGACCAGATCATCGTCGCCACCTGGCCGGCACCCGCGTACCCGGGAGAACGGGAGTTCGGGCGCACGAGCGAGGTCATCTTCATCCCACGCACCCCTGGCCCGCAAGTCTTCGAGAACGGGCCCTACGCCGCACACGCGTTCTCGTGCGGAACGGCGAACCTCAAACCCCCGGGCATCGCGGTGTACCAGTTCGGCGACCAGTTGAAGATCGTCCACCAGTGGGTGATTAGCCCGAGCCGCAAGTGGGTCGGGTCGTGCTTCGGCACCGCCTGAACACCTTCGCGGTGGTGTCTCGATCGGCGCCACTTCGATCCTCGATTCCCAAGACTTGGGAATCCCGAAGATTTCGCCCTCGTCGGCCCGATTGTGGTCCCGTAGCGGTGTCCGGGTCCCTCCTTGCGAGGGGCTGATCGACGGGATAGCCCTCGTAGGCTCTATTGGCCCTGAGCCGACATGTGGCCCTGAGCCGACATGCGGCGCTGGGTGTCAGGACTCATCAGCGGACGCTAGGCCGTTGCCGCGAGCCCGAGCAGTCCGTCCCGCCGTCGCGTCCAGCGACGGTCTTTCGTGCCTGCGCCACTCGCCCTCTTGAACGGCCCCTTCCGCTCCACGTACACGACACACGGTCCACGTCCTCGATTGTCCGGAGACGTGGTGTCCTTTCAATTAGCTGCGGAGGCTTCGGGCCTAGCGCCACTCCACCGTTACGACTTCAACCGGCTCGGACGTACCACGGAGCGTCACCGTTCGGGCCTCCGAGACCGGGAACCGAGAACCCGCCGCGGTCTCCTTGCTCGCGACGATCTCGCTGCCCTCGGCCAGGCCGGCGATCCGGCTCGCCTCGTGCACGCCCTTGCCCGAGTAGTTGTTCCCGAGCTGCGTGGCGCCGGTCGCGTGCACGCCGATCCGCACCTTGGGCGCGAACCCGTTCTGCTTGCGGTGGTCGTCCAGCCGACGCTGGATCGCGACCGCGCAGGCGAGCGCCTCCTCGGGTGAGTCGAACCCGACGAAGAACCCGTCGCCGGTGGCCACCACCTCGTCGCCGCGGTGCTCGGCGAACAGCGACCGCAGCGTCTCGTCGTGCCACCGGAGCAGTCCCTGCCACGCCTCGTCGCCGAGCGCCTCGACCAGGTTGGTTGACCGCTCGATGTCGGTGAACATGAACGTCTTCTCGACGCGGCGCGGCGCTTCTTTGCCGCGGAGCTGCCACGGCAGGAGCTCCTCGATCTCCTCGACCACGATCGCGCCGGTCGGGCACGCGAGCGCCGCCTCGCGCAACACCTCGTCCTCGACGCTGGTCGCGTCGGCCACGGTGGCCTTGGCGAAGTCGCCCTGGTACCAGTCGAACGCGGTGGGCGCGATCGTGATACACGTCCCCGCCCCCACGCACCGGTGCCGGTCCACTCGGGCACGCAGCATCAGCGCACCGTCCTCATAGGACCCGCTCCCGGAACGCGAACGCTGTGGCCTCGGCCCGCGACGAGGTGCCGATCCTGGCGAACAGCTCCCCCAGCCTGCGCGCCACCGACGGCTCGTCGAGCCCGAGCTCATCGGCTATCTCGCTGTTCGTCCGGCCCTGGATCAGGCAGCGCAGGAGCTCGGCGTCGGCCTCGTCCAGCGCGATGGCTGGCTCGTGGCCCTCGGCAGCGGCCGACACGTCAAGGGGCCCCGTGAGCGCCGAAAGCTCCCGCGCCACGGGCCCCCGGAACCATCTGACTCGAACGTTCTCGTCGAGCGTCCGCTGGGCGACCATCGCGAGCGCGAGCTGGATCCAGTCGCGCGTCGGCTCCCATTCGGGCGCTCCCGCCGCCGCGAGCACCTGCGCGATCCCCAGCAGGGTGTCCAGGTGCAGGTCCTCCTGCCGTGCCGCCGTCAGCGCCGCGCCGGCGGCCCTGGCGTGCTCGACGGCCGCATCCATATCCTCGCGGGCGAGCGCGATCCGAGCCAGCGCGGCATCGGCCTGGGCGCCCCATGGCGGGTGACCCGGGAGGTCCGCGGCGAGCTCGGCCGCCGCGCGTGCCGAACGCTCGGCCACGTCCAGGAGTTCCGCATCCTCCCGTTCGGCGCCGAGGCGGACGGTCTCGAGCGCGAGCTGCGCGAGCGCCTCGCACCGCCCGGCGGCGTTGCCCTGCTCGGTCGCGAGCTCGACCGCCCGCTCGAGGTGGAGGCGCGCATTCTCCGCGTCGCCGGCCCGCGCCCTAGCGACCCCGCGCCAGGACTCGAGGCGGCGCGCCCGCAGGGGCGTCGGGCTCTCGATCGCGGTGGCGGCGGCCTTGTCCAGCCACGCCGTCGCCCGCTCGTGATCGCCGACGTCCGTGTACGCAAGGGCTGTACCGCCGGCCGAGAGGAACTCGAGCGGCCGGTCGGCGATCGACCTCGCCTTCTCGTACGCCTGCTCGCCGCGCGAGATCGCCAGGTCGGGAATCACCTTGGCGCGCGAGAACACGTGGACGCCGTAGAGGAGCTGGGCCTCAAACGCGGCCTGCTCGCTCTCGTTGGTGAACGTCTTCATCGTCGAGACGATCCGCCGGATCTCCTCGATGTGCCGCCCCGCGCCCGAGCCGATGTGGATGTCGGCGGCCCAGTTCAGGTAGCCCATCGCGATGATCGTGGACATCGCGCCGCGCCGGTCGCCCAACCGCTCGAAGATCTCGAGCGCCTCCTCGAAGCGTTCCGCGGCCTCCATGACGTTGGGGGCGATCGGCAGCTCGCCCACCATGTCCTCGAGCGACTCGCCCGCCGCCACCCGCCGCATATACGGCACCTGCTCGCCCGCGTCGGCCCGGTCGACGAACCACTTGCGGATCCAGCCGAGCTGGATGACGCCGAGCTCGCGGAGGGCCGCGGCCAGGCTCGCGTCGTCGCCGAGCCCGTGGGCCAGCTCGGCGGCCCGGCGGTAGGCCTCGGTCGCGCCGTCGAGGTCGGACTCGCGATGGGACGGGGTGTATCCCTCCCCGAGCGGGCTCTTGAGCAGGACCTGTCCGAGCTCGAGGCAAGCGGCGAGCTCGGACGCCACGTCGCCCTCGGCAGCGGCCAGGTCCCGGACCTCGCGGGCGAGCACGGCCGCGCGTTCGTTCTCCTCCTGCATCCGATACGACGCCGCGCGACGCAGACGCAGGTTGAGCTCGAGCTGTCGATCGCCGAGGGCGTCGGCTAGGGCGGAGAGCTCGGCCAGACCCTGGAGCCGGTCGGCTGGACGCCGCAGCATCTCGAAGGCCCGGTCGCGCGCCTCGAGCAGCTTGACCCGCTCGGTCGGCGCCGCTGCGGACGGGAGCGCGACGTCGACGACCCGAAGGACCTCCTCGGGGGCGTTGGCGTCCAGCGCCATCCGCGTGGCCTCCAGCGAGAACTTCACACAGATCTCGGCGTTGCCCGCCGCCTTCGCGTGCTGCGCGAGGAGCGGGAGGCTCGACGGCGAGGGTTCCCCCAATAAAAGGAGGTCGACGATCGCCACGTGGATCGCCTGCCGGCGCGGCGCCGAGAGGCCCGCCGAGGCGAACTCGCGGATCTGGTCGTGCGGGAAGCTGTAGTCGGCGGCCGAGCTCGCCTCGTGTTCGACCAACAGGCCGGCGGCGACCGCCGGCGCGAGGGTCGCGGCCAGATCCTCGGGCGTCACGTCCCGTTCGTTGATGCGGAGCTCGATCTCGCGGAGGTCCTTCAGGCTGAAGTGGCGCCCGAGAACGGCCGCCACGGCGAGCACGTCCTTGGTGCCCTCGGCGAGGCGGGCCGCGCGGCGCGAGATCAGCGTTCGGACGGCGGAGGGCACGAGGCGCTCGGCGTTGCCTGCGAGCGTCCACACGCCGTCGATCTCCTGGATCATCCCCTGGTCCCGATACGCGTGCGCCATCTCCTCGACGATGAACGGCACGCCCTCGGATTGCGCGTGCATCGCGGCCGCGCTGGTCGCGTTCACCGTGCCGCCGAGGAGCTGTTGCAGCAGCGACTTGGTCTCGGGCTGGCCAAAGCGGTGCAGCCGAAGGTGCCGGACCAGGCCGACGCGCTCCATGTCCGCGACGAGGTTGACCGCCTCGGTCGCGAACGCGAACTCCTCGGGACGGATCGCGAACACCAGGAGGATCGGGCTCGCGGCATCGGCGCGGACGAGGTAGCGGAGCAGCCGAAGGCTGTCGTCGTCGGCCCACTGGAGGTCGTCGACCAAGATCGCGACCGGCCGGATGGCGGCCAGGTCGCGGATCGCCACCGCGCCCAGGTCGAGCGTTCGGAGCAGCTTGGCGTCCGGGCGCAGCGTCGCGAGGCTCGGGTCGTCCTGCCCGGTCATCGCGTCCGTGCACCGGACGAGCGAGGCCTCGGCGGGGGTACCGGCGGCGGCCCGGAGGGCCTCGGCCGACCCGACGATCGAGCGCGCCACCAGGAACGGCCCCCGGAGCTCCTCGTCGCCGGTCACGCCGATCGTCGTGAACCCCTTGGCCGTCGCCATCTCGCCCGCGGCGAGCAAAAGGCGCGTCTTGCCGATCCCCGGCTCGCCTTCCAGCGTCACGCCGACGAGGCGGCCCGAGGCCGCGGCGGAAAGCTCCTGTTCGAGGGCCGTCATCTCGGCCGGGCGGCCGACGAGCGCGCCCGGCGAGCGCATCGAATACAGGGCCAGGGGCGACGGCACGGCATGGGCGGCCGAGAGCGCGCCCGCGCCCGGTCCGTCCTCCTGGGTCGTCGTCGCCACCTGCGCCTCCGAGCGGGGATGCATGAACGCCCAGAGTAACGGCGTGCGCGGGTTCGGCCACGAGGGGTATGAGGGACGGATCTCGTCGTCCGTCGCGCCGCGCTCCGAGCG
>JBMDWR010000116.1:0-7869 GCA_048594645.1 Actinomycetota bacterium
CCCGTGCGTGGCCGGCACGTCCTCGTGCTCGACCCGATGCTCGCCACGGGCGGCTCGGGCTCGGCCGCGACGTCAGCCGTCAAGGAGGGCGACCCGGCATCGATCCGGTTCGTCTGCGTCGTCTCGGCGCCGGAGGGGATCGAGCGCATGGAGTCGGATCACCCGGACGTGCCGATCTTCACCGCGGCGATCGACCGCCAACTGAACGACGTCGGCTACATCCTGCCCGGGCTCGGCGACTTCGGGGACCGGCTCTTCGGGACCTGAACCGGCCCTACGTACCGCCGGCAGCCTCGTAGGCCTTGCCGGCCGCCGCCGGCGGACGGACCTTGCCGACGAAGCCCGCGATCGCCACGATCGTCACGACGAAGGGGATCATCCGGATGAACTGCGGCGGGAGCGCCCGGATGATAGGCGCGTCGTTCAGCCGCAACGGGATGGCCCAGGCGAACCCGAACAGCCATGCGAAGAACATCAGGCGGACCGGGTTCCAGTTCGAGATGATCAGCGCCGCCAGTGAGATGAACCCGAGACCGAGCGTCTGGCCCTCGCGCCAGTTGCCGATCACCTCGGCGGCGAGGAACGCCCCGGACATTCCGGCGAACGCCCCCGAAAGGAGCACCCCCTGGTAACGGTACTGCGGAACGCTCACCCCGAGCGAGCGCGTCGCCTCTGGGTTCTCTCCACACGATCGCAGCCGCAGCCCCCACCGCAGCCGGTTCAGCGCGAACCACACCGGGAAGACCATGAGCGCCGCGATCACGACGACTGGCGACAGTCCCTCGAAGGCACGATCCAGGCCGCCCGGCAGCGACGACAGGAGGGGGACGTCCAGCCGCGGCAGGTGCGGCCCGCCCGGGTCCGACTGCGTCGACTGACCGGCGAAGAAGGTCGCCGACAGGAACCGCGCGAGCCCGATGGCCACCAGGTTAATCACGACGCCCGACACGATGTGATCCACGCGGAATGTGATCGTTGCGACCGCGTGGATGCCGGCGAAGAGCGCACCGCACAGGGCGCCGAACAGCAGCCCGAACAGCGGCCCCCACACCGGTCCCAGGTCGACGCCGCTCACGCCGAACACCGAGAACTCCGTGAGCGTGTCGGTGAAGAAGCGGGCGCCGAACGCGCCGGTCACGGTCCCGATGATCATCAGGCCCTCGAGCCCGATGTTCACGATCCCCGAACGCTCGCTGAACAGGCCGCCGGTCCCCGTCAGGTAGAAGATCGTGAAGTACGTGAACGAGATCTGGAGCGCGACGGCGATGTCGGTGAACGGCATCAGGTGCCCTTCCCTTCGGCAGGCTCGAACGCCTCGGCGTCCTCGGGTTCTCGGGGGCGAGCGCTCTCCTCGGGCGCGGCCGAGTCCTCGAGCTCGCCGGCCGCACCGGCGCGTTGGAGCTGACGCGCGGCGAGCCGTCGCTTCGCGATCTGGTACGTGATCACGACCGACATGATGAGGATGCCCTGGAGGATGATGATGAACTCGCGAGGCACCTCGCTCCCGATCTGCAGGGCCACCTCTCCCCGCTGGAGCATGCCCCACAGGATCGCGGCGAAGACGATCCCGATCGGGTTGTTCTGCCCCAGGAACGCAACGGCGATGCCCGTGAAGCCGAGGTACACGACGTAGTTCTGCGGCAGATGCCCGCGGTCGGCGAGGATCTGCTGCATCCCGACGAGACCGGCCAGCGCACCCGAGATCAGGAAGAGCTTCACTTGGATCGCCCCGATCGACACGCCGCCGGCCTTCGCCGAGCCGGGTGACGCGCCGACGGCGCGGGACTCGTAGCCCAGACGCGTCCGCCGGATGAGGAACCACACGGCGATCGCGGCCGCGATTGCGAGGAAGAGCAGCCACGACAGGTGCGCGCCCGGCGTGACGCCGAAGGACTCACCGAGGTCGCCAATCAGTCCGTGATCGGGGAACTGGTCCGTCCGCAAGTCGACGTTCTGACCCTCCGGCGCCTCGGTGAACTTGAGCGGGAAGTTGATCGCCCACGCGACGAGGCTCACGGCGATCCAGTTCATCATGATCGTCGTGACGACCTCGTGGGCCCCGGTCCTTACCTTCAAGATCGCAGGCACGGCAGCCCACGCCATCCCCCCCAGCATCGCCGCGAGCAGCACGACCGTGACCAGGATCGGCCCCGGGAGGAACCCGAGGGAGAGCTCGGCCCACGCGGCCACGGCCATGGCGACCAGGTACTGGCCCTCGACCCCGATGTTGAACAACCCGGCCTTGAAACAGATCGCGATCGCGAGAGCCGAGAAGATCAGGGGCGTCGCGTTGGCCAGGGTGTAGCCGATCCCGTCGGCCGATCCGAGCGAGGCCTCAAGGATGGACGAGTAGACCTCGATCGGGCTCTCTCCGTACGCAAGGATCAGGAGCGAGCCGGCGAGCACCGCGATCGCGAACGATCCGAGGAGCGCGAGCGCCTGTCCCGCCAGGCTCTCGAGCCACGCCGGCCGGGAACGGAGCGCGGACGCGGGAGCGGCCATGCCCTCGGTCGCCACCTACGCCACCTCTGCCGTGACCCCGCCGAGCATCCCCACACCCACGTGCTCCGGAGGCGCGTCGGGCGGGAACTCGCCCGTGATCCTGCCCTCGTACAGCGTCACGATCCGGTCCGACAGGGCGTAGATCTCGTCGAGCTCGGCCGAGATCAGCAGGATCGCCCGGCCCTCCGCCTTCTGCTCGAGGATCTGCTTCCAGACGAACTCGATCGCGCCGACGTCGAGACCGCGTGTTGGCTGCGCCGCGATCATGAGCTTGGGATCGGTCTCGAGCTCGCGGGCCAGGATCAGCTTCTGCTGGTTGCCGCCGGACAGCGTCGAGGCGTTCACGTCGACACTCCGCGTCCGGATGTCGAACATCGTCACCAGACGTGACGCGAGCTCCTTGATCTTCCTGATGAACAGCGTGCCGATCCGACTCGAGAAGTCCTTGTCGTCCTGCCGCCCCAGCACCACGTTCTCCCACACCGTCATGTCGAGCACGAGTCCCTGGTCATGCCGGTCCTCGGGGATGTACCCGACGCCCGCGTTGCGGATGTCGAACACCGACCGGCCGGCGATCGAGCGACCCTCGAGCTCGATCGTGCCGCTCGTCGGCGCGCGCAGGCCGATCAGCGTCTCGGCCAGCTCCCGCTGGCCGTTGCCCTCGACCCCCGCGACCCCGAGGATCTCGCCTGCACGGACCTCAAGGCTCACCCCGTTCAGCTTGCCCTCCGCGTGGAGGTCGCGCACCTTCAGGATCGGCTCGCCGATCCCCACCTGCGGCTTCTCGAGCCGGAACAGCACGGGCCGGCCGACCATCATCTCGGCCAGCTTGGCCTTCGACGTCTCGGCAGGGCGTGTCTGGCCGACCACCCGCCCTCGACGCAGCACCGTGATCCGGTCGGCGATCTCGAGCACCTCGTCGAGCTTGTGGCTGATGAACACGATCGTTCGCCCCGCCTCCCGCAGCTTGCGCAGGTTCTCGAACAGGTCCTTCGTCTCGCTCGGGGTGAGCACGGCCGTCGGCTCGTCGAGGATCAGGATCTCGACGCCGCGGTACAGCGCCTTCAGGATCTCGACGCGCTGCTCCTCGCCCACGGACAGGTCCTCGACGATCGCACCGGGGTCGACCTTGAAGTTGTACGAATCGGCCAGCTCCGCGACCCTGCCCTCGGCCGCGTCGACGTCGAGCCGGACGCCGCCCTCCTCGCCGAGGACGATGTTCTCGGTGACGGTGAACGGATCGACCAGGACGAAGTGCTGGTGCACCATCCCGATCCCGAGGGCGATCGCATCGCGCGGCGAGTGGATCCTGGCCTCGGTGCCCCGAACGACGATCCGCCCGCCGTCGGCCGGGTACATGCCGTACAGCACGCGCATCAGCGTTGATTTTCCGGCGCCGTTCTCCCCGATCAGCGCGTGGACCTCGCCGGGCCGAAGGTCGAGGTCCACCTCGTCGTTGGCGAGCACGCCGGGGAAACGCTTCGTGATGCGCTCGAGCACGACGACGGGCGGGGAGCCGTTGCCCCCCGCCGCGTCGCCGTTGGTCACGGAGTCGCCGTCCCGACTCAGGACGGCGTGTCGGGCACGACGATCGTGCCGTCGATGATGTCCTGCTTGAACTGATCGAGCTGCTCGGTGATGTCCGGCGTGAGCTCCTCGGGGTTCGAGGTCGCGTAGTCCACGCCGTCCTCGGCCATGCCGAAGATCTGGCTGCCGCCCAGCTCGCCGGACTCGCCCACCGACTGGATCGAGTTGTAGACCGCGACGTCGACCCGCTTGAGCATCGACGTCAGGATCAGCGGCTGCTGCTCCGGGCTGGCGGTCAGGTACTGGTCGGAGTCCACGCCGATAGCCAGCTTGTCGGCCTCGACGGCGGCATTGAACAGCCCTGCGCCAGAGGCGCCGGCCGCGTGGTAGACGATCTCGGCACCCTGGTCGTACATCTTCGTCGAGAGCTCCTCGCCCTTGACCGGGTCGTTGAACGCGGTGGTGTCGTCGCCGATGTACTCGACGAGCACCTCGATGTCCGGGGTGATCTGTTGCGCGCCCGCGACATAGCCGGCCTGGAACTTCTCGATCAGCGGGCCTGTCTGGCCGCCGAGGAACCCGATCGTGTCGCACTGGCACTTGAGCGCGGCGGCCGCTCCGATCAGGAACGAGCCCTCGTGCTCCTTGAACGTGTAGTCGGCGACGTTCGGGATCGCGTCTGCGTCGTTCGTCAGGCCGCAGGCCGTGCCGCACGTTGCGAAGCCGTCCACGATCATGAACTGCGTGTCCGGGAAGTCCGGCGCGATCGTGTTGATGCCCGGCGAGAACGCGAAGCCGACGCCGATCACCAGGTCGAAGCCCGCGTCCGCGAGCGCCTGGATGTTCTGGTCGCGGTCAGAGCCGGTCGCGTTCGCCTCGTTCGTGACGACGTTCTCCTCGCACACGAGTCCGTCGGCGATCGCCTGCTGGAGCCCGGCGTTCGCCGCGTCGTTGAACGACTTGTCTCCGAGACCGCCGATGTCGAAGGCCATGCCGACCTTCATGTCGGCGTTGCATTCGGCGGCTCCGGTGCCTCCGTCTCCGCCGGTGGCACTGGTCTCCCCGCCATCGTCATCGCCGCCACACGCGGCCGCGACGATCGACAAGACGCCGAGGAGGACCAACACCTTCGCTCGCCATGAGCGCATCCCTTCCCCCTTCCCCTATGACCTATGTGATGGGCCCCCAGATGGGGGACGCAACCTGATTGTCCCGTCGTCGGGAGCAGGCCGTCAAACGAAACGACGACCCGTTCGAGGTACGGTTCCGCAGGTCCGACGGGATGGAGGAACGCGTGGATCGGTTGGAGGAGGTTCGCGAACGGTTCGCCCGCTCAGCCTTCCACACCGGCTTCGTGGGCATGCGGTTGGACCACGTCGGGGCCGGCGAGGTGCGCGTCTCGCTCGACCTCGAGCCACGTCACCTGAACCTCACCGGCCAGACCCACGGCGGCATGATCGCCACCCTGGCGGACACCGCCACCGGACTCGCGTACCGAACGATCCTCGAGCCCGGAACCACGTCGTTGACGAGCACGCTCAACGTGACGTTCCTGCGCCCGGGCCGCACCGGGTCGGTGACGGCGACGGGTCGGGTGCTGAAGCGAGGAACGCGGTTCGGCTATGCGGAGGCCGACGTGGCGGACGCCGACGGGCGGATCCTCGCTCGGGCGAGCGCGACGTTCACGATCATCCCGGAGCCGTCGGAGCGATAGCGGGCGTCCGAACCGTCGTTCAGGCGGACGGAGCCTCGTAGTCGACGTCGATCTCCTGCATCTCCTTCGCGAGCTCGGAGAGCGCGCCCTGGAGCTGCATCAGGAGCATCATGCTGCCGTTGATCCGGATCTTCCCGGTCATGAACGCGGACACCGGGTTCAGCTCGCTCTTGGCCAGCGCCACCGCGGTGTCGTAGTCCTGCTCGATCGTCGCGTCCGGCTTCCCGGCGTCTCCCGCCTCGAGGTGGACCGTTCCGTTCTCGAACCGCATCCAGTACCGCTTGGGCCCGGACGCCGTGTTGATCACGTTCTGGATCGTCACGTTCGAGCCGGCCGACGCCGCTCGGAACGCGTCGCTCTGGTTCAGACGCTGCTCGAGCTCGTCGGTCCACTCGGGGGAAAGGAACTGAACCGGCATCTGGGGGCCTCCTCGCGTGGATGATGGGGTGATGACGGGCGCAGTCTAGGGCGCTCGACGCTCACGCGCCCGCGAACAGGTGGGGATCCGTCAGGTGCAGGGCGTCGTTCAGGAAGCGGACGCGGCGCGCGTGTCCGTCCAGGACGACCGAGTTCAGCGACGTGTTCTCGGGCACGAAGAACATCTCGTGGTCCACACCGAGCAGCGGCGCGACGTAGGCGTTGATCACGCCGCCATGGCAGACGACGACGACGTTGCCATCGGGGTGGCGTTCCACGATGCGTTCGACGGCGTCGCAGACGCGACGACGGAACGGGCCGAGCTCCTCGACGCCCGGCGCGTGGCGCCAGATCGGCTCCTGGTTGCGGAGCCGGTGGAGCATCTGCTCGTCCGTCGCGAGGATGTCCTCGAACGGCTTGCCCTCCCACTCGCCGAGATGCGCCTCGGCCAGATCCTCCTCGACCACCGGCTCGATCCCGGCGCGCTCGGCGAACGCCAGGGCCGTCTCGCGTGCGCGGCGGAGCGGGGAGCAGTAGAGGCCGGCCGGTCGCTCCATCGAGACCAGCCGCGCCGCGAGGAGCGCGGCCTGCTCACGCCCCCGCTCCCCAAGCGGCGGGTCCCACTGATCGCCGCGCGAGCCGGCGCTGAACGACGACGACGCGAAATCGGACTCGCCGTGGCGCACGAGGTACAGGATCCGCTCGGTCACCGCACGATCCTGCGACCCTTCCGGCGCCGTCGGTCGCGCCCGAACGCCTCGACGTCCTCGCGCCGCCAGACCCTGCCGGAGGCGAGCGCGGCCACGGGCTCGGGGAACGCTCCTCGCGAGACGTACGTCGCCACCCGCCGCCGGTCCCAGCCCAGGATGGCCGCCGCCTCGGTCACGCCCACGAGCTGGGGCGTCACCTCGACCGACAGCAGCACATCGTCCCCGGCGAGGCGGCGGAGACCTCGTAGGCACGCCTCACGCGTTCGCCGCCGGACCTCGCGGCCGTCGAGGCGACCGACCCACACCGGCGGGTCGAACCGCATCGACGCTCGGACGTGGGGGGCTGCCACGGGCCGATGATATCGACGGCCCCGGCGCTCCCGGGTCTCGTCGACGGCCCTCTTACCAGGTCGACCTGCGGCCCCTCGTCCGGTTCAGCTCGACGCGCCAGCAGTGCTCGTGCCAGTGACGGCGCTCGTCCGACGCCTCGTGCGGCACGACCACGAGGTGCCACGTCCCCGCTCGGATCTGGAGGTCACACCCCGGGCACCGATACGCCTTGTCACCCGAGACGCGCCGGACGTCGACGTTCGGCACGAGCGCCCACAGGGGCGCATCCGACTGCGGCATCCGGGGTGAGCGGATCTCCTCGCCCGGCGCGCGGCGGTGACGTCTGGGCATCAGCCGCCCCCCGCGAGCTGGCGGACGAACGGCGCCGCCGCGTCGGCCAGCGACGCCCCGATCGCCCGGTCGTCCGGCTTCTCGCCCCGGACATGGAACGAGTGGTCCCCACCCTCGACCTCGTGCAGGGTCGCTCGGTCGCCGAGCCGTCGCAGCACCCCGCCCAGCAGATCGGGTCGGGCGAACGGGTCCTTCGTCCCCTGCAGGAACAGCATCGGCACGTCGATGCGCTCGAGATGGTCGGCCCGGAGCCGGTCCGGCTTGCCGGGCGGATGGAGCGGGTACCCGAGGAAGACCAGCCCGGCGGCCTGCATGCCG
>JBMDWR010000117.1:0-3307 GCA_048594645.1 Actinomycetota bacterium
AGGTACGGCGTCGCGAACGTGTTGTCCACGACGCATCGCGCGCCGGCCTGGTGCGCGAGATCCGCCACGGCGGCGATGTCGATCACCTTCAGGAACGGGTTCGTGGGGGACTCCGCCCACACGAGCGCTGTGCCTTCCCGAACGGCGGCACGACACGCGATGAGATCCGTCATGTCCACCACATCGAACTCGAGGCCCCACGCGTTCATCACGCGGGAGAGCAGTCGATACGTCCCGCCGTACACGTCGTCCGAGATCAGGACGTGGTCGCCCGGCTTCAGCGTGAGGAGCAGCGTGGTGGTGGCGCCCAGGCCGCTCGAGAAGCAGAGGGCCTTCGAACCGCCCTCGAGCGACGCGAGCGCCTGCTGCAGCGCCTCGCGTGTCGGGTTCCCAGCGCGCGCGTAGTCCCACGCCTTCGGCTTGCCGACCGCGGGCTGCGCGAACGTCGACGTCTGGTAGATCGGGACGTTGACCGCCCCGTACTCGGCCTCCGGATCCTGGCCTACGTGGATCGCCCGGGTCTCGAACCTCAACGCTCTCTCGTCGCGAGGCTTGTCGCTCATCGCAACTCCGGTGGGACGGCCCACCCTCGCCGGCGGAGCTCGTCGACCGCATCTTGCCCCGAGCGGGCGAGCGCCCACAGCGCTGACTTGCGCTTGGCGTCGTGCCCGGGCGCGAACTCGCGCGCCGTGAGCGCCGTGCAGCCGGCCTCGCCGCACGCGCACGGCGACAGGCCGGGGAGCGCGGGCTGCCCGCGGTCGGGTGCCGGCGCGGCGCCGCGCCGGTACGGGCGAGCAGGGAGCGTCGCCGACGGCAGGACGATCTTGCCCTCCTTCGGGTCGCCCGGCGCGCTGAACCGGCGTTCGAGCGCGTACAGGCCCGTCAGCGCCGCGAGCGCCGCGTCCACCTGATCCGCCGAGCGCAGCACGGAGGCGTCCACGCCCGCCGAACGCAGCACGGTCCGCCGCCACGCGTGTGGGCTCGCACCCCTCGGCGGCAGGCACCCGGCGAGCACCACGGCGGTCGCGTGCGGGAAGACCTCGATCGCGGTCCCGTTCACGGGGCCCGTCCGGTAGCGCGGGAAGGTGTCTTCGATCGCCCGGTAGGCCTCGAAGCCGATCGTCATCCACTCGTAGAAGGGGTGCTCGGCCATCTTGGCGTCCGACGGCGTGTTGAAGCACTGGATGCCGAACCACCGCAGCTCACGTTCGGTCAGGCGCGACCGGCCGGCCCTCGCCCACTCCGGCGGAGCGTCGATGGCGACGAGGTCGGCGCCGAAGTCGGGGACGAGCTTGCCCAGGTCGTCGACGGAGACGCGCCGCGCCGTGTCGAGCACCGTCCGGTCGCCGTCGAGCAGGACGACGTCGAGTCCCTTGCGAACCCCGACGTCGATCCCCAGCGCGCGCACGTCAGACGCGGGAGCGGTGGGCAAGGAACTCGAGCAGGTCGCTGCGGGTGAGCACGCCGAGGACCTGGCCGGCCTTCTCGACCAGGACGGCGGGGCCGTGCTGGAGCGACTCGAACGCGAGCTCGATCGGCGCGTCGAACTCGACCATCGCGATCGGCGGCCCCATCACCTCGGCCACGTCGGCCTGCAGGGCGTCCGGGTCGCGGAAGATCCGGTCCAGCAGGGCGTTCTCGTGCACGCCGCCGACGAACTGCGCCACGTCGACGCCCGCCTCTCGCACGACCGGCGCCTGAGAGATGTTGAACCGCTGGAGGACATCGATCGCCTGGCGAACCTTGTCGTGTGCGTTCACCGTGACGAGCGCGGGCACCTCGCCGTGCTTGGACGAGAGCACCTCCTCCACGCGGACGATCTCGGGACGCTCCATCAGGCCGTACTGGAGCAGCCACGTGTCCGAGTACACCTTCGAGAGGTAGTTGCGCCCGGTGTCCGGCAGGATCACCACGATCGTCCACCCGGCGGGCAGCTCCGCGGCCACCGTGAGCGCGGCGACGACGGCGGTGCCGGAGGACGAGCCGACGAGGATCCCCTCCTCGCGCGTGATGCGGCGGGCCATCCGGAAGGCGTCGCGGTCCGGGACGCGCACGTACCGGTCCACCAGCGACGGATCGAACGTCGCGGGCCAGAAGTCCTCGCCGATCCCCTCGGTGAGGTACGGGTGGATGTCGCCGGAGTAGATCGAGCCCTCGGGATCGGCGCCCACGACCAGCACGTCGGGGTTCTGCTCCTTCAGGTAGCGGGCGACCCCGGTGATCGTCCCGCCGGTGCCGACCCCCGCGACGAACACGTCGATCGTGCCGTCGGTCTGTCGCCAGATCTCCGGACCCGTCGTGTCGTAGTGCGCCGCGGGGTTCTCCGGGTTGAAGTACTGGTTGGGCTGGAACGCGCCGGGGATCTCCTCGGTGAGCCGGTCGGCGACGCGGTAATAGGACTCGGGGGACTCGGGCGCGACGGCGGTGGGGCAGATCACGACCTCGGCGCCGTACGCGCGCAGGAGCGAGATCTTCTCCTGGCTCATCTTGTCGGGCATGACGAAGATGCACCGGTACCCGCGGACCGCCGCGGCGATCGCGAGGCCGTGGCCGGTGTTCCCGGAGGTCGGCTCGACGATCGTGCCGCCCGGCTTCAGGCGACCGTCGCGTTCGGCCGCCTCGATCATCCGCAGGCCGATACGGTCCTTGACGCTGCCGCCGGGGTTCAGCATCTCGAGCTTCGCCAGGATCGTGGGCTGCACGCCGCGGGCGACGGAACGGAGACGCACGAGCGGCGTGTCGCCCATCGCATCCAGGAACGTCTCGAGAACCTCCACGAGCCCTCCGCCGTCGGCGTCGCCTCATCCTCCCACGAACCGGACACGCCGTTCTCGCGCGTCCTCGCGTCTCGACGCAGCAGGCCTGACGCCGTCCGCCTCGGCGGCCGGCACTATCATCGCGGTGTGAGCGGGCGCGAGATCCGAGCTCCGCGCGGCACGATGCTCTCGTGCCGGTCCTGGCCGCAGGAGGCCGCCCTGCGGATGCTGATGAACAACCTCGACCCCGACGTGGCCGAACGCCCCGACGACCTCGTCGTGTACGGAGGGACGGGCCGGGCGGCGCGGTCGTGGGACGCGTTCGACGCGATCGTGCGGACGCTCCGGACGCTCGGCGACGACGAGACGATGCTCGTGCAGTCGGGCAAGCCCGTCGGAGTGTTCCGCACGCACCAGATGGCGCCGCGCGTCCTGATCTCGAACGCGATGCTCGTGCCCAAGTGGGCCGATTGGGACACGTTCCGAGACCTGGAGCACGCCGGCCTCACGATGTACGGCCAGATGACGGCGGGCTCGTGGATCTACATCGG
>JBMDWR010000118.1:0-2182 GCA_048594645.1 Actinomycetota bacterium
CGCGCGGCTCTTCATCTCCTCGTACTCCTGCGCGGTGATCTCGCCCTTGTCGCGGAGCGCGGCGAGCTTCCCGACCTCGTCCGCCGCGGAGTAGCCGGAGATCCGGCGCTCGCGTTCCATCGCTTCTTGCGCGAGACGGCGGTCCTGCGCGGTCATCTTGGGCCGCGCGATCACGTAGATCAGGATCCCCAGGAACGGCAGGACGAAGATCAGGAAGAGCCACCCTGCCTTGCCCCAACCGGAGATGTCATCGCGCCGGAAGATGTCCCCGAAGATCGAGATGAACATCCAGATCACCATGAACCAGAAGAAGAAGGCGAGCATCGCCCACAGCACCTCACCCAGATCCATCGTTCCCCCTCCTCTCGTGCGCGCCCTTCGCGCTGGTTCCATCGTCTTCACTTGGCGTAACGACGGGATGACCGAGCTACCCGAAACCGCCTGGCCCGGCTTGCGTAACAAGGAGATCGACCCGCGGAGCGGACGGTTCAGTCACATGCGTGACCGTCACGTTCCGGCCTCCTTCGGCACAATGTCCGTCTGCCCCGAGGCCGCCACACGCCAGACGACGAGCGAGTACGCGGCGAGCAGGAGGACGATGATCAGGAACCCGATCACGCTGAGCTCGAGCACCCACAGCAGCAGGAGGCCGACGATGGCCCCGCCGAGCAGGAGAGGATCGCGATGTGCGGCAACCCAGACGCTCGCCGCCTCGGGTCGGCGTTCGCGGACGGCACCCGTCACGGATGCCGCGAGCGCGACCGCACCGCGACGGAGGCGCACCGCCCACGGGTAGGGACCGCTGATCAGCGCGGCCGCCAACACGATCAGGGCAACGGCCAGGAGCCACCCCGTGTACTCGAGCAGGCTTCCGCTGAGGACGTCCACTGCCGAGCGGACCACGCCTCGGGCGTCGGCGCTCGCGTCGTCGACCAGGCTATCCCCCGCGGCGATCGCGAACCGCCGTTCGAGCACGAGGACGACCGCCGAGGCGACCATGATCTGGATGAGCGTCCGCCGACGACGCGTGGAGGCGAGGAGGGCGAGCGCCAGGAACAGGACCACGGAAACCACGGCGATGATCACGCCGCGGTTGAAAAGCGTGTACGCCGCCTGCACCGAGGTGAGCCTGTCCGCGTCGGCGACGGCGAGCTGCCCGAAGTCATCCGGCAACTCGACGCCGGTCGCGGACTCGATCCTCGCGACCGCTTCCGAAGGGACGTCACCCGACGTGATCGGAGGGATCGAGACCGGACGGTCCAGCAGGCTCGATGCGAAGTCCGACACACGTACGAGCGCGGCGTTGATCACGGGCAAGAGGTTCAGCACGACCTGTCCGTTCGAGACCTGAACGACCTCGCTGTCGCCGTTCAGCACCGCGATCGCGGTCGCGTGGACGCGCGTGCTGGCTTCGGCCCAGAACCGCTGGAACGTGTCGGAAGCGACGATGGCCTCGACCTGGTCGCGCACGTACCCTTCGACCGCGTTGGACAGCGGCCCCGCGAGGAAGACGAGTCGCGGAGCCCGCTCGCCGAGGACGTCGTCGATCCGCTCGGCCACGCCGAGCGCCGCGAAGACACGCGTCGTGATCTGGTCCGCGAGATAGGCCTGGACCGCCGGATCGCTGCGCAGGGGCGCGACGGTGGCGACGTAACGCTCCGTGTTGGTGAAGGTTCGGCGAACCCACGACCCCGGCACGGCGACGGCGAGCGACAGGACGGTGAGCGTTACGAGGATCGGGGTCAGGATGCGGCGGACGCGATGGGTACGTTCGCCGGCTCCGTCCCCACGTCTTCCCTCGAGCTCGGCTGCGAGCTCGTCGCGCTCCCGTCGCAGCCGTTCGATCTCCGTTGCCGGGTCCTCGTGAGCGGAAGGTACCGTGGGATCCTCCTCAGACCCGCCCCCCGAAGATCCCTGGGTCGATCGATCGAGCATGTCCATGACGGCTGCTCCAGCGACTCGAAGGCTGTCGTCCGAACTGTGTCCCCATGGCGACGGAGCCGCCATCACGCCGATGGGATGAATCTCGGGTGGGCTGCGGCCCAGGGGGTTTCATCCCACCGGGGTGATGCTGGGCAGCCAGCCCATACGTTCGGATACGTACAGGCGCGATGCGTCGACCCTTCGGAAAGGGGGCACCATGGATACGCAGCGCAGCGGCGCAGCCGTTGGCTTCACGATG
>JBMDWR010000119.1:0-5863 GCA_048594645.1 Actinomycetota bacterium
GAGGAGGAGCTCGAGGAGCGGCGCCGGGCGGCGCTCGCTCGTGGCGAGCCACCCGGGTACGACGGCAGGTGTCAGGACGCCGCCGTTCGCGAGGCGTTCGAGGCCGAGGGCCGGTCCTCGGTGGTCCGCTTCGCGATGCCCGAACGCGAGCACGTCGTCCACGACCTGGTGAAGGGCGAGGTCCGGTGGGGCGCCGGGCACCTCCGGGACTTCGTCCTGATGCGTTCGGACGGCACGCCAGTGTTCCTGCTCGCCGTCGCCGTCGACGACATGCTGATGGGGATCACGCACGTGATCCGCGGCGACGACCTGCTGGCGAGCGCTCCGCGCAACATCGCCGTGATCGAGGCCCTGGGCGGCTCGCCACCAGCGAGCGCCGCTCGGCGCCGTTCCTCGAGCTCCTCCTCGGTGCAGTAGCAGCGGTAGGCATCGCCCTGCGACACCAGGCGATCGGTGGTCTCGCGGTAGATCTCCATCCGCTGCGACTGCCGGTACGGCGCATGCGGCCCTCCCACGTCCGGGCCCTCGTCCCAGTCGATGCCCAGCCACCGGAGCGACTCCATCACCCCGTGGAACGCCTCTTCGGTCACGCGCGAAACGTCGGTGTCCTCGATCCGAAGGACGAACGAGCCCGCATGGTGCCGGGCGAACGCCCACGAGAACAGGCCGGTCCGCACGTTCCCGACGTGGATCGAGCCCGAGGGCGCCGGCGCGAAACGCGTTCGGACCTCGGTCGTCACGATGCGGCTTCCACCGGATTGGCGAGCGTGCCGATGCCGTCGACCTCGACCTCGACGACGTCGCCCGGCTCGAGCTTCCCGACGCCCTCCGGCGTTCCCGACAGGATCACGTCGCCGGGCAGGAGCGTCATGAACGCCGTCACGTACTCGATCAGCGTCGCGATGCCGAACACCATCTCGCTCGTCTGCCCCACCTGCCGGATCTCGCCATTCACGCGTGTCTCGACACGGACGTCGTTGGGGTCCAGGTCGGTTTCGATCCACGGTCCCAGCGGGCACGAGCCGTCGAACCCCTTGGCCCGCGCCCACTGATCATCCGTCTTCTGGAGATCGCGCAGCGTGACGTCGTTGCCGCACGTGTAGCCGAGGATGTGCTTGAACGCCTCCTCTGTGCGTACGTTCCTGGCGATCCGCCCGATGACGACGGCGAGCTCGCCCTCGTGGTCGATCCGCCGGCTGATCGGAAGCAGTCGGATCGGGTCGCGCGGCCCGATAACCGCGGTCGACGGCTTCAGGAAGATGAGCGGCTCGTCGGGCACCTCCATGCCGAACTCGGCGGCGTGGGCCGCGTAGTTCTTGCCGACGCAGACGACCTTCGACGGAAGCACGGGCGCGAGGAGCCGAACATCATCGAACGAAAGCTCCTCCCCTGTCGGGACGGGATCGTCGAAGAAGGTGCCCTTCAGGACACGAATCGTGTCGGACCGGAACTCGGAGGCTCCGGTCGCGATGCGGTCGCCGAAACGGAAACGCACCAGTCGCATGGCTCGGCAGGCTACTCGCTGCGCCGCGGTCCGGCAGCGAACGACTCGCGCGAAGCGTCTACTCGAGCCATCCCAACGATCGCAGGATCTCTGCGGCAACCGCGTCGACCGGCCGGGTGCTCTCGATCGTCACGTCAACCGTCGGCCCCGGCTCGCTGGACGCGAACTGCTCTTTGGCGCGACGAAGGTCGTCGCGGCGCCCCGACGTCGGGCTCTGGCTCAACCGCCGTTCGACCTCGGCCCACGGAGCCATCAGACCGACCACCGTCAACGGGAAAGGCACGACCTCGCGGATCCGATCCAGCTCCACCTGGTCGCGGATGGTTCCCGCGAAGACGAAGAACCTGACACCCTCGGCGAGATAGTTCTCGAGCACGCCCGCGAGGTTCTGCAGCATCACCCGCTCGGCCGCCTCGTCGTCGCCGCCGGCATCGAACCAGCACAGCCAGTCCAGATCGATCGCAGCGTACGGCAGGGCCTCCATCTCGAGCCGCGTCGCGATCTCCTCGGCGGCGGTGCTCTTCCCGGTCCCGAACGGACCGGTGATGACGACGCCCACATGTGGTTGGGTGTCGGGCGCCATCGCCTCGGATCAGGCGAGCCGCGTGCCGATGCCCCAGCTCACGCCGACGCTCCGCCAGTGGCCGGCGATCATCTCGACCGGCGCGAGGCTCTCGAGCTCCTCCACGGGCGACGGGCCGAACGACAGCTCCGCATCGCCCGTCCACACCTCGGAGCCCTCCCAGTCGTAGCTCTTCATCGTGACGAGCTCGTCCATCGAGGGCGGCTTGCCGTCCTCGATGCTCGGGAAGTAGCGCGTGTGGAGCATCGGCAGGGCGTTCACGAACCCAGGGGCGTCGGCGGTGCCGGTGATCGTGAAGCGGGCATCGATCACGCGCCGGTCGGCGACGGCGACGCTGGCCCCGAACCGCCCACCGGGCTCGAGGCGGGGACCCGCCTTCCCGAAGCGGACGGGACGCGTCATCCAGATCGAGCCGAGCTTCTTCGGATACCCCTGGTGCCATCCCCGGACCATCGAGAAGTCCTTATCCACCCAGATCAGGAGGCACCGCGAGTACGTCTCGCCCCGGTACCGGCACCGGACGACCACGAAGGCCTCCTTGTACTGGGAGCGGACGGGGTCGAGCAGCTCCTCGAACGCGTCCGAGCACGACTGCCAGTCCGCGAAGATCACGCCGACGGCATCGGGCTCCTCGTCGGCCGGCTCGAGAGGGTCGGGGAGCCATCGCTCCACCGAGCCGGGCGCGGCCCGGTACTCGATCGTCAACAGGTCGCCGGAGTAGTGCCACGGAGGGCCCGGCACGACCGACGACCGTCCCTCGGGCGACAGGGGCGGGACGAACCCTCGCAGCTCGGCCACGGCGAGATACTACCGGCGTCCCCGAACGGTTCGGAGGCCCCATGGAGACGCGCCGGATCCTGCTGGACGGCATCGCGACGACGATGACGCGCCAGCACGACGTGCTCGTCACCGACGACGGCCGGCGCCTGGCGATCGATGACGCGGTCCACCTCCCGCCGTGCGAGCCGACGAAGATCGTCTGCATCCACCTCAACTACGAGAGCCGCGTGAAGGAGTTCCTGGCGACCCTTCCCTCGGCCCCCACGTACTTCCACAAGCCGATCAGCGCGCTCAACGCGCACGGCGGCGACGTGATCCGCCCGCCGAGGTGCCGGTACCTGAACTACGAGGGCGAGATCGCGATCGTGATCGGGCGCGAGTGCCGCAACGTCGCCCCCGACGACGCCCAGACGTACATCGCCGGCTACACGGTCGCCAACGACTTCGGCCTCCACGATTTCCGAGACACCGACGCCGGCTCGATGCTGCGCGTGAAGGGTTCGGACACGCTGTGTCCGCTCGGCCCGGGGCTCGTCGACGACTGGGACTTCCGCGGCAAGCGGATCCGGACGCTGGTGAACGGCGAGGTCCGCCAGGAGGGCTCGACGGACGAGATGGTGTGGGACATGCACTACCTCGTGGCCGACATCGCCAGGACGATCACGCTCCTTCCGGGCGACGTGATCCTTTCGGGCACGCCGGCCAACTCGCGGCCGGTCGAACCCGGCGACGTGGTCGAGGTCGAGGTCGAGGGCCTGGGCACGCTGCGGAACACCGTCGTCGAGGGCGACCTGCCGGTCCGGGCCGACGTCGGGGCCCAGCCGAGCGCGTCCGAGGAGGTCGTCTCGACCGCGCTCGGCGGCGCCTGGGAGTTCCGGGGCATCCGGCCACCACGCCGCGGCTGAGAGGCGGCTCCTCGCGGCGGGGGCACCTGGACTATCCTCGGCGGCACGTTCGTTCGGGCACGAACGGGAGGAGAGACGTCGCATGGACACCGAGGGCAAGCGGCTGCGCCTGCTCTGGTCGGACCTCCACGGGATCGAGCGGGGCAAGTACCTCTACGGGGACTGGGCCGAGCGCGGCAAGGCGAACTTCTGCCTGGCGACGTACCCGCTCACCTTCGACCGCGAGATCGTGCCGATCCCCGGCCTGGCCTTCGACGTCGGCCTGCCCGACCTCGAGGCCCTGCTCGACCCGACGACGGTCCGGCCGGGCTGGGAGCCGAACACGGTCGTCGGCATCGGCGACACGTTCCACCGGCACGCTCCCGTAGCCGTCGACCCGCGCCACGTGCTGCGGTCGGCGGTCCGGCCGTGGCTCGAGATGGGGCTCACCCCGCAGCTCGCCTTCGAGTTCGAGTTCTACCTGCTCGCACCCGACGGGGAGGGTGGGTGGCGATCGATCCACACACCTGCCTCGCGCGTGTACGGGACCGGCATGGCCGTGGACCCCGACGGGGTGGTCGACGACATCGTCGATACCGCCGCCGAGTGCCGTCTGGACATCGAGGCCTGGTGCACCGAGTTCGACGACGCCCAGTTCGAGATCAACATCCGGTACCAGGAGGCCGTCCCGGCCGCGGACGACGCGTTCCTGTTCCGCGTGCTCGCGCATGAGGTGGCCGCCCGCCACGGTCATCGGGCGACCTTCATCGGACGGCCGTTCGCCGACCGAGGCGGGAACGGCCTGCACGTGAACATCAGCTTCCGCGACGCGAACGGCGAGAACGCGCTGTACGACCCGTCGAGCGCGGACCAGCTCTCGACGCTGGCGCATCGCTGCATGGCCGGGATGCTCGCCCACCACGAGGGCACGGCCGCGATCTGCGCGCCGACCGTGAACGCGTACAAGCGCCTGCTGCCCGACATGATGAACGGCTACTGGGCGAACTGGGGCCACGACGACCGGACGGTCGCGATCCGGATCTCCCCCGACCGAGGCGCGACCACGCGCCTGGAGAACCGGGTCCCCGACGGGGCGTCGAACCCGTACCTGGCGGCCGCCGCGCTCCTGCACGCCTGCCGGCTCGGCGTCGAGCGCGAGATGGACCGTCCAGACCCTCAGCCCGTCGGCGCCGATCCCGTGGCGTCGGTCCACGCCCCCGCCAGCCTCTCGGACGCCCTCGACGCGCTCGGGCGGGACGAGGCGATCGTCGAAGCGCTGGGGCCCGAGCTGGTGACCGCGTTCACGATGCTGAAGCGGGCCGAGTGGGACCGCTACGTCGCGGCGGTGGAGGATCCGTCGACGACGGACCCCACGCCCTGGGAGCTCGAGTACTACACGCCCTTCTTCTGAGGAGCGTCCCGAGGAGCCCGATCCTGTCCCCCGTTCGGGGGAACGAGCCGGCGCCCTTCGACGCATCGAGTTCGGACCGGCTCGGGGCCGATACCTCCTGAAAGGAACCGCGCTCGTCCGCAGGAGGAAGGGGCCCACCGTGCGCAGGTCGGCCGTGATGCACATCGCCACGCTCCTCACGACCCTCGCCATCGTGCTCGCCGCGACGTCGTGGGCCGGAGCGGGTGCGGGCGATATCACCGAATGGGCCACGATCCCGGGCGGGTCGCCCTCCGGGATCGCGGCCGGACCCGACGGCGCGATGTGGTTCGCGGAGCGCGGGGCCGACCGGATCGGCCGCATCACGACCCTCGGCGAGCTGACCGAGATCCGGCTTCCCGCCGGCGGCGGTCCGACCTCGATCGCCCTCGGGCCCGACGGCGCGATGTGGTTCACCGAGCAGATCACGGACTCGATCGGCCGGATCGACATGAACGGCACCGTGACCGAGTTCGGAGGTCTCACGAGCGGCGCGATGCCTACGGGGAGCGCGCTCGGAGCTGACGGGGCGATGTGGTTCACGGCGAACGCCGCCAACCGGATCGGTCGCATCGCGACCGATGGAGCCGTGACCGAGTACCCCCTCCCGAGCAACAACAGCATGCCGACCGGCATCGCGCTCGGGCCCGCCGGCGCGATGTGGTTCACCGAGACCAGGGTGG
>JBMDWR010000012.1:0-3063 GCA_048594645.1 Actinomycetota bacterium
CGGCGGAGACGGCAGGATTCGAACCTGCGAGGGAGCTATCAACCCCCTAACCGCTTAGCAGGCGGCTGCTTTCGGCCACTCAGCCACGTCTCCGGCGTCGATTCTACGGAAGGCCTCAACCGATAGGCTCCGGCCCGTGCCCGAGGTGCTGGTCGTCGGCGGCGGGATCATCGGAGCCGCGTGCGCATACGCGCTCGCCCGCGCCGGAACGAACGTGACGCTGCTCGAGAAGCACGAGCTCGCCGCGGGCGCCTCCGGCCGGAACCTCGGCTACCTCGACACCTCCAAGGATCCCGTGCTCGCCCCCGTCGCTCGTCGCAGCCTCGAGCACTACCACGAGCTCTCGACCGAGCCGCCCACGCCGTTCTTCCTCGACCCCGAACCGATGGGGACGCTCGCCGTGACCACCGACGAGGAGGAGATCGGCGACCTGCGGACGTGGGTTGCTATGGCCCGCGACGTCGGCGTCGAGGTCGAACGGGTCGACGATCGGCTGCGTGAGCTCGAGCCGGAGCTGTCGCCGAGCGTGATCGAGGCGTACCGCCTGGACGAGGGCCATCGCGTCGACCCGCTGGCGCTCACCGTGTGTTTCGGCGCGCTGGCCCGGAACGCGGGAGCCACCGTGCGCCATCACACGCCAGCCCGGCGGCTCGTCGTTCGCGGTGACCGGATCACCGGGGTGGTGACGGACGACGGCGTGCTCGAGGCGGACGTCGTCGTGCTCGCGGCCGGTCCATGGTCGTCGGCGCTGGTCCGGCCGCTCGGCATCCGGCTTCCCGTCGTCTCGGCCCGTGGCTGGCTGGTCCACGCCGCGCCCGAACGACCTCTGCTCCGCCACTGGGTGCAGAGCGGCGCCCGCCGGCTGCACGGCGGACACGAGACGGTCCGAGCGCCCGAGCCCGGCCCGCTCTCGGTGACGATGCGCGAGTTCGGGGACGCGCTGGAGACCCGCGAGGTCTCCCCGATGATCCAGCCGGCGCCGGACGGCTCGATCGTCACGGGCACGTCGCGCGAGCCGTCGCTCGCGGCGGATGCCTTCGACCTCGACGTGCCGCGCATCCTCGCGGCGCAGTCCTCCCGTCTGCTGCCGGCGCTCGCGGAGGCGCCGATGCTCGCGACGTGGTCCGGCGTGCGACCGGTGTCACCGGACGAACGGCCGATCATGGGCTGGCTCCGCGAGGGTCTGTTCGCCGCGACGGGTCACGGGTCGGAGGGCGTGATCCTCGGCGCCGGCAGCGCCGAGCTCGTCGCCGCCCTCGTCCTGGGTCTCGAGCCGCCGTTCGACCCGGCGCCGTTCGCACCGGATCGCTTCGACGGCGGCTCGGCTTAGTCGGGTTCGAGGACCGAGGCGCCTGCGTGAGCGTTCACGAGCTCGGTCTCGCCCACGACCTGCGCCAACGCGTGGATCACGTCGTCGCGCGCGAGGATCCCGACGGGCGTCCCCGCCTCGTCGAGCACCGGTAGCCGGTTCACGCCCACGGCGTCCATGAGTCCCACGGCTCGAACGAGGGGCGCGTCGGCGTCCACGGTCACGACATCGCGGGTCATCACGTCGGCGACGGTCAGGTTCGCGAGGTGGCGCTCGCCCCGAAGGAACGGGCCGCTCGTCTGCGGCGCCAGGTGTCCTTCGCGCGCCAGCATGTCGCTCAGCGACAACATGCCGACCACCCGCCCCCCCTCGAGCACCGGTGCGCCGGCGACCCCTTGCGCACCCAGCTGGAGCGCGGCATCGCTCGCTCGCGTGCGCGGCTCGAACGCCAGGAACCGCGAGGTCATCGCCTGCCGGACGCTGCCGAAGGCGCGCTCGGCCTCGTGACGGAACACGTCCCTGTTCATGACGAAGCCTCCTTCCCGACGCATCGTCCCAGGGAACGCGAGCGCGTCGGGACGGTCGTGGGGCCCGCGCGAAGGGTGACCTTCGGCGACCGCCCCGGGCGCCCTAACGCGGTCCCCGCCCGTACCGAGCGAGGATCTCGAGCGTCCGGTCGAGCGGGAGGGCGTGGTAGACGTTGCCGTCTCGACCCACCGTCGTCTCGGCCAGGAACAAGGCGTTCACGACCGCCTCCTCGACGGCCTCGATCGTCGCGGCGAACAGGTCGTCGTAGACCCTGGGCGACCCCTCCTCGGGCCCGTCCAGCACGGCCCGGACGGGGATCGTGCCGTCGTCCGAGCGCAGGGGGATCCGGTTGGCCGTCGAGAACGCGATCATCAGCTCGCCCGAGCCGTTGTGCCCGGTCGAGCCGCATCGGGCGAGCCCGAGCGCGCCCCGAACGGCGAGGCGGCGGACCTGGTGCGGCACCATAGGGGCGTCGGTCGCCACCACGACGACCGCCGAGCCGTCGGTGTGCTCGCCGGGCATCAGGTCGGGGATCTCCCTGCCGACCGGGACGCCGTCGATCCGGAGCAGCGGGCGATCGCCGAAGTTCGTCAGCACGAGCGCGCCGACCGCCCAGCCGGCGGGGACGACGCGCGACGCGGTTCCGATGCCTCCCTTGAAGTCCATGCAGTACATGCCCGTGCCCGCGCCGACGCAGCCCTCGCCCACGTCTCCGCTCTCCGCGCGGTCGAGCGCCGCGAACACGTCCTCGTCGGCGAGCGGGAACGTCGTCACGTCGTTGAGGTAGGAGTCGTCGCATTCGGCCACGACCGGCATGTCTCCGCCGTCGTGCGTCGTCGTCGCGTGGCGTTCGGTCCGCCAACGGATCACGGCGTCGTAGGCACGCCCGATCGCGAGCGAGCTCGTCAGGACGATCGGCGAGTGCAGGAGGCCCCATTCCGAGATCTGGTTGATCCCGATCAGCTCGCCGTACCCGTTCAGCACGTGGGTCCCCGCGTACACGCGCTCGATCCACGGCACGCCCTCGTGCGGGAAGATCGCGGTCACGCCCGTCCGAACGGCGCCGCGCCCGTCCGCGGGCGACGGATCGCGAACGACCGTGGCGTGTCCGACGCGGACGCCCTCGACGTCCGTGATCGCGTTCCGCTTGCCGGTCGGATACGTGCCGATCACGACGCCCAGGTCGCGCGCGCGTCCTCGTTCCACCTCTCACGTCCTTCCGCTCG
>JBMDWR010000120.1:0-4503 GCA_048594645.1 Actinomycetota bacterium
CTCAGCTGGCGACCGGCAGACGGGCCGAGCGCTCGATGGGGGCGCTGGTGTTCCAGCTCGTGCTCCTGCTCTGCCTGCTTGTGGGACTTCTGACGCTGGTGGTCCTGTTGATCGAGGTCGTCCGCAAGGGGGCCGGCTCCCTGAACGGCCAGTTCGTTTCGAGCCTGGACTCGCGTTTCCCGGAGAAGGCTGGGATCAGGCCGGCGCTGGTGGGAACGCTCTGGCTCATGGGCCTCACGGCGATCATCTCGTTCCCGCTCGGTGTCGGAGCCGCGATCTACCTCCAGGAGCTGGCGCCAAGGAACCGCTTCACGTCGTTCCTCGAGGTCAACGTGGCGAACCTGGCTGCGGTGCCATCCGTGATCTACGGGCTCCTCGGGCTCGCGGCCTTCGTCCGCGCGGCCGAGATGGGGCGTTCGATCCTCGCGGGGGCGATGACGCTGGTCCTGCTGATCCTTCCCGTCATCATCGTCGCCACGCGGGAAGCGTTCCGAGCGGTGCCCGACTCGATCCGCCACGGCGCCTACGCTGTGGGTGCCACGGAATGGCAAGGCGTGTGGCGCCAGACGCTCCCGGCGGCGTTGCCGGGCACGATGACGGGGATGATCCTTGGCTTGTCGCGGGCGATCGGCGAGACGGCGCCCCTCATCACCCTGGGAGCGCTCACGTACGTGAACTTCGTGCCGCAAGGGCCGTTCGATCGATTCACCGCGATGCCGATCCAGATCTACAACTGGGTAAGTCGTCCGCAGACGGAGTTCCAGAACGTCGCGGCCGCCGGGATCATGCTTCTGCTGGGCGTGCTCCTCGCGATGAACGCCGTTGCCGTCTATCTTCGGCACCGGTATGAGCGGCGATGGTGAGCCGCATGAGCGACCGGACGGGGATCCGTGTTGAGCTCGGTGGCATGACGGAGCGTCGCGGGGTCGACGAGACGCCGGAGCCGGTGTTCGAGCTCGTCGACCTGAGCGCCTCCTACGACGGCAAGCTCGCGGTTCGAGGCGTGACGCTCGACGTGCCGAAGCGCCGGATCACGGCGATCATCGGGCCGTCGGGGTGCGGCAAGAGCACGCTGATCCGTTGCCTCAACCGGATGAACGACCTGATCCCGGGCGCGAGGGTCGAGGGCAAGGCCCTGTATCACGGCCAGGATCTCTACGATGCGGCGGTCGATCCGGTGGAGGTGCGCCGGCGGATCGGCATGGTCTTCCAGAAGCCGAACCCCTTCCCGAAGTCGATCTACGAGAACGTCGCGTTCGGGCTCCGCGTGAACGGCATGAAGGATGACATCGGCGATCGCGTGGAGGATGCGCTGCGGCGGGCGGCGCTGTGGGATGAGGTCAGGGGCTCGCTGAAGGGCTCGGCGCTCGCGTTGTCCGGTGGTCAGCAGCAGCGCCTCTGCATCGCACGAGCGCTTGCCGTGCAGCCGGACACGATCCTCATGGACGAGCCATGCTCTGCGCTCGACCCGATCGCGACGCAGCGGATCGAGGACCTGATGACCGACCTGAAGCAGACGTACAGCATCGTGATCGTGACCCACAACATGCAGCAGGCCGCCCGCGTCTCGGACCGGACGGCGTTCCTCACGGCGGAGGTCGGCGACGAGGGACAACGGATGGGCGTGCTGGTCGAGTACGACCTGACCCAGAGCATCTTCACGAACCCGACCGACCCACGGACGGAGGCCTACGTGACCGGGCGGTTCGGCTGATGGCGCGCCTGCACTTCCACGAGGAGCTCGAGGAGATGGAGCGGCGTCTGCTGGAGCTCGGCGAGCTGGCAGCCGAGGCGATCCATCAGGCCATCGAGGCCATCGTGCAGCACGAAGCCACGATCGCGGAGCGCGTGATCGCCGGCGACGATGAGATCGACCGGATCTACCTCGAGCTCGACCAACGAACGCTGTCGCTGCTCGCGCTCCAAGCACCGGTGGCCGCCGACCTGCGGCTGATCTCCGTCATCATCCACTCGTGCCTCCACCTGGAACGGATCGGCGATCAGGCCGTCAACATCTCCAAGATCTTCCTCGCGACCAGGGACAAGCCGCCCACGTCGACGATCGTGCAACACATCGTCGAGATGGGCGACATCGTGGTGGAGATGGTGCGCGTCGCGATGGATTCGTTGCGCCGGCGTGATCTGGAGCTGTGCTTGCGGCTGCCGAAGATGGACGATCCTGTCGACCGGCTGAATCGCAACATGCACTTCGAGGTGGCGAAGCTCGCCGACGACCCAGGCACCCTCGACTGGGGGATGCACATGAACCTCGTGGCTCGTGCTCTCGAGCGCGTAGGCGACAACGCGGTCGACATCGGCGAGCAGGTGGCGTTCCTCGTCTCCGGCGAGTTCAGAGAGTTCGAGGACGCCTCGCATCCAGCGGACCTCTGAGGCGAGGATGAACGAACCCGCACGGATCCTCGTTGTCGAGGACGAGGAGTCGCTCGCAGACTCCGTTCGATACCACCTGGAGCGTGAGGGCTACGTCGTGGCCGTCGCGCCCGATGGCCAACTGGCACTCGAGCGTTTCCGCGCCGATCGGGTCTCTCTGGTCATCCTCGATCTCATGCTCCCCGAGGTCTCCGGCCTCGATGTCTGCCGCTCGATCCGGGCCGAGTCCGACGTGCCGATCATCATGGTGACCGCCAAGGATTCGGAGGCCGACAAGGTCGCCGGCCTCGAGCTCGGCGCCGACGATTACGTGACGAAGCCCTTCTCGATGCGTGAGCTGGTCTCACGGGTCCGGGCGAACCTCCGGCGATCTCGGCCACCCGCCGCCGCTCCCGACGACGTGCTGGTCGGCGGCCCGGTGCGTCTGGACGTCGCCCGTCATGAGGTCACGATCCGAGACGCGACGGTGGCGCTGCCGCCGAAGGAGTTCGAACTGCTCGAGGCGTTCCTTCGACGCAAGGGCCGCCTCCTCACCCGCGAGTTCCTGATCGAAGAGGTCTGGGGGCCGGAGTACTTCGGCGACACGCGAACCCTCGACGTCCACGTCAAGCGTCTGCGTCGCAAGCTGGAAGATGACCCCCATCGCCCGACACACCTGTTGACGGTCCGGGGGCTCGGCTACAAGTACGTCGACTGAGGCCTACGATTTGTCGGGACGACCGCTTCCGTGTATCCATTGCCGCCGGACGGTGGGCGGACCACCGAGGAGAGGGGCCAAGGGATGCCGCGGTGGCGTTTGCGGTTGGTGCCGCGTGACGAGAGCTTCTTCGAGCAGCTCGTCCGTCAGGCGCAGAACATCCAGACGGCAGCGGAGGCCCTGTTCGACCTGATCGCCGAGTACCAGGACACGGCCGCGAAGGCGCGGCGGTTGCGAGAACTGGAGCACGAAGGCGACGAGATCACCCACGAGATCCTGAAGCGCCTGAACACCGTCTTCATCACGCCGATCGATCACGACGACATCCACCGGCTGACGACCAGGATGGACGACGTGCTCGATCACATGGAGGCCGCAGCCGACCTGTTCGTGCTGCACAAGATCGACGCGCCGCTCCCGGACATGAAGGCGCAGGCCGACGTGCTCGTCCGCGCGACCCAGAGGGTCACCGAGGCGCTCCAGGTCCTGCCCAAGTACGACCAGCTCGGCCCGCACGCGGTCGAGGTCAACCGACTCGAGAACGAGGGCGATCGTCTGTACCGCCAGGCCGTTGCCGACCTGTTCGGCGGTAACCACCGCGCGATGGACGTCCTCAAACGCAAGGACATCATCGACGAGCTTGAGTCTGCCATCGACCGGGTCGAGGACGTCTCGGACATCCTCGAGGCCATCGCGCTCAAGCAGGCCTAGATGCCCCTTTGGATCGTCCTGGTCCTCGCTTACCTGTTCGAGTTCGCCAACGGGTGGACCGACGCCCCGAACTCGATCGCCACCGTCGTGTCCACGCGCGTCCTCCGTCCGTTCCACGCGGTCCTGCTCGCCGGCGCCTTCAACCTGATCGGAGCGCTCGCCGGCACGGCGGTCGCCAAGACGATCGCCTCGGGCATCGTCGACCCGGACTTCATCAGCCTCGAGACGATCGCGGCGGCCGTGCTCGCTGCGACGCTGTGGGCCCTCGGGGCGCAGTACTTCGGGCTTCCGTCGAGCGAATCGCACGCGATCGTCGCCGGGTTGCTCGGCGCCGGGTTCGCGGCCGGCGGCCTCGACGCGTTGGAGTGGTCAGGCACGAGCAAGTCGTTGATCGGCCTCGTGACGTCGCCGGTCGGCGGCTTCGTGATGGGCTTCCTGCTGATGGTGATCATCCTGTGGATGTTCGCGCGCGTCCGGCGGACGCTCGTCGCCCGTCTGTTCGGGCGGGCGCAGATCCTGTCGGCCGGGTTCATGGCGTTCAGTCACGGGACGAACGACGCGCAGAAGACGATGGGCATCATCACGCTCGCCATCCTGCTCGCCGAGGCCGGACCGAACGGGACCGTCCCGGACGAGTTCGGGATCCCCGTCTGGGTGATCGTGTCCGCGGCGCTGGTGATCGCCCTCGGCACGATGGTCGGTGG
>JBMDWR010000121.1:0-5359 GCA_048594645.1 Actinomycetota bacterium
GCCGGTCGCTCGGACCGACATGTACGCGGGGTACAAGGCCAACCGGCTGCCGGACCCCGAAGGCCTGCCCGAGCAGTTCCCGATGCTGCGTCAGGTGCTCGACCTCACCGGGATGTCGCAGGCGATGACGCGTGGATGGGACGCCGAGGATGCGATCGGCGCGCTCTGCGCCGGCGTGGACGAGACCGACCGCATCGAGATCGTGAGCGGCGACCGCGACCTGATCCAGCTCGTCCGCGATCCGACGGTCAAGCTGCTGTTCACGCTGCGAGGCGTCTCGGACCTGCTCGACCTCGACGAGGCAGGCGTCCTCGAGAAGTACGGCGTCCCGGCGTCTCGGTACCTGGAGTTCGCGATCCTGCGGGGCGATGCGAGCGACGGGCTGCCCGGCGTTCGCGGCGTGGGCGAGAAGACCGCCCGCGCGCTGGTCCAGACCTACGGCTCGCTCGAGGAGATGCTGGCCGACGCGGCTTCGGCCTCGCCCCGGCCGGGACCGCTCAAGGGCAAGCCGGCGCTCCGCGCCCGGATCGCCGACAGTGCCGAGTACATCGCGACGATGCAGCGACTGGTCCCCGTCAACGCGGTGGCGCCGGTCGACCGGTGGCGCGGCGAGCGCGACGACGACGGGCTCGCGGCGCTCGCCGACGAGCTCGCGCTCAAGGGACCGGTGCAGCGACTCCGCGCGGCGCTGGACTCGCTACCCGCGAAGACCTAGATCACCGGTACCGGGCGGTTGCCATGCAGAAGACGGCGATCGCGAGCAGGCGTGAGATCCAGCCACGCCGAAACCTGCCCACGCCACCCCGCTGACGATTGGATCTCCGCAAGACCAGCTCGAACGGTTCCGCCGCAAGTATCGACACCCTTCTCGACGACCGACCGGCGAGGGCCCAGCGTACACTCCGCGCGTGGTCCGTCCCCTGAGCGTCGGCGTCCAGCTCCCCGAGGTCGAGCGAGACGTGCGCTGGCCCGAGATCGTCTCCATGGCGCGTGCGGCCGAGCACGCGGGGTTCGATTCGGTCTGGCTCGGAGACCACATCCTCTACCGGGACGACGGCCGGCCCGAGCGCGGGCCGTGGGATGCGTGGACGATGCTCGCGGCGCTCGCCGCCGCGACCGAACGCGTCCGCCTGGGCCCGCTCGTCGCGTGCGCTGCCTTCCACCCCCCCGGCGTGCTGGCGCGCATGGCGGCGTCGATCGACGAGGTGAGCGGCGGCCGGTTCGTGCTCGGCATCGGCGCCGGCTGGAACGAGACGGAGTTCCGAGCGTTCGATATCCCGTTCGACCGTCGCGCCGCGCGCTTCGAGGAGGCATTCGAGATCGTGCGGCGGCTCCTCGAGGGAGAGCGGGTGACGTTCGACGGGCGCTTCCACCGCGTCGACGACGCGGTCCTGCTGCCTACGCCGCGGCGTCGCGTCCCGCTCATGGTCGGTTCGACCGGCGAGCGCGTCCTGCGCGCCACGCTGCCGCACGTCGACGCGTGGAACACGTGGTACGACGCGTTCGGCAACCGGGCCGAAGACTTCGCGAAACTAACCGCTCGCATCACCGAGCTCGCGGTCCAGGGGGGTCGCGAACCGAGCGACATCCAGCGGAGCGCGTGCACGCTCGTCGTTCTCGACCGCTCCGCCGGCGAGCGGCCGGTCCCGGAGGGGATCACCCCGCTCGAGGGTTCGACCGACGCGATCGCTCGAGGTGTCCGCGAGCTCGGTGACGCCGGCGCCGACGAGGTGATCCTCGTCCTGTCGCCGATCACCGAGCGCTCGATCGGCGAGGCCGCCGCCGTCGTGGCGGTCCTCGACGCCTCCTGACGTGCGCGGTCAGCTTTTCGGGATGTCCTTCGCAGGGTCGATGAACGGCATCTCCGCGACGCGCGACGCGACGGGGCCGCCGAACGGCCACGCGACCTGGAGCTCGCTCCCAACGCTCGCGAGCTCGATCGGGACCCACGCGTACCCGATGTTCTTCTCCAGGCGCGGCGACCAGACCGCGTTGGTGACGTGTCCCACCTCGCGACCGTCCGAGCGGACCGGCCAGAACTCCTCCTGCTCCTCCGGCATGCGCTCGCCGGCGATCTCGATACCGACCAGCTTGCGCGTGACGCCTTCGACGCGGATCCGTTCGAGCGCCTCCTTGCCGACGTACTCCGCCTCCTGCTCCTCGACCAGGCGCTCCATGCCGGTCACCTCGAACGGATTGTTCGACAGGTTCATGTCGGGTCCCCAGTTGAAGATCCCGGCCTCCATCCGCCGCACGTCCGACGGTCCGGTGGGCTTGATGTCGAACGGCTCCCCCGCCGCGAGCACCTTGTCCCAGAGCGCGTCACCGGCCGAGGAGTCCCGCAGGTAGATCTCGTAGCCGAGCTCGGCCGTCCAGCCGGTGCGCGACACGACGACCGGGATCCCGTCGAGATCGCCCTGCCAGCACCAGTAGTACTTCACGTCCATGATCTGCTCGCCGAACAGCGCCCGCATCACGTCGCGAGACTTCGGTCCCTGGATCTGGACGGGCCAGGCGTCGGCCTCGCCGACCTCGACGTCCATGTTGGCGAACGTCGCGACGCCGCGCGTCCACAGGAGGAGGTCGCTATCCGCCGCCGCCAACCAATAGTGGTTCTCGCCCAGCCGAAGGAGAACCGGGTCGTTCACGATCCCGCCGTCGTCCGCCGTGATGATCGCGTACTTCGCCTGGTTCACGGCGCAGCGTTCGAGGTCGCGACACGTCAGCAGGTTGGTGAATCGGTGAGCGTCCGGGCCGGTGATCTCGGTGCAGCGCTCGACGGCGACGTCCCAGAGCGCCACGTTGTTGACCAGATGCCAGTACTCGTCCTCGAAGTCCGTGTAGTAGCCGGGCAGGTACATGTGGTTGTACAGCTCGTAGGACTTGCAGCCCGCCCGCTGCGTCGCCTCGAAGTACGGCGATCGCTTGTACCAGGGTCGGAAGTACAGGTGCGTTCCACCGTAACCCATCGCTCTCCCCTTTCGCGAGGCTGCCGCCTCGCCAGGCTACGCCGGAACCCGGCATCGTCGGTGGCGGGTCCGCCGTCCCACACAACGGCGCTACGCGGACGCGAACGCGTCGCCGTGCGAGCATGCCGGGATGCCGACCGCCGGACCGCTCGCGCTGATCGGCGGGGACGAGCTCAAGCCCGGGAACGAGCCGCACGACCGCCTGCTCGCCGAGGCGGCGGGCGACGGCCCCGCGTTCGTCCTCGCGACGGCCGCGGGGCGCGAGCGACCGGGGATGGCCGTCGCGAACGCCGTCCGCTGGTTCGCGTCCCTCGGCCTGGACATCGAGGAGCTTCCGGCGACTCGGCGCTCGGACACGACGGCCGCCCGGAACGTCGAGCGGGCGCGTGCGGGAAGACTCTTCTACCTCGTCGGCGGCGACCCCGGGCTCGTCCCCAAGACGCTCGCGGACACACCGCTTTGGGAGGCGATCGTCGGCGCGTGGGCGAACGGCGCGGCGCTCGCCGGCTCGTCGGCGGGTGCCATGGCGCTCTGCGAGTGGACGCTCGTGCGCGAACGCATGCCGGGTGACGATCGGCGACGGTATGCGGCTGCGCTCGGCATCGTTGCGGGGATGGCGGTGCTCCCGCACTTCGAGACGTTCGGACACCGCTGGCTCCCGAGCGCGCTTGAGGCGGCTCCTCGCGACGACATCCTCCTCCTCGGGCTCGACGAGCGTACGGCGGCGGTCTGGCGCGACGGGACCTGGCGCGCATCCGGAGCGGGCGCCGTCACGCTGATCTCGCGCGCGGCGCGGCTGACGTTCGGCTCCGGAGACCCGATCGAGGGACTTCCCGCGCCCGCGCCGTGAGGTTTTGCCGAACGGCACCGGGGAAGTGACGAGAAAGCGGACCTATGCCGCGAGGAGGTGAGCAGCATGGCGACCCGCAAGCAGACATCGGCCGCGAAGCGGAACATCAGGAAGGCGCAACGCGCGGCACGTTCGAAGCGCACGATCACCAAGCTCCCGAAGAGCACCCGACGCGCCCTGGGACAGCAGGGCGCACGGGGACGCAGGCGCAGCGGACGCGCCGGGGCGGCACTGGAGGATCGCAACCGGACGCAGCTGTACGAACAGGCGAAACGCCTGAACATCCCGGGTCGCTCCCGCATGGGGAAGTGGGACCTGATCGACGCGATCCGGCGCGCGCGCTGAACCGACCAGCGGAAGCGACGCTACTTGACGATGCAGGTCAGCGTCCGGGTCAAGCCCGGGATCAGCTGGATGTCGCTCAGCATCCTGCCGAGCCCGTCCATGTCGTCGACCTCGGCCCGGACGATCAGATCGTAGGGGCCGGTCACCGACTGCGCCAGCCGGACGCCCGCGACCGAGCCGATCTCGCTCCGCACCTTCGTGCTGCCGCCGGCCTCGGTCTGGATCAAGATGTACGCGCGCAGCATCACGTCCCCCTACGCAAGGAAGCGTCATCGTGCGCCCACACCGCGCGAGGCGCAACCCCGCCGCTCAGGGGACGATCACCGGCGTGACCGCCGCGCCGCCGCGTGCGGCAGCGATCGCGCGATCCGCCTCCTCGAGCGCGAACGTCTCCGTGTCGGTCCGAAGAGGGACCTGCGCCGCGAGCGCCAGGAGCTCGCGGCCGTCGCGGCGCGTGAGGTTGGCGACCGAGCGCAAGACGCGCTCGCCCCAAAGCAACTCGTACGGGAACGTGGGGATGTCGGACATGTGGATCTCGGCGCAGACGACGCTGCCGCCAGGAGCCACGGCAGCGAGCGCGAGGGGAACCACCTCGCCGACGGCCGCGAACACGATCGCGGCGTCGAGCGGTTCCGGCGGGGGGTGCGTCGAGTCTCCCGCCCAGACACACCCGCGCTCGAGCGCGAGGCGTTGCGCCTTGGCGTCCCCCGGCCGCGTGAACGCGAACACCCGCCGCCCCTGGTGCAGTGCGACCTGCGCGACGAGGCGAGCAGCGTTGCCGAACCCGTACAGGCCCAACCGCTCGCCGTCGCCGGCGAGCCGCAACGCGCGAAAGCCGATGAGTCCCGCGCACAGGAGCGGTGCGGCCGCCTGAGGTTCGAACGCCTCCGGCACCGTGAGGCAGAAGCGAACTTCCGCCACGAGGCGTTCGGCGTAGCCGCCATCGAGATCGTAGCCCGTGAACCTGGCGTTCGGGCAGAGGTTCTCTCGTCCGCTCGTGCAGTACGCGCACACGCCGCAGGTCCAGCCCAACCACGGCACGCCGACCACGTCGCCGAGCGCGAGGTCCGTGACACCCTCGCCGAGCGCGGCGACCGTCCCGACCACCTGATGCCCCGGAACCAGCGGGAGCTTCGGCCGGTTCAGGTCGCCGTCGAGGATGTGGAGGTCCGTCCGGCACACGGCACATGCACGG
>JBMDWR010000122.1:0-1643 GCA_048594645.1 Actinomycetota bacterium
AGGATAGAACACACGTTCGATTCTGCGCAACCCGCACGGAAGGCGCGCATCAGCTTGACGACCGCTCGTCGCGCATCCACGGCCGACGGGGACGCGCCTTGACCCCCACACGAACGCGGCAGTACGGTCGCTCTCCCTGACCCCAGGAAGGGAGCGAGCATGAGCCGGCGGTCGAGGTTCGCGGTCGCCATCCTCGTCGGCTCGCTCGTCCTCGCCGTGGCGGTCCCGGCACAGGCTACACAGCGGCTCCGTGTCTATCGGGGGCAGACGTCCGACGGGCACGACATCGCGTTCCGCGTGTCCCGTACCGACGCCGGCAGGTTCCTCCAGGAGATCCGTTTCGCGGTGACGTTCACGTGCGAGGACGCGACCACGTGGGTGTCGGAGATCACCTACGGTTTCGCTCGCAGGCAGGTCCCCACCGTCGATGGAACCTTCGCGTTCGACGACGCCGATGCGTTCCTGGCCGTTCATGTCGCCGGGCGGCTCGGGTGGCTCACGGGTGACGGGACGCTGTCGCTCGCGACCGCCGCGCTCAACGACGACGAGCAGGCTCAGATGTGCACGACCGGCGCTCTGACGTGGCAGGTCGAGTACGTTCGCACGATCACGATCGGCGCCCGCGCTCCGGAGGGCTCGACCGTTCGGATCGGGTGACCAGGCGATCATGCCCGAGATCGCCTTCTGAAGCGAGGCGGTCACGCGGCTAGGATGCGCCGATGGGTTGCCTGATCGCGCTCGTCGCGCTCATCACGCCGCGAACGATCCTGTTCTTCCTGTGGCTGTTCTCCGACTACCTGAACACCGCTTTCTCGAGCGGCTGGTGGGGACTCCTGGGCTTCTTCTTCCTGCCGACGACGACGATCGGGTACGCGATCGCGAGGAACGAGCTGACGACCCCCACGGGTGGCATCGAGACCGGCGGCATCGTCGTGATCGTGATCGCGGTAGCGATCGACCTGGGTCTGCTCGGGGGCTCCGGGCGAGGCTTGGCGCACCGAGACTGAGGCGCCCGCGGTAGGGTCGGAGCGGTGAGCGTCTCCGGTTCGTTCCAGCTCGAGGAAGCGTCGATCGCCGACCTGCAGGCGGCGATGGCCTCCGGCGCAGCGACCTCGAAGGCCATCGCCGAGGCGTACATCGAGCGCATCGAGGCGCTCGACGCGCCGTTGGGTTCGGTCCTCGAGGTCAACCCGGACGCCCTCGAGATCGCCTCGGCCCTCGACGCCGAACGCTCGTCCGGCGCGGTTCGCGGCCCGATGCACGGTGTCCCCGTGCTGGTGAAGGACAACCTCGACACGGCCGACCGGATGAAGACGACGGCGGGCTCGTTCGCACTTGGTGCGGTCACTCCGGCGCGGGACGCGTTCGCCATCGACCGCCTGAGGGCGGCGGGTGCCGTGATCCTCGGGAAGGCCAACCTCTCCGAGTGGGCGAACTTCCGCTCGCCCCGGGCGACCAGCGGATGGAGCGCCCGAGGCGGCCAGTGCCGGAACCCGCACGCTCTCGATCGCAGCCCGTGCGGGTCGAGCTCCGGGTCCGCCGTCGCCGTCGCGGCGAACCTGTGCGCCGTGGCGGTCGGCACCGAGACCGACGGCTCGATCGTGTGCCCGTCGTCCGTGACGGGCATCGTGGGGATCAAGCCG
>JBMDWR010000123.1:0-11002 GCA_048594645.1 Actinomycetota bacterium
CCGGCGCACACGAGGTCGTCGCCGCCGCGCGCGTCGATGCGATCCTGCCCTTCGCGGCCCGCGATGACATCCCGGCCCGGCGTCCCCACGAGCTCGTCGTGCCGCTCCGTCCCCACGATCGTCGCGGTCACGCCGAGGCACCTCGGCGTTCGCTCTGCCCGAACGTCCACGAGCATCGACCCCGCCTCCGCAGGACGAGTCATGGCCATCGAACGTGCCTGCGCCGGGAGCGTCATCGACGTGGAGACGACAACCGCCGACGCGACGCCGATCGCGCGGATCGCGGCGATCCAGCGCGCCATGGACATCGCCCTACGGCACGACCACGAGGCGGTCGACCGAGACGGCGCTGGCGGTCGCCGCGGGACGGCTCCGGCCGAGCACCACGATGCGGAGCGTGTGCACCCCGGGCGATAGCCCCGTGACCGACCGCACCACGTCGAACTCGGGCGACCGCGCGTAGCCGTCGACCGTTCGCACCAACCGCCCGTCGAGGTAGATCGAGGCCTTGCCCTGGTCGGGGGCGCGAACCGTGTACCACTCGATCCCGGTTCCGTGGAACCGAACCTCGACGCTCGAGCGCGCGCCGTCGCTCACGGAGATGCGTCCGCCCGACGCCATCGGCTCGTCGATCCGCGCCCACGTCTCGTACAGCTCCGGGCTCGCGACGAGCGCGTCGCGCACGCGGAAGGCGTCGAGCACCACGTTCGTATCGGTCGCGCGGGCCCGGGCCCGGCCGAGCACCCGAACGGTGATCGTGTGCTCACCCGGCTCGAGCCCGTCGAAGGTCCGCGCGACGCGGAAGCGTCCGTCCTCGGCGTACTGATCGAAGGTTCCCCGACGCTCCCCGTCGATCGACACGGCGGCCTTGCCCTGCGAGCGCCCGACGGCCGTGTACCAGGTGACCGACCTGCCGGAGAACGAGAACGACGCGGTCGCGCCGGCTCGACGCTCGACGGCGTAGGAACGACCGAACGCGTCCGGCTTCGAGACCGTTCGCCATCCGTACGAGAGCGCGGGGCTGTCCTCCTCGACCTCGAACGGCGTGCCGAACGCCTGCGTGCTGGTCGGCGCCGGATTGCCGCTGCGGTCGACGACGAGCTCGGGCGCGATCGCGGGGTTCACGACGACCTCGTACGTCTCGCCGAGGACGGGCCGCTCGACCATGCGGAGCACCACGGTCCGAACGTTGCCCGAGACGCAGTCCACGATCGCGCCCTTGCCCGACCGGCACGTGAGCGAGATGACCGGATACGCGCCGGTGCTCGGCGCCCAGACGAACGTGTCGTCCGGAGTGACGTGACGAACCACCTCGCTGAACGCGATCGTCACGGGGTCGCCCGGCTCGGGCGGGAGCGTGAACGCGACGGAGGGCGGGGTGGCGTCTGGAGCGGCGATCGCGACCGGCTCGAACGAGCTCGTCTCGTACCAGTCGAGATCGACGCAGCCTGCGATGCCCGGCACCGATCCGCAGTTGCTGTACTGCCAGAAGGTCCAGCCGTTGCCGGCCCAGTCGTCGGCCGGAAGCCTCGGTGTCGACACGTCCCAGTGGGCGACCCATAGCACCGTGTAGCCGGCCTCGGCGACGGCCGTCGTGTCGCCGGTGCGCGACTCCCATCCGTTCGGGCTCGTGTAGACCATCGGACGGACGCCGAGCCGCTCGGTCACGCGGTTCAGCCACGTGAGGATCCACTGGGTGACCTCGACCTGGGAGAGCCCCCCCGTCCGCTCGATGTCGAGGACCGGGATCAGGTTCCCCGGCCCGAGCTGCGCGGTGTCGACGAAGTGGTCGGCCTCCGCGATCGCGTCGTTCGCGGTGTCATCGGGGCGCGCGAAGTGGTACGCGCCGAAGCGCAGCCCCGCGAGCGTCGCACCGGTCTTGTTGATCGCGTACGTCGGGTCGACGTAGGTCCGGCCGTCGGTAGCCTTGGCGATCGCGAAGGCGTTCCCCGACGCGGCCACCTGGGTCCAGTCGATCGCGCCCTGATGGTGAGAGACGTCGATGCCGGGCACGGCGCCGGGCGGCGGCAAGGCCGGTGCCGACGGCGCCGGCGAAAGCGGATCGGCGAGCGCCTCGGTGCTCGCCGCCAGGCTCGCCGGAAGGAGCAACGACACCAGCACGACGGTGCGCACCGCCGTCGAACGGATCCGCGTTACCCTCGAGATGTCGTGCCCCCCTCCGATGGGACGGCGCAGCGTATCCAAGGGTCTCGGAAGCGTCGACCCAACGATCGGGGAAGGGGCACCACGGACGACGGGACGAAGGCCCCTGTCAGAGCCTCCGGAGGTAGTACCAGGCGGCGCCCACCGGCTCGCGTCCGCGAACCACGCGCTCGATCTCGAACGAACGCCCGAAGCGCCGCCGGATCTCGGGCTCGCGGGTCGGCCGGCGGCCGGGAAGGCTGGCCCAGCGACCAAACGCGAAGACCAACATCCTCGCGCCCGGCCTCGCGACCCGGGCCACCTCTCGGACGTACGCGCCCCTGCGGTGGATCGGCACGCTGTGGAAGCACCCGATGTCGAGGACGAGGTCGAACGGGCCGTCGACCCGGAGCTCCGAGAGCTTGGTCACGTCCCCTTCCACGAACATCGCGTTCGCCGTCCAGTCGGCCTTCCTACGGGCGGACTCGATCGCGAGCGCCGAGAAGTCGACGCCCACCGCTGTCCAGCCGCGCTGGGCGAGCCAGATCACGTTCGTCCCGGTCCCGCAGCCGAGATCGAGCGCGCGCCCCGGCTCCAGGCGCGAAACCTCCTCGACGACCTCGGGCGGCGTGACGCCGGTGTCCCACGGCGTCCGACCGCGCCGGTACGCCCTCTGGTAGAGCCGGTCGGTCAGTCCCATCGCTACCGCGCCACCGCTAGATGTCGCCGCTGAACGTGTCGCACGCGTTCGGGTCGCCGGACTCGAAGCCCGTCCGGAACCACCGCGAGCGCTGCTCGGACGTCCCGTGCGTGAACGACTCGGGATCGATCCGACCCTGCGTGCGCTCCTGGATCCTGTCGTCGCCGACGGCCTCGGCGGCCCGGAGTCCCTCGTCGATGTCGCCCGGGACGAGCACGCCGCGCGCGTACACCGATGCGGCCCACACGCCCGCGAAGCAGTCCGCCTGCAGTTCCAGGCGCACGGAAAGCTCGTTGCGCTCGGATGGGTTGTCGCGGCTCTCGCGCTGGACAGCGGCGTTGGTACCGAGCAAGGACTGGATGTGGTGTCCGACCTCGTGGGCGAGGATGTACGCCTGCGCGAAGTCGCCGGGCGCGTCGAAGGAGCGATCGAGCTCGCGGAAGAAGCCGAGGTCCAGGTACACCAGGCCGTCTGCGGGACAGTAGAAGGGACCCGTCGCCGATGACGCGAAGCCGCACCCGGACTCGGTTCCCTGGGTGAACAGGACGAGCGACGTGTCCCGGTACTGTCGACCGGCGGGACCGAAGATGTCCTGATCCCACGTCACCTGGATGTCGTCGAACACCGCATCCACGAACTCGACGACCGTGCCGTCCTGGGCCGGTCCGGAGACGCCCCCGGGCGCCTGCTCGGCGCCGCCGAGATCGGGCACACCCGGGACGTCGAAGCCGCCGCCGGCGCACAGCTGGAACGCGAAGAAGACGACGATCAACAGCACCGCGATGCCCACACCGCCGCCCACCGGGACCGGGAGCCCGCCCAGTCCGGACCGTCCGCCCATCGGGAAGGACCTTCCCCGGCGATCGATCACGCCGCCGGAGCGGCGGCGGAGCCTTCGCCACTTCATGCCGTGCGTCCCTTCGTCCGGGCGGTGCAGGACCCGTCCGGGTCCGGCCGAAGCCGTACCCGAAGCACCACCATGCCACGCCTGCCGCCGCACCCTACCTCCGGGCTGCGGGTCGCCGCGCGGCGTGTGGCAGCACGACCGCCCGTCGGGTGCGCGCTATCGTCGCGGCCATGCAGGCGGCTGGATCGATCGAGGTCTACCTGGAGGAAGGGTCGAAGCGCACCTTCGCGGGCGCGCTCGCCTGGCCGGGATGGTGCAGGTCCGGACGCGAGGAGGACTCGGCGCTGCAGGCGTTGTTCGCGTACGGCGAGCGGTACGCACGCGTCGTGCGCCGAGCGAGGGTCGGCTTCGCGGCTCCGACGCGCGTCTCCTCGCTCGTCGTCGTCGAACGGCTGAAGGGCGATGCGACGACGGACTTCGGCGCCCCGTCGATGGCGCCGGAATGCGATCGCGGGCCGGTCCCCGACGACGAGCTCCGCCGCCTGAGGGCCGTCGTCAACGGGTGTTGGAAGGCGTTCGACGACGCGGCCGACGCCGCCCGCGGCAAGCGGCTCGCGAAGGGCCCCCGCGGCGGCGGTCGGAGCCTGGCCAAGATCGTCGAGCACGTCGTCGGCGCGGAGGGCGGCTACCTCGCCAGGCTCGGCCGCAAGGCCGAACCGGGTCCCGCGTCGACCAAACTCGAACGCACGCGCGCCGCCGTGCTCCAAGCCCTGGAGCAGACCGCCGCGACGGGCGCCCCGCCGCCCGGGCCACGCGGCGGCAAGCGCTGGGAGCCGCGGTACTTCGTCCGCCGCGTCGCGTGGCACGTGCTCGACCACGCGTGGGAGATCGAGGACCGCGCCGGACGAGGCGGCGCGACGGTACGGTAGACGCGTGCCGAAGCTCGAACCCGGCGACCAGGCACCGTCGTTCGCGCTGCCGGACCAGCGCGGCGACATCGTCCGGCTCGAGTCGTTCGCCGGGCGAAAGGTGCTCGTGTACTTCTACCCGGCGGCCGACACGCCTGGCTGCACGGTGCAGTCGTGCGACCTCCGCGACCACCGGCAGGACCTGACCGGCATCGGCGTCGAGGTCGTCGGCATCTCGCCGGACGCGCCGGACGCCAATCTCGCGTTCGACCAGAAGTACGGGCTGGGGTTCCCACTGCTCTCCGATCCCGATCACGCGACGGCCGAAGCGTGGGGAGCATGGGGCGAACGCACGCGCGACGGGCGGACGTCGATCGGGTTCATCCGTTCCTCTTTCCTCGTCGACGAGGACGGGCGGATCGAGGGTGCGTGGTCGCCCGTTACGCCCGAGGACACGGTCCCGAACGCGCTCGCGGCGCTCACCTGAGGGGCGATCGAGCTTCCACCTCGCGACCGCGCCGCCCGATCCGCCCCGCGCCCGCGGGATCGGATCGACGCCCTGGTCATCCCCGAGAGCGACGATCGCCAACGCTGAGGGAAGCGTGCAGGATCTCGGCTGCGGATCTCAGGAGTGGAAGGCGTCTAACCGCTCGGCCTCCACGGCGAGGTCCCGCTCCGTCCTGCGGTCGAGTCGCTCGAACGCGTCGTAGCCGACGTGGCCGCCCGAGAACCTCCACGTCCCCGCGACCTGTCCGTCCACCAGAAAGGTCGGCACGGACTGCGGCGTCCTCGTGCCGAAGACGCGCGACCGGAAGCGTTCGGGCAGGATCTGCGATCGGCGCGCGTGCACCAGCAGCGTCGCATCCCACGTCGGAAGGAAACGTACGGGCGCGGGCGTCTCCGGATCGGGCAGCGATGCGCGGGGAAGGTCGAGCAGCTCGCCTCCGCGCTCGTCGCGGAACCGACGTACCCGGACCCGTGCGAGCGCGGGTTCCAGCGTCTTCGGAGGCACGCCCGCCCAGTTCGCGATGTCCTTGACCGACGCCGGCCCGAAGGCGCCGAGGTATCGGCGCACGATCAGCTCGAGGCCGGTCTCAGGATCGGCCGTCCGTGGTCCGACCCAGTCCTCGGCGAGGGCGTAGAGGTTGGCCGAACGCCGATCCCACGTTCCCGACGGCGGCACACGGACGAGATCGAGCCACAGGCCGACGCCGTTCCAGGTCGTGCTATCGATGTCGAGCTCGTCGACCAGCTCTTCCCGGGGACGCGGCCCGTCAGCGAGCAACGTTCGAACGCCCGCGGCGACACGGGCGATCTCTCGGGCCGCGTAGCGACGGCGCAGCGCCCGAAGCCACCAGTCGCGACGGGTGTCCCTGATCGCCTCGGTGAGCGGCCAGTAGTCGGCGGCGGAGACGATGTGGATCGTGGCGCGCATGAGCGTGCCCTGGATCACGGTCCTCCGCTCGAGCGCCCGCGTCAGGTCTGCGCGCTCGAGCCCATCCAGCCGAGACCACAGTCCGACGTACGCGGACGGCGCGTACTGCGACTGCACGCCGCCCATGCGTTCGATCGCCCGCGGGATCGGACGCTTCGAACGCTCGAGCAGCGACTGGCGCGCGAGCAGCGCTCGGTTCAGGGCGCGTTCAGTGAGCGCTCGTTCCGCTCCCTGCAGACCTGCGCTCGGCGAAGTCGAAGGCGTCGTCATGCGACGGGTGGCGGCGGATCGCCACTCGCGGCTCCGAGGAGGCCCTCGGCCGTCCGCTCCCACGTCCACCGCTCGGCGACGAAGGCGCTCACGGCTTCGCGGAGGTCCCGTCGCTCGTCGTCGGGGATCGATAGCAGGCGGTCGATGCCGTCCGCAAGACGCCGCACGGCTCCCGGACCTGGCTCGAACGTGAGCAGCCCGGGACGTCCGATCTCGGTCTCGAGCGCATAGCCGACCTCACCGATCCCCGAGTGCCGGGACACGAGCGGCAGTGCGCCCGCCGCCGCGCCTTCGGCCGCCACCATCCCGAACGCCTCGGGCAGGATCGACGGCATCACGAGGACGTCCATCGCGGCGAGCGCCTGCGGCGCATACCGGTGATCGAGCCGGCCGGTGAACGTCACGGGTCGATCCGGCGCGCGGTCGTGCATGTCGACGTCGATCGGCATCTCGCGCGCGCCGCGCAGCCATGCGAGCGATGGAGCGTCGTCGTCGCGCAGCGCGATCGCGAGCGCGGCGAGCCACTCGCGGTACGAGCCGAACCCGACGATCAACGCCTCGGCGTCGTGTCGCGTCGAGCGATGCGCCGCGAGCATCAGCTCGACTCCCTTCTGCGGGATGAGCTTGCCCAGGTATCCGACGATCGGGTCTGTTGAGCCGGCGAGCCGCCGCAGCCGGGACGCCGCGTCCGGTTCCGGCACCGACTGGTCGTAGGAGTCGGCGAGCGCGTCGAGGGCAACCGAATCCCGTTCGGCCAGAGCGCGCTCCACCCGCCGATCGAGCGCCGACGGGCGGCCGCGCACCGTGTCGGGGTCCTTATCGAGCAGCGCCGCGGCCTCCTCGAGCGCCTCGGCTCGGGGGCGCGGCCGGAAGGTCGAGACCTCGACGCCGGGCGGCACGGTTCGGACCAGCGTCTCGATCCCGGGCACCAGCGCCGAACAGCGCTCGAGCACATCCCTCGTCGGACCGACGACGGCCCGGGCCGAGCGAAGGCCCTCCGCTGCCAGGTCCCGGTAGCGCTCCTGCAACCGAACCGCGTACTCGATGTCGCTTCCGTGGATCTTCGCGACGTAGCGACCGGGACCGAGCGCTCGCCGACCGATCGCGGCGCCCGGGATCGCGTGGCCCGTGAGGACGACCTCGCTGCGATGCCACGCCGCGGCCTCCCGAAGCGCATCGACGTTGGGACGGAGGTAACGCTCGAGCTCGTCGTCGGACATGTCGACGAACCGGACGACGTGCTCGAACCCCTCGTACCGATCGATCACGAACACCGGGATCGTCGAACCGATCCGCGGACGCAACAGCACGCAGCGACCGCGCGCGTGGGACGAACGGTTGGGGGTCAGCTCCGACGGGCCGTCGGCGTCGACCTCAGCGTGCGCGTCGATCCATCGGTAGCGCTCGGGATGTCGCTCCTGGCACAGCAGCAGCACGTCGTGACCCGCGGCCCGATACACCTCCGCCACGCGCGCCGTCGCGACGTTCGAGCCCGAGCCCTCCAGCAACCAACCGTGCCACAGCAGGATCCGCACCGTCGGATGCTAGGGCACGACGAACCGGCCGCCCCACGTGCGTCCCTGGCGGTGGAACCTCGAACGCGTTCGGTCAGTTGGGGAGGGTCTTGATCTCCGAGGCCTTCAGCCGGCGCGTCGTAGGCGACAGGCGCAGGCCGATCATGCCGAGCGGAGCAGTGGTCCAGGCGCCGTCCTTGAGGATCTCGACGCTCAGCATGCCGTCCTCGGACTCCCCGATCCGGAGCGTCTTGCCTTCCCTGGTTCGGTAGAAGTCCACCCAACAAGGATACCTGGTGCGTCCGTCGCCCTTCCACGCAACGCCTGTGAGCCCCCTATCGTGTCGTCCATGCCCACACGCAAGGAGGTCGTCGAGGCGGCCGGCCGCGAGGTGACCGTCACCAACCCCGACAAGGTGTTCTTCCCGAAGACCGGGCACACGAAGGTCGACCTCGTCCGCTACTACCTCGCGGTGGCCGACGGCGCCCTCCGCGGCGTCGAGGGACGGCCGATGGCCCTCAAGCGGTACGTGAACGGGGCCGAGGGTGAGTTCTTCTTCCAGAAGCGCGCCCCGTCGTCGCGTCCCGAGTGGGTCGAGACGGTCGAGCTGACCTTCCCGTCGGGCCGCACGGCCGACGAGATCGTCGTCCGCGACGCGGCCCAGCTCGTCTGGATCGTGAACCTCGGGTGCATCGACCTCAACCCGCATCCGGTTCGAGCGGACGACCTCGATCACCCCGACGAGATCCGCGTCGACCTCGACCCGGTGCCCGGGATCGAGTGGCCGCAGATCCGAGACGTCGCGATGGTCACGAAGGAGGTCATGGATGCGTTCGGCCTCGTCGGGTGGCCGAAGACGTCCGGGTCCCGCGGCATGCACGTCTACGCGCGCATCGAGCCGAGATGGACGTTCCCGGAGGTCCGGCGTGCCGCGCTCGCGCTCGCGCGCGAGGTCGAGCGGCGCGTCCCAGACCTCGCGACGAGCAGGTGGTGGAAGGAGGAACGCCACGGCGTGTTCCTCGACTACAACCAGAACGCGAAGGACCGCACCGTGGCCTCCGCGTACTCCGTGCGACCGACGCCCGACGCTCGCGTGTCCGTGCCGCTCCTTTGGGAGGAGGTGCCCACGTGCGAGCCCGGCGCGTTCACGATCGACACCGTGCCCGAACGGTTCGCCTCGATCGGCGACCCGTCGGAAGGGATCGACGAGGCCGCCGGTTCGCTCGAGCCGCTGCTTCAGCTCTCCGAGCAGCACGAGGCGGCCGGGTTCGGCGACGCGCCGTGGCCACCGCACTTCCAGAAGCAGGCCGGCGAGCCGGCGCGTGTCCAGCCGTCCAAACGTCGTCGCGGCCGCGCACAGCCCGAAGGGGTCGTGCCGGCGCCAGCTCCCGGCAAGAGCGTCGGGCCGACCGGACGGCGCCGGACGAAGGCTCCACTGATCGAGATCGCCCGAGCCGCCACGCAGGAGGAGGCGTTGGAGGGTCTCGAGCGGTGGCGCGCACGGCACCCGAACGTGGCGGCGCGCCTGGAGCCGGCGGACGTCATGGTGGACGCGATGCGCGGTCGCTTCACGACGTGGACGAGGATCCGCGTGAACCTGCGGAACGTGCCGGACGTCGAACGACCGCCGCAGGAGGCCCTCGAGGTCGACTACGACCCGTGGGCGAGCATGGACGTCGAGGAGTGGAAGCGGACACAGCAGCACCCGAGCTGACCCGTCCTCCGGCGTCTCCTGCAGGCGAGGCGGATCCGTGGGTAGCCTGCATCCCGGCCCGTCGAGCATTGCTTGGGCCTCGAGCTTCATAGGAAAGGAGGACATGCGGATGGGGAAAGCTCGCAAGCCCGTCTCCACCCGGAACCCGCCGGTCCCGACGGACACCCACGCCGAGATCGACGATTGGATCCGGCGCGTCATGCCCGACCTCCATCCGATCGTCGCGTGGCTGGACGCGACGATCCGCGAAGCGATCCCGGGCGCACAGTTCGCCGTCAAGTGGAAGAAGGCGTACTACGGGCTGCCGGAGCTCGGGTGGGTCATCGAGATGGTGGCCTACGACGTGTCGGTGAACGTCATCTTCTTCGGCGGCGAAGACTTCGACCCGCCGCCACCGCTTGGCGATACCGACCGGTCCCGCTACGTCAAGGTGACGTCGCTTGAGGAAGCGCAGACACCCGAGATGCGCGGGTGGATCATGCAGGCGGGGGTCGTGCCGGGATGGCGATGAGGATCCACCCTTCGTGATGCACCGCATCCTGCTAGACGTGTCGAGGTGTTCGTCATGTGCCGAGCATCATGGCGTCACTCGGACGACGCCGGACGACAGCCCCGCTAGGGTTGAAGGATGGATGGCAACTCCCTGCTCGCGTTCGTTCGATATCACGCCTGGGCGAACGATCGGATCCTGACTACCGCTGCCGACGTCTCCGACGTCGATCTTCGAAAGGAGGGGGTCCTCGACCACGGGAGCGCCTTCCACACGATCCGGCACCTCGTCGACGTTGACTGGAGCTGGCGCGAGTTCTGCATGGGAAACGACGTCGGCGAGACGTACGTCTGGGACCACGGGTTCGTGCTCGACGACCTGAGCGCCCTGCACGCGTTCTGCCTCGAGGAGGACGTGCGTCTCCGCACGTTCATCGAGTCGCTCGACGACGAAGCGCTCGTCGAGCCTTGGGGCACTGATGTCAAGTTCACGAGGCCGCGATGGCTCGTGGTCGCCCACATCGTGAGCCATGGCACGCAGCACAGAAGCGAGCTCGCTCGGTACTTCACCGAATGCGGGCACTCCCCAGGCGATCTCGACAACCTCCTCGACGCGTTCGAACTCCCGTGGCCAGGCACAGATACGCTGGGCGCGTGATCTACCGCATCCTTCTAGACGTCTCGAGCCTGATGTACCGGGCGTTCTTCGCCTGGGGCAAGGAGCTTCGATCGCCGAGCGGCCGCCACGTGGGCGCCGTGCACGGCTACCTCGACATGGTGACGAGGCTCCTCGCCTCGCGCAGGCCCGACGAGATCGTCCACGTCTACGACCACGAGTGGCGGCCGGTCGCTCGGACCGACATGTACGCGGGGTACAAGGCCAACCGGCTGCCGGACCCCGAAGGCCTGCCCGAGCAGTTCCCGATGCTGCGTCAGGTGCTCGACCTCACCGGGATGTCGCAGGCGATGACGCGTGGATGGGA
>JBMDWR010000124.1:0-2089 GCA_048594645.1 Actinomycetota bacterium
CGCGTACGCGTGGCCGAACGGGCCGAAGTACCGCACGTTCTTCCGCTTCGCGCCCCGCAGGACCTGGGCGCGAGGCCACCGTTCGCCGATCGTGAGCGCCAGGTAGGGGTACGACTTGTCGTCGCGGTAGCGGACGTTGAAGCGAGGGCGGTGCTCCTGGATCAGGTTGTACTCGAGCAGGAGCGCGTCGACCTCGGTCGACGACAGGATCCACTCGACGGAGGCGGCGGCCTGAACCATCGCGTCCGTCCGCGGATGGAGGTCCCGGCCCCAATAATTGGCCAGCCGCTTACGCAGCGACCTCGCCTTCCCCACGTAGATCACGCGCCCGTCGGCGTCCCGGAACAGATATGCGCCGGGCGCGTCGGGGATCGAGGACGGCTCCGGACGGACGACGCTCACGGTGCGCATCGTACTGCGCGACCTGCGGAGACCCCGGACGCGCGCGTCGACGCCGTCAGGAGACCGCGACGCTGCCGTTCATGTCCGGATGGACGTCGCAGTGGAAGTAGTACTCCCCCGCCTCCAACGGATCGACCGTGTAGTCGATCTCGTCCGGGCCGGTGATCAGGTCACCTCGGAACAGGGCGTTCGCGAGGTCGTCAGCGCTCGGGAAGATCGAGATGTTGTGCTGGACGCCCTGATCCTCGTTCACGAAGTGGATCGTGTTCGGCTGGGCGGCGGCGAGCTCGATCGTGGACGTGTCGAACGCTAGGTTCGCCGCCGTGACCGTGATCGCAGCACCGCCCCCGCCGCCGCCTCCACCGGTCTCTCCGCCTCCACCGGTCTGGCCGCCCGTATCTCCCTGCTCGCCACCTCCGCCACCCTCGACGGCGCGCACCTCGCCCAGCATCGTCGGGTGGACGACGCAGTTGAACGCGTGCGTGCCCGGGTCGAGCGCCGGGACGTCGTACTGGACGGTCGTCGGGCCGGTCACAATCTCGCCCTCGAAGACCGTGTCCCCGCTGGCCTCCTCGCCGGTGAAGATCTGGACGTTGTGGTCGGTCCCCTGATCCCGGTTGTCGAACTCGATCGTGAACGGCTCGCCGGCCGGCGCCTCGATGCAGCTGCCGTCCGTGAACGCGATCCCCTCGGCGACGACCGTCACGGTCCCGTTGGCGACGGGCGTGCACTCGTCCGACGGCGTGCTCGGCGGCGAGACGCGGCCGGTGGGCGCCGGGCTCACCGCGGCGAACGGCACATCCTGGAACTCGCCGTAGCCACCGACCAGCAGGTCCTGCTCTTCGGGGGCGTACCAGGCGAGGTACGTCACGGATCCGTCCTCGGTGATGGAGACGGACGGGTACGCCGCGTCGGTGGTCGCTGTGCCGGTGTCGACGGTCTCCAGCGAGTCGGCCTGCCCGGTCGCGAATCGGACACCTTCCTCCGCATCCAACCAGGCCACGTCGAAGGCGCCGTTCGACCCCGCCGAGAGGGACGTCCGCGCGCCGTCCGCCGTCGCCGAGCCGGACGGGACCTCCGCCACGGTGGTCGTCTGAACGTCGCCCTGCGCGTTCTGCGTCGCCAGCGTCACCTGCGTCGCCGCGTAGTACGAGAGAGCGAACCCATCCTGAATCGCGACGCCGGCGAGCCCCTCACCGATCCCGTCACCGGACTCGACGTCGACGCTCACCCAACCGTTCTCGCCGTCGTTGGTCGCGGCCTGCACGCCGTTGCCACCCTCGGAGTACGCGACCGTCGGACCCCCTGCGGCGTCGATGACGGCGGTCTGGCACGTGGTGCACCCGGCCGCCTCAGCGATCGTGTCCTCGGTCCACGCGTCGCCGCTCGGCGTCGCGAGCTGCACCGTGGCATCCGTGGACGTCGAGGTGTAGAACGCGATCCACGGCTCGCCGCCGACCAGGCCGATCGACGGTCCGACGCCGGGCGTCGTCGTCACCTGCGTCACCTCGGCCGCCGTCGTCCCAGCCGGATCCAGCGAGCCGGTCGCGTAGTACAGCCCGTCAGCCGAACCCCACATCGCGTGGTACGTGTCCCCATCGGCCACCATCGAGAGCCCCGTGACGTTGTTCGGCGTGAGATCGGCGACCGATGGTTCGATCGCGGGGTTGAACGCGATCGTCACCGC
>JBMDWR010000125.1:0-1082 GCA_048594645.1 Actinomycetota bacterium
GTCCAGGTCGGGCGAGAGCCCCGCGACGGACAGGAAGTGGAGGCACCTGGACGCGAGGTCGTCGTCGTCGAGCGACTGGATGTAGTGGTTGTTCATCCACTCGAGCTTCTCGGCGTCGAACCGCGCGGGGTTGCTCGACACGCGTTCGATGTCGAACGCGTCGATCAGGTCCTGTTTCGACAGGAACGTCGTCGTGGAGTCCTTGGACCAACCGAGGAGCGCGAGGTAGTTCATGAGCGCCTCGGGCAGGATGCCGTGTTCCCGGAACGCCTCGACGCTCGTCGATCCGTGACGCTTGGAGAGCGGCCTGCCGTCCGAGCCGTTCACCTGCGGCACGTGCGCGTAGGCGGGTGGCGAGCCGCCCAGGGCCTCGATCACGGCGATGTTGCGCGGAGCGCTCGCCAGCAGGTCGTCGCCGCGGATCACGTGCGTGATCCCCATCAGCATGTCGTCGACGGCGACGGCGAGCAGGAACACGGGCGTGCCGTCCGAACGCATCAGGACGAAGTCCCGGAGGTGCCCGGCGCCCCACCGGACCTCGCCCTTCACCAGGTCGTGAACGACGTGCTCGCGTTCAGGCATCGCGAAGCGGACCACCGAGGACCGGCCCTCGGCCTCGAACGCCTCGCGAACGGCGGCGTCCTGACACCTGCCGTCGTACCCGGGTGGCTCGCCACGAGCGAGCGCCGCCCGGCGCCGCTCCTCGAGCTCCTCCTCGGTGCAGTAGCAGCGGTAGGCATCGCCCTGCGACACCAGGCGATCGGTGGTCTTGCGGTAGATCTCCATCCGCTGCGACTGCCGGTACGGCGCATGCGGCCCTCCCACGTCCGGGCCCTCGTCCCAGTCGAGGCCCAGCCACCGGAGCGACTCCATCACCCCGTGGAACGCCTCTTCGGTCACGCGCGAAACGTCGGTGTCCTCGATCCGGAGGACGAACGAGCCCGCATGGTGCCGGGCGAACGCCCACGAGAACAGGCCGGTCCGCACGTTCCCGACGTGAATCGAGCCCGAGGGCGCCGGCGCGAAACGCGTTCGGACCTGGGTCGTCACGATGCGGCTTCCACCGGATTGGCGAGCGTGCC
>JBMDWR010000126.1:0-10876 GCA_048594645.1 Actinomycetota bacterium
GCGTTCGCCGACCGCGCGCAGCAGCCGTAGCGAGATCTACCTCGTCCGGGGGAAGCCGAGGTCGACCTTCGAGGTGACCGGGTCCGGCCAGCGCGACGTGACGACCTTGCCGCGCGTGTAGAACAGCACGCCCTCGGGCCCGTACATGTGGTTGTCGCCGAACAGCGACGCCTTCCATCCGCCGAACGAGTAGTAGGACACCGGTACCGGGATCGGGACGTTGATCCCGACCATCCCGGTGTCGACCTCGAAGATGAACTGGCGCGCGGCGCCGCCGTCACGCGTGAAGAGCGCGACGCCGTTGCCCCAGGGGTTGCGGTTCACCAGGTCGACGGCGTCGGAGTACGTCTCCGCCCGCGTGACGGAGAGCACCGGCCCGAAGATCTCGTCCTTGTACGCGTCCATGTCGGGCGTGACGTTGTCGAGCAGCGAGGGCCCGAGGAAGAAGCCGGCGTTCTCCTCGTAGAGCGCGTGCTCGCGTCCGTCGGCCACGAGCGTCGCGCCCTGCGCCGGTCCGCTGTCCAGGTACGAGGCGACGCGGTCGCGGTGCTCGCGCGTGATGAGCGGTCCCATCTGCGACTCCGGATCGAGTCCGGGACCGACCTTGACCTTCGGGATGCGCTCGGCGACGGCCTCGATCAGCGTGTCGGTGATCCTGCCGACGCTCGTCACCACCGAGATCGCCATGCAGCGTTCCCCCGCCGAGCCGTATCCGGCCGAGACCGCGGCGTCGGCGGCCATGTCCACGTCGGCGTCGGGGAGCACGATCATGTGGTTCTTCGCGCCTGCCAGTGCCTGGACGCGCTTCCCGTGTGCCGTGCCCGTCGTGTCTATGTAGCGCGCGATCGGCGTCGATCCGACGAAGCTCACCGCCTTGATGTCCGGGTGCTCGAGGATCCCGTCGACCGCGACCTTGTCGCCCTGGATCACGTTGAACACGCCGTCGGGCAGTCCGGCCTCGGCGAAGAGGTCGGCGAGCGCGAGCGATGCGCTCGGATCCTTCTCGGACGGCTTCAGGATGAACGTGTTGCCGCAAGCGATCGCGTTCGCGCACATCCAGAGCGGGACCATCGCCGGGAAGTTGAACGGCGTGATCCCGGCGACCACGCCGAGCGGCTGACGGATCGAGTACACGTCGATCCCTGTCGAGACCTGCTCGGAGAAATCGCCCTTCAGCAGGTTGGCGATGCCGGTCGCGTACTCGACGTTCTCGACGGCCCGCTGGACCTCGCCCGTCGCGTCGGACAGGACCTTGCCGTGCTGGGACGTGAGGATCCTCGCGACGTCGGTCTTGCGCGCGTCGAGCAGCTCCCGGATCCGGAACATGATGTCGGTGCGCTTGGAGAGCGACGTGGCTCGCCAGGCCGGGAACGCTTCCTTGGCCGCCTCGACCGCCTTGTCGAGCTCGGCGAGATCGGCGAAGTCGACCTCGTGCGTCTGCTCGCCCGTCGCGGGATCGAACACCGGGCCGCGGCGTCCCGACTCGCCGGGCACGTGCTTGCCTCCGATGTAGTGACCGATGCGCTCCATGCAACCCTCCGGGTGCCTCGTTTGGGTGGATGGTACCCGCCCGGCTAGACTGCCGCTTCCGGCACCCAGGGGGATCCCATGAGCGAGCTGACCGCCGATGAGATCGTCGATCTGTCCCTCCGTTACACGCTGTACGACTGGCAGCAGCAGGGGTCGACCCGGCCGATCCCGGTCGCGTCCGCCCGAGGATGCGAGTTCTTCACGGTCGACGGGAAGCGGTACCTCGACTTCAACAGCCAGCTGATGGGCGTGAACATCGGGCACGGCGACCCGCGCGTCGCCGAGGCGATCGCCGAACAGGCCCGCACGCTTCCGTACATCAGCCCGTTCATGGCGACGGCCGTTCGGGCCGAGCTCGGGCGCAAGCTCGCCGAGCTGCTGCCGGGCGACCTCGACAAGGTGTTCTTCACGCTCGGCGGCGCCGAGGCCAACGAGAACGCGATCCGGATCGCCAAGGCCGTCACCGGGCGCCAGAAGATCCTCGCTCGGTACCGCTCGTACCACGGCGCGACGTTCGCGACCGTCACGCTGACGGGCGACCCACGTCGGTGGGCGAACGAGCCGGGCATGCCCGGCGTCGTCCACGTCCTCGACCCCTACCACGGCGTGCAGCAGGGGTGGGACGACGCCGACGAGGCGCTCGCGTACCTGGACGAGACGATCATGCTCGAGGGGCCGAACACGATCGCGGCGTTCATCCTCGAGCCGGTCACGGGGACCAACGGCATCCTGATCCCGCCCGACGGCTACCTGCAGGGCGTCCGCGAGCTGTGCGACCGTCACGGCATCCTGATGATCGCCGACGAGGTGATGTCCGGGTTCGGCCGGACGGGCGAGTGGTTCGCGGTCAACCACTGGGGCGTCGTGCCGGACATCATCACGATGGCCAAGGGCCTCACGTCCTCGTATGTGCCGCTCGGCGCGGTTGCCCTGTCGCCGAAGGTGTACCGGTACTTCGACGAGCACGTCTTCTACGGCGGCCTCACCTACAACTCGCATCCGCTCGCGTGCGCCGCGGCGCTCGCGACGATCCGCGTGTACGAGGAGGACGGGCTGATCGAGCACAGCCGCAAGATGGGCGACGTGATGGCCCGTCACCATCAGGAGCTCTACGACAAGCATCCGTCGGTCGGGGCGGTCCGCAGCCTGGGGCTGTTCGGAATGGTCGAGCTCGTCCGCAGCCGCCAGACGATGGAGCCGATGGCGCCGTTCAACGGCAACAGCGACGAGATGAAGGCGATCGGCAAGGAGCTCGAGGAGCGGGGGCTGTTCACGATGCTGCGGTGGAACGGCATCATGACCAACCCTCCGCTGCCGATCACCGAGGAGCAGCTCGCCGAGGGGTTCGGCATCATCGACGAGGCGCTCGCGAAGCACGCCGATCCCGCCGTGACCGGCTGAGCGTTGACCGAACGCGTCGGGTTCATCGGCCTCGGCGTGATGGGCGCGCCGATGGCGCGGCACGTCGTCGCCGCTGGATACCCGCTGACCGTCCACTCGCGCTCGGCGGCGCCGGTCGAGGCGCTCGCGGCCGAGGGAGCGACGCCCGCAGGGTCGCCGGCTGACGTGTCGTCGGCCTCGGACGTCGTGATCACGATGCTTCCGGACACGCCCGACGTCGAGCACGTCCTGTTCGGCGAGGCCGGTGTGGCGTCGACCGCCGCCCCCGGCTCGCTCGTGATCGACATGAGCACGATCGACCCGATCGCGACGCGGACGTTCGCCGAACGCCTGGGCGCCAAGGACGTCGCGATGCTTGATGCACCGGTCTCCGGCGGGCAGGTCGGCGCGAACGCCGGCACGCTCTCGATCATGGTTGGCGGGCCTGACGAGGCGTTCGAACGCGCCCGCCCGCTCTTCGAGGCGATGGGCTCGACGATCGTGCACGTCGGACCGTCCGGTGCGGGGCAGATCGCGAAGGCCTGCAATCAGCTCGTGATCGCGGCGGCGGTCGAGGCCGTGGGGGAGGCGTTCGTGCTCGCTCGCAAGGCGGGCGTCGACCCAGCGAAGGTGCGGGAGGCGCTGCTCGGTGGATTCGCTGGTTCGAAGGTGCTCGAGGTGCACGGCCAGCGGATGCTCGACGGAGCGTTCGAGCCGGGGTTCCGTTCGGAGCTGATGGCGAAGGACGGACGGATCGTGGCGTCCGCCGCCGACGCGCTCGGTGCGCCCGTCCCTGCGTTCGAGGTCGTCAACGAACGGCTGCAGGCGATGCTCGGCGCGGGGCGCGGTGGGCTGGACTACGCGGCGCTCGTCACGCTCCTCGAGGACGAGGCAGGCGTGGCCGTTCGCGACCGGCCGTGAACCGCCGGCTCGACGGCGGCTTCGAGCTCGACGACGATCCCGCTCGCGTCGACCTGGATGCCGTCTGGTCGTACCTGTCGACGGAGGCCTACTGGGGCCGCGAGCGTTCGCGCGACCTGGTCGAGCGGCAGGTCCGCGACGCGTCCCGGGTCATCGGTCTGTACCTGGACGGACGACAGGTCGGGTTCGCCCGGATCTGGAGCGACGGGCGGCTCGCGTACCTGGCGGACGTCTACGTGCTCGCCGGGTACCGTGGCCGCGGGCTCGGTGTCGAGCTCGTTCGCGCTGCCGTCGACGAGGGGCCGCAGCGCCACCTCAGGTGGATCCTGCACACGCGTGACGCCCACGGGCTCTACGCGAAGTTCGGGTTCGGTCCGCCGAGTGAGCGCCTCCTCGAGCGAGCGCCACTCGACGGCGTGACCGGCGGATCAGCGGGGGAATAACGGCGGCTCTTCGCTCGTTCAGCACATCACGAGGCCCGTCCGGGCCGCGTACCCGCATGAGGAGGATCGTCATGGGGTTGGAGCAGGCCGAGATCGACCGGGCGCAGCTGCCGCCCGCGGGGGTGTGGACCTTCGACAAGGCCCACACGCGCATCGAGTTCGTCGCACGGCACATGCTCTCGAAGGTGAGAGGTCGGTTCCGTGAGTTCGATGGGACGGTAACGATCGCAGAACCGCCCGAGGACTCGCACGTGGAGGTCGTGCTCCAGGCCGCGAGCCTCGCGACCGACACCGACATGCGGGACGACCACCTGCGCAGCGACGACTTCCTCGAGGTGGAGATGTATCCGACGCTCGAGTTCCGCAGCAAGGAGCTTCGCCCGACCGGCGGCAACACGTTCCAGATCGTCGGTGACCTCACGATCAAGGACGTCACGCGCGAGGTCGTGCTCGATGCGGAGTTCCACGGCTGGGGACCCGGGATGACGCCCGATCGTCCACCGCTCGCGGCCTTCTCGGCGCGGACCGAGATCGATCGGCACGACTGGGACATGACCTGGAACGTCGCCGTCGAGACCGGCGGATTCCTGGTGAGCCGGAACGTCCAGATCGAGATCGAGACCGAGCTCAACCCGGCCGGGTAACCGACCTCTCACCTCGGAGCTCCGGGACCTTCATCCGGAGGGGAAGGGCTACGTTCGTTCCTCGACGGGACATCCGCTCCCGATCGACCGCGCCAGGACCGCGGTGTCAGCTGGGGAAAACCTCCGTCTCGGCTCGGCTCCGGAGAGCGGTGCCTCGATCAGTGCCTGGGGCGACCAGTCGTCCGTCCATCCTGCCTTGGGAAATCCCCACGATTTGACTCGTTTTCCACAAAGGGAGGACACTCCGTATCCCTAGATCGGCCTACGACCGATGCCCCACCGGGTTTCGGCGAAGAGGATCGGTGGCCAACGGACGTTCCGCCGGGCGAAAGGAGGGTTTCGGGGGGTCGTTCGTGCGGCGACGGCTGTCGCATCACACCGGGGTGCCCGCTGGAAGGGGGGATGTGCGCACCCAGCTGAGTACACGTCCGGCTGCTCGAGCCGCACCGCGGCTCGAGGGTGCTCCTCGAAGGAGGTAACGGCATGGCAAGGTTCCTTGGCCCGAGGGGGAGCGGACGAAGGCGTCGCACCCTCTTCGGGGCTTTCGCTTCGGTGTTACTGATAACGATGGTCATCGCGGTGCCGAACGCGCTCGCGGTCCACGACCTGGATTTCCAGTTGGACGGCGACGTCGCCACCACCCCGGACGGGACCATTGGTGGCGGGACGCAGGAGATCGACTGGGCAGACCTCTTCGACGCGAACGGTGACGAGCTAGGACTGCCGACCGGCTTCACCGCGTCCGGCTTCAAGAAGGACTTCAACAACGATGGCACGACGTTCTTGACGAACGACACCACCACCTTCGCGACGGGCAGCAAGGACACGCTGCCGATCTCGCCTGGGTGGCAGTGCAACTTCGACAACAACGTCAACAGCAAGATCGACGTGATGAACGCGTACGCAGCGACGTACACGGCTCAGGATGGCGACGAGATCCTCTACTTCGCCCTGGAGCGGAACACCAACACCGGGGACGCGAACGTCGCATTCTGGTTCCTGCAGGACCGGGTGTCATGCGAGACGGCTGGCGGATCAGAGGACTTCGTCGGAGATCACCACGACGGAGACATCCTGATCGTCTCCGAGTTCTCCAACGGTGGAGAGGTCTCGACGATCAACGCGTACCGGTGGAACGATCCCAACCCCAATGACACCAACGAGGGGTCCCTGGGCACCGTCTCCGTCGCTGCTGGCGCCGACTGCCGTGACCCGGACCTCCCCGCGGATCACACGATCTGTGCGACCGCGAACACAGACACGATCACCACGCCCTGGCTCACCGCCAACTTCAAGGACGGGGTCGGTCACAGCCTGCGGACGGCGGAGTTCTTCGAGGGCGGGATCAACCTCACAGAGGAGGACCTTGGAGGCAAGTGCTTCAACACGTTCATCGGCGACACGCGTTCGTCGACGTCGTTGACGGCCACCCTGTTCGACTTCGCCGGTGGCGAGCTCGGCGCGTGTACGGTGTCGATGACGACCCAGCCTTCCCAGACCTCGATCGTCCTCGGCTCGAGCACGACCGTCACGGACAAGGCGTTCGTGGCAGGAGCGACGACGGGCGGTGGAACGGCACCGTTGCCCACCGGCACCGTCACCTTCTACCTGTGCAGCCCATCGGAGCTCACGCCGCCGACCACCGGCACGTGTGAGCCGGACGCTGGCGAGCAGGTGGGGAGCGCGGTCACGGTCACGGATGGAGCCACGCTCAACGACGGCATCGCCGAAGCCACGTCGGCGAACGCGAATACGGCGGCGCTCGTCGACGAGGGTGTCGGGAAGTACTGCTTCCGCGCCTTCTTCGAGGCCGCGGCGGATGACCCGAACTACGCGGGCCAGACGGCGGGCACGGATAATGCGGCGCAGGAGTGCTTCAACGTCACGGGGACGTCGGCCCTTTCGACGGCCCAGAGCTGGTACCCGAACGACACCGCGACGGTGACGGGAGACACGAACCTGAACGGGACGCTCACGTTCCAGCTCTACACGGGCGACAACTGTGGCGCGACGTCCGGTACGGCGGTCACCGGGCAGTCTTACAGCTTCACGCTCACGAACGAGACGTCGCCGGAGTCTCGGAGCACCAACAACACCACGTTCGCGGTGACCGCCGCGACCGAGGGCTCGTACTCGTGGAAGGTCACGTACAACGACACCACGCTGACCGACCCAGATCCGGAGTGCGAGGTGTCCACGATCGAGATCACGGACTAGTACGCGGATAGAAGGCCGAACACGGAGAGGCCCCGGCGCCGTGGCCGGGGCCTCTCCGTGACCTATCGGCTGCGTGGGGTCGGCCGAACGGATGGCTAGCTGGATCAAGCCTGTCCCGCGTTCTCGAGGCCGTCGACGTCAGGCCGACCGGTAGCATCGGATCGATGCGGGTCGCGCTCTGTCAGTCGAACTGCGGCGAGGACGTCGCCGCGAACGAGGACCAGGTCTTCGCTCTGCTCGAGCAGGCGGCCGGCGGCGGAGCCGACCTCGCCGCGTTGGCGGAGGTCTGGCCGTGCCAGGGTTCGGCCGAACAGGTCCGCGACGCGGCCGAGCCCGTGCCTGGGCCGCGCACCGATCGCCTCGCCGAGGTCGCATCGCGTCACCGGATGTGGATCCACGGTGGCAGCGTTCTCGAGCTCGAGGGCGACCGAGTCTTCAATACGAGCGTCCTGTTCGACAGGAGCGGTGAGCTCGTCGCGAGGTACCGCAAGATCCACCTGTTCGACGCGGATCCACCCAACGCGGTCCCGAGCCGTGAGTCCTTCCTGTTCGCCGCTGGCGACCAGACCGTGACGGCCGAGACGGAGTTCGGTCGGGTCGGGCTGTCGATCTGCTACGACGTGCGGTTCCCCGAGCTGTACCGGACGCTCGCCGTCCAAGGCGCGACGATCCTGTTCGTTCCGGCGGCGTTCCGGTACGAGACGGGGATCGACCACTGGGACGTCCTCGTGCGCGCTCGCGCGATCGAGGACCAGGCGTTCGTGGTCGCCGCCGCCCAGTGGGGAACGTGGGGCCCACCCGGCCGCGAACGACGGAACTACGGCCACAGCATGGTCGTCGACCCCTGGGGGCGCGTCGTAGCGGAGGCGCCAGACGGCGTCGGCGTCACGTTCGCCGAGCTCGACCTGGAGACGATCCAACGGACGCGCGAGATCCTCCCCGCGCTGCGACACCGCCGGCTCAACCCCTCGTGCTGACCACAGGCTGAACCTGCCGAACGTCGGCGGCACGCCTTTCGTCCGAACGCCGTTCGTCCGAACGGCCGTGATGGTCCATGCGATCTAGGCCGATGGGTCGTTCGTGTCGGGCGCGACTCATCTGACCGAGCGCCGCAGCCGATAACGGCATCGAAGGGTTGGTCCCGACAAGGGCAAACCGCCGGGAACGGCGGGACGCAAAGCTCCGGGCCCCAACGCTCACAAGGAGCGCGGGCGGCCGAGCTGCCGAAGGACCGGGCCTCCATCCGGAGCCCGAGCCTGGGGGACCCCGACGGAGGAGAGGGGCCTTGACGATGTCGGTCGGCCGGACGCGGCGTCAGGTGGCGCTCGTGTTCGTGCTCGTCGTCGGCCTCCTCTGGACGGGCGTCGCGACCGATCCTGCTGCCGCCACGACAGGCCTGCGCGGCCAGATGCTCGAGCTGACCAACGACGCTCGAGTGAAGAAGGACCGTTCGCTGCTGCACCTCGACCTCGAGCTCTCCCGCTATGCCAAGAAGCATGCGCGGGCTATGGCCGATGCCGGCGAGTTGTTCCACACGACGGATCTCTCGGCCAAGCTGCGCGGGCGCGCGTGGACGACGGCAGGCGAGAACATCGGGGTCGCTTCGTCGCTGCGTAGGCTCCAGGACTCCTTCATGGCGTCGAAGCCGCACCGCCGGAACATCCTGAACCCGGATTTCGAGGACGTCGGCATCGGCGTCGTCGAGGTTCGCGGGGACTACTGGGTCACGCTGATCTTCTACGGCTAGCCCCTCCCGACCTAGCTGTAGAGATAGAGGCGCCCCGGCCGCGCAAGGCGGCCGGGGCGCCTCGCCGTTCACGCCCGTTCCAGGTCGGCGCGACGATCGACATCGGCGGGCGTCTCCTCGTCGACGGCGACCCACCGCACGCGCTCGGGACGAGCCTCGCCCAACGCCCGCGCGCCCGTGTCGCCGGTGAGCGAGCGTGCCTCGGCCCAGACCGAGCGCGCGAGGATCGATGGCCCGGGACCGTCGCGGAACCGCAGGCGTGCGATCCCGGGACGGTCGCGTTCGAACGCGGCCACGAGGACCCGGACGTGGCGCGCCTCGATCCCGGGCTGGTCGGCGAGCAGCACCACCGCCGCCTCGCTCGCCGCGTCGAGCGCGTCGAGCCCCGCAGCGAGCGAGGTCGAAAGGCCCTCCGCGTACCGCTCGTTGACGACGTACCGGGCGCGAGCAGGCAGCTCGAGCGCGTGGCGCACGGTGAGCGCGTCGTGTCCGAGAACGACGACGATCTCGTCGACGTCGGCGCCGGCCGCCGCATCCACCGCGTGCTGGGCGAGCGGCTTGCCGCGCACGACCTCGATCTGCTTGGTTCCGCCGAACCGCGTCCCCTCGCCCGCGGCCAGCACGAGCGCCGAGATCACCCCGCGCGCTTCCCGAACACGCGCCGGAAGAAGTGCACGATCGCCGCCCAGATCGCCGAGGAGCCGAGCCGGATCCCGCCGATCGGTTTCGCGCGGACGGGCTCGGGGGGCGAGACCTCGGCGGCCATGTCGGCGGACTCGGTCGCGCGCACCTCGGCGGCCTCCATGCTCCGATGCAGGCATTCGGCGAACTCCGCCGTGAGCTTGCGGCTCACCTCTGGCAACAGTCCGCGGCTGAGCTGCGCGACGGTGCCCGTGAGATGGATGTCGGCCCGCATCTTCACGTTGGTCACGCCGTCGCCCTGTTCGAGCCAGCTGGTGACCGACGCGTTGGCGGCACCCTTGCCCTTCTGCTCCATGCCCTTGGCCGCGAGGACCACGCGCTTGGCCTCGTCGTCGCGTTCCTGCACCATCACCGTGCCGGCGAACGCGAGCGAGACCGGACCGAGCTTCATGTTGACCTTGCCCTTCCACGTGTTCTCGTCGACCACCTCGGTGAGCTCGGCGCCCGGCATGCACGGCGCGACGCGCTCGACGTCGAGGAGGTAGGACCACACGTGATCGATCGGGGCGGGGACGGCGAACTCGTTCTCGATCTGCATCCGGGCTCCTTCCGCGTCGCGCGGAGCGTACCGCGTGTACGTCGGCCTTCGCGCTGGTAGCGTCCGCCGCCGATGCGTGTGTTCGTCGACCGCGTGGCGCTCGTGACGGGCGCCGGCAGCCCCGATGGGATCGGGTTCGCCGCGGCCCGCCTGTTGGGGTCGCGCGGAGCCGGCGTCGCCGTCACGGCGACCACCGAACGCATCCATGAGCGCGCCACGACGCTCCTGGACGAAGGGGTCGAGGCGGCAGGATTCGTCGCCGATCTCACCGATGAGTCGCAGGCTCGCGATCTCGTCGAGGCGGTGCACGAACGGTTCGGGCGCATCGACGTGCTCGTGAACAACGCCGGGATGGTGCAGACGGGGCTCGAGGACATCGGCGCTCGGGTCGTCGACCTCTCGACGGCCGCCCTGCAGCAGGACCTCGCGCTCAACCTGTGGACGGCGGTGCACGTCACGCGTGCCGTGCTGCCCGGGATGCTGGAACGCGGGTACGGCAGGATCGTGATGGTCAGCTCCGTCACCGGACCGGTGGTGTCGAACCCCGAGAGCGGCGGGTACGCGACGGGCAAGGCGGCGATGGACGGGCTGATGCGGACGATCGCGCTCGAAGCGGCACGGCGCGGCGTCACGTGCAACTCGGTGCAGCCGGGATGGATCGCCACGGGCTCGCAGACGCAGGAGGAGGCGGTCGCCGGGCGCAACACACCGATCGGACGGAACGGACGGCCCGAGGAGGTCGCCGAGGCGATCG
>JBMDWR010000127.1:0-3577 GCA_048594645.1 Actinomycetota bacterium
CTCGAGGACGGCGGGGCAGATGCGGTCGTCGTCGGCAACGCGTTCCACCACTTCGACGCGGACAAGGCGTTCGGCGAGCTCCGGCGCGTGATCCGGCCGGGCGGCGCCTTCGCGCTGTTCTGGGCTCGTCTCGACGCGGAAAGCCGAGCCCTCGAGCCGATCACGCACGAGGTCGACCGCGCCGTCGAACGCGCACGCTCGTCAGCGTCGATCGTCGCCGCCTACCGATCGTGGTCCGCGCCGCCCGACGGCGTCGACGGGTTCACGCCGTTCGAGCGACGTTCGTTCGCGACGACGCACGTCATCGACCCGATCCGCCTCGCGGACCTGTTCGCCACGTCGAGCGACGTGGCGTCGCTCCCGCACCCCGATCGCGATGCCCTGCTCGAGCGGATCCGCGCGCTGGCCGTGAGCTATCCGCCGAGGCTCGAGCTCAGCGGGCACAGCGACGTGCAGTTGTGCTTCCGAGCGTGAAGCCGGCCGGACTCGCGGATCGCCTAGAGCGCGAGGACCGGGCACGTGAGCGTGCGCGTCACGCCCTCGACCGACTGGATCGGCATCACGATGGCCTTCGCGAGCTCGTCGAGATCGGTTGCCTCGCCGCGGGCGATCACGTCGTAGGGGCCGGTCACGGGGTCGACGGACACGATGCCTTTCACGCCGCTGATCTCGCGGGTCACGTTGCTGGCCCGCCCCACCTCGGTCTGGATCAGGATGAACGCGCTGACCACTTCGACCTCCCTCATCAGGGCTGGTCCGGCCATCGTACGTCATAGCCACCCGGGGCCGCGAACCGCCTCTGCGCCGGAACGCGTCAGAGGACGGCTTCGACGTCTGCCTCGCGGCGGCCGAGCGTCTTCGCGGACAGCGCGAGCCAGGCGACGGCCGCCCCGCAGATCGCGAGGACCGACGCGCCGAGGTACAGCGTCACCGCGCCGAACGTCTCGAAGATCGCACCACCGAGCCCGGCGCCCACGATCGGCGCGACACCGAACCCCACCGTCGTCGCGAGCGACTGTCCGGTCGAGTACAGCCCGGACGGAACCATCCGGCCGATCACGACGACCATGCTCGTGAAGAGCAGAGCGAACCCCGCGCCCTCCAGCACCGTGAGGACCGAGAGCGCGGTCGGATCGTCGACCAACCCCCACAGCGAGAAGGCGATCGCGTAGATCGTGCACCCGGCGACGAACACCAGCCGAAGCCCGAGACGCTCCGACAGGCGCGACGACAGCCGCATCACCGGGACCTCGACGAACCCACCGAGCGCCGTGCCGATCCCGATCAGCAACGGTCCTCCGCCGGCACGGTCGATCTTCAGGCCGATGAAGTTCCATGCGGCGTTGAAGCCGGTCCATACCAGGAGCAACGCGAGGAGGAAGATCCAGAACCGAGGCGCCGCGCGGAAGACCGCCCCGACTGCGCCGAGGCGGCCGTGGCTCACGCGCCGCTCGGGTCGGTCGGGCGCGATCGCGAGCACGGTCCATATCGAGACGGTCAGCGCCGCGGCGCCCACCGCCGCCATCGCCCATCGGATGCCCACGGTCTCGAGCACGATGCCGAGCAGCAGGCACATCGCCGCGTAGGACAGGCTCTCCCACCCGCGGATCCGCCCGTAGTCGGTCATCCGCTCCGTGCCCAGGTGCCCGAGCGCGATCGCATCCACGTTCGGCGGGATCGCGCTGGTCATGGCGGCGAGCGCGCACGCGGTGACGACGATCGCGACGTACGACTCGGCGACGAGCAACCCGAACGCGAACACCGCGCCCCCGAGCGCTCCGACCTCGAGCGCCCTGCGCCGTCCGATCGTCGTGTCTCCGAGATGGCCCCAGACCGGGCTCAGCAGGACGCGGCTCGCCGCCATCGCCGCGATCACCGTCCCGATCCGTCCGGGCGACAGCCCCTTGTCGTCGAGGAAGAGCGACAGGAACGGGAAGAAGGACGCGATGAACACCCCGAGCAGCAGGAACAGGACCTGGATGGCGACGGCGGGCCTGATGTCGCCGACTCGGGCCGCGGACACCGCGCAACGGTAGCAGGGCAACGCAGACCGACCGGTCGGCGCGCGATGCGAAGATGGCGGCGTGGAGACCGAGGCATCGCTCGCGATCGAGGCGACGGGACTCGTCCGGACGTTCGGGCCGGTCCGCGCGCTCGACGGCCTCGACCTCGAGGTCCGGACGGGGGAGATCCTCGGCCTCGTCGGGCCCAACGGCGCCGGCAAGACGACGTTCATCCGCAGCGTCGCGGGCCTGTTGCGACCGACCGCGGGTTCGCTCCGCGTGCTCGGTCAGGCACCCGGCCCGCACGTCGCACCGCGGCTCGGCTACATGACGCAGAACGCGGCCCTGTACGAGGACCTGCCGGCCGAGGACAACCTGGTGTTCTTCGGACGGCTGTTCGGCCTGCCGAAGGACCGAGCCCGCGCGAACGCCCACCGGGCGCTCGAGATCGTCGAGCTGTCCGATCGCGGACGCACCCAGGTGCGGAACCTCTCCGGCGGCATGCGCCAGCTGACGAACCTCGCGTGCGCGATGGTGCACGAGCCCAGGCTCCTGCTGCTCGACGAGCCGACCGTCGGCATCGACCCGGTGCTCCGCCTCCGGCTATGGGACCACTTCCGCGCGATGAACGCGGAGGGCACGACGATCCTGGTCACGACCCACGTGATCGAGGAGGCCGAGCGGTGTCACCGCGTCGCGATGATCGCGGCGGGGCGCACGATCGCGGTGGGAACGCCGGCCTCGCTGCTCGAGCAGGCCGGTGCCTCATCGATCGAACAGGCGTACCTGATCCTGCGGGACCGGGAAGGCGGCACGGCGTGAACGGCTCCCGGATCGCGGCGATCGCCGGCCGCATCCTGCGTCAGTTCCGTCACGATCCACGCACCGTCGGCCTGATCCTGATCGTCCCAGCGGTCGTGATGGTGCTGGTCGGGTACCTCGTCGGCGACTCCGGCAAGGAACCGCTCCCGGTCGCGGTCGTGGAGGAGACCGGACGCGTCCCCGCCGAGCCGGGCGCGTTCGCCGCGTTGCTCGATGTGCAGCCGGCGATCGAGGTGACCGAACGTCCGACCGACGCCGCCGCCGCCCGCCGGCTCGTGGAGGACGAGGAGGTGGCTGCCGCGATCGTCGTCTCGCAGGCCGACAGCGGAACCGTCCCGCAGGTGCGCATCGAGGTGGTCGTTCGAGGCGTCGACCCGGGCGTGGACGGGGCCATCGCGAACGCCCTGCGTTCGGTGGTCGAGGGAGCGGACGTGTTCGGCGACGCGTCCGCGCCGGTGGTGATCGAACAGATCAGGCTCGACGCCGGGGCCGACCTGGGCACGCTCGACTACTACGCCCCCGCGCTGATCGTGATCTTCGTCTTCCTGTTCACATTCATGCTCACGAGCGTGGCGTTCCTGCGCGAGCGCTCGTCCGGCACGCTCGACCGCCTGATGGCCTCGCCGGCCAGCCGGCTCGACCTATTGCTCGGGTACCTGCTGGGGTTCATCGGCTTCGCGATGATCCAGACCCTCGTGATCCTCGGCTACGCGGCGCTCGTCCTCGACGTCGCGATCGTCGGCCCGGTGTGG
>JBMDWR010000128.1:0-1995 GCA_048594645.1 Actinomycetota bacterium
CATCGAGTTCGGCGACGTCGTCGCCACGCTCGACGTCGGAGGCCCTCGCACGATCGCCGCCCTCGCCGAAGGCACCGTCGACGTCGCCCTGCTGTTCACGAGCGACGGCGCGATCGAGCTCAACGACTTCGTGGTGCTCCAGGACGACCGGGATCTCCAGCCGGCGGAGAACGTCACCCCGGTCATCAGGCAAGACGCCCTCGAACGCTTCGGCACGGAGATCTTGGACATCGCGAACGCCGTGTCGGCCCAGCTCACGACCGCGGATCTCCGCGCGATGAACGCTCGGATCGCAAGCGGCCGCGAGCCGCACGAGGTCGCGAGCGACTGGCTCTCGTCCGCCGGGGCCGAGGCCGGCCTGGGTTAGAGTCGCCGACCGACGATGGACGCGAGCAGCGAGACCGCGAGCGCCGAGAGAGGTCCGCTGACGACGCCCGCCGTCCGCACCGCCACACCGCGGCGCCGTCCCTCCGGAGAGCCGCCACCCCTGCCGCGTGAGCTCGGGCGGTCAGGCAAGCTCTTCCTGCTCGTCGTCCTCTACTTCTGCATCGCGCTGATCGGGTTCCTGCTGTTCCCGACGCTGGAGAGCGTCTTCGAACGCATGGACCACACCGTGCAGGCTTGGCTCACCGGCGACCGCACGGACGGCGGAACCCGGCTGATGCTCGTCATCAACGGGCTGGCGTCCGTCTGGACGATCCGGGTCGTCCGGTACGCCGTCGTCCTCGGCCTGATCATGTTCCGGAGGTGGCGGCACCTGTTGGTGTTCCTTGCCGCCCTCCTGGTGACCGAGATCGTTACGTACAACACCTCGCTGATCATCGGCCGGCCCCGTCCGTTCGAGATCGCGATCGAGGCGGGCTGGCAGGGGTACTCGATGCCGTCGCGCCCGATCGCCAGCATCGCGGTCTCGGCGGTCGGTGCCGCGTACGCGCTCGTCGTCGCGGGGAAGCCGCGGTCCGTCGCGAAGTGGGCGATCTGGATCGGGGTGGCCGTACTGTCGCTCGCGCGGGTCTACCTCGGCGTCGATCACCCGTCCGATACGGTGGCCGGAGGGATGTTCGGCGTCGCCGTCGGCGTCGCGATGTTCCGCTGGTTCACGCCGAACGACGTCTTCCCGGTCGTGTACCGACGAGGCAAGGCCGCGCATCTCGACGTGGGGGGACGGCGCGGCGAAGCGATCGTCGCCGCGATCCGGGATCAGCTCGGCCTCGCCGTCACCGAGATCAAACCCGTCGGCCTCGAGGGATCGGGTGGCTCGACGCCGCTGAGGATCCGCGTGGCGGCGACGCATGCCGAGCCCGAGCGCTACCTGTTCGCCAAGCTCTACGCCAAGAGCCACGTGCGCGCCGATCGCTGGTACAAGCTCGGTCGCACGATCCTGTACGGGGCGCTCGAGGACGAACAGCCGTTCCACTCGGTCCGCCGCTTCGTCGAGTACGAGGACTACACGCTGCGGCTGCTGCACGAGCTCGGGTTCCCGACCCCGAAGCCGTATGGGGTCGTCGAGATCACGCCCGAGCGCGAGTACATCATCGTCATGGAGTTCTTCGATGGCGCCGTCGAGATCGGGGAGGCCGAGGTCGACGACGCCGTGATCGACGAGGGGTTGGCCCTGGTGCGCAAGGGGTGGAACGAAGGACTCGCGCACCGCGACATCAAGCCAGCGAACATCATGGTCCAGGACGGGAAGCTGAAGCTGATCGACGTCTTCTTCGTCCAGGTACGGCCGTCGCCGTGGCGCCAGGCGGTGGACCTGGCGAACATGATGCTCGTGCTCGCGCTCCGCTCGGACGCGGATCGCGTGTACCAACACGCCCTGCGCTACTTCACCGAGGACGAGATCGCGGAGGCGTTCGCCGCCACACGTGGGGTCGCGAGCCCGACGCAGCTGCGCGCGCAGCTGAAGAGCGATCGCCGCGACCTGCTCGAGCGCTTCCGCCAGCTCGCGCCGGCGCGCGAGCCGGTCTCGATCCAGCGGTGGAGCATCCGCCG
>JBMDWR010000129.1:0-19401 GCA_048594645.1 Actinomycetota bacterium
CGTCAACCTGATCCCGCTGAACCCCACGCCGGGGTGGCCGTCGCGGCCGAGCCCCGCCGGCCGGATCGATGCGTTCGCCGCGATCCTGCGCGACGCCGGGATCGCCGTCACCGTTCGCGACACGCGGGGTCGCGAGATCGAGGCGGCGTGCGGCCAGCTCTCGCTCGAGCACGAGTCCGCCGCGGTGGGGTGAGCGCGCGCGTCGTTCAGGCGAGCGACGGCTGCTAGCGTGATGCGCCCATGGGTTCGATCGAGCTGACCGACGTCGCGTACGCCCTGCCCGGGGGCTGGAGGCTGTTCGAGGGCGTGAGTTTCCGCGTCCCGAACCGCGAGCACGCGGCGCTGGTCGGCGCGAATGGCATCGGCAAGACGACGTTGCTGCGCTTGCTCGTCGGCCAGGACCAGCCGGCGAAGGGTGTGATCCACATCGACGGCCGGGTTGGGCTGATGGGCCAGTTCATCGGCTCGAGCGCGCGCCCGACGACCGTTCGCGACTTCCTGGTCTCCTACGCCGAGCCCCGCGTCGCCGAAGCGGCCGCCGTCCTGCGCAAGGCCGAGACCTGGATGCGGGATCATCCCGGCGAGGAGGCACAGCTCCGCTACGCGGAGGCGCTCACACGCTGGGGCGAGGCGGGTGGGTACGAGGCCGAGGTGCTCTTCGACCACTGCACGCATGCCGCGTTCGGTGAGGGATATCCCGAGTGCGCCGAGCGTCGCATCGAGACGCTGTCGGGTGGCGAGCGCAAGCGGCTCGTACTCGAGGTCATCTTCCGTTCGCCCTTCGACACGATCTTGCTGGACGAGCCCGACAACGCCCTCGATATCGACGGCAAGCGCTGGCTGGAGGAGACGATCGCCGGGAGCCCGAAGACGATCCTTTTCGTCAGCCACGACCGGACGGTGCTCGAGCGCGCCGCCACGCGGATCGTCACGCTCGAGGGGCGCGCCGCGTGGACGCATCACGGCTCGTACTCGACCTACGCCGACGCCCGGGAGGGTCGTATCGCCGGCATGGAGGAGGACCAGCGGCGATTCGACGAGAAACACGCACAGCTGTTCGCCTACATGAAGGACATGAAGCGACGCGCCGCGTACAACGACGGCATGGCGTCTCGCGCGAAGGCGGCCGAGACACGCCTGCGGCGCTTCGAGGAGCGCGAGACCCCGCCGCCCCGTCCCGAGGTGCAGAACGTCCGGATGCGGATCGACGGCGGGCGGACCGGGAAGGTGGCGCTGCGGCTGCGCGGCCTGTCGATCGCCGGGATCGTGCGACCGTTCGACACGGAGATCTGGTTCGGCGAGCGCATCGGCGTGATCGGTCCGAACGGGACCGGCAAGACGCACTTCATGCGGCTGCTCGCCGGCGAGGACGTAGCGCACGAAGGCGGATGGAAGTTGGGCGCGCGGGTCGAGCCCGCGCTGTTCGCGCAGCTCCACGAACGACCCGACGTCGCCCACCTGCCGATCGTCGATGTGCTTCGCAAGCGCGGCATGACGATGACCGAATCGATGGCGGCACTCCGCCGGTACGAGATCGACCGCGCCGCGCGGAACCCGTTCGAGCTGCTGTCGGGCGGTCAGCAGGCCAGGTTCCAGCTCCTGCTGATGGAGGTCGACTCGCCGACGATGCTGTTGCTCGACGAGCCGACCGACAACCTGGATGTCGCGTCGGCGGACGCGCTCCAGGAGGCGGTGCGCCGGTACGAGGGAACGGTCATCGCCGTCACGCACGACCGCTGGTTCATGCGGATGATGGATCGTTTCCTGTTCTTCGACGAGGACGGCTCCGTGCGCGAGCTCCTCGAGTCGCCCTACGAGGACGCCGCGACGATCGCATGAGGAGGCCGCTCGCGGCGCTCGTGCTCGGCGCGCTGCTGACGGCGTGCGGGTCGGACGCGCCCGAACGCACTCCCGCGCGAACGACCGCCGTCGCGTCGGGTGACGTCGCGGTCGATACCGCCGTCGCGGGCTCGAGCGGCGCGACGGGTTCGACCGCGACGGCGCCGAAGGCGACGCCTGAGGTCTATCCCGAGGACGACGCGGCGGTGGTGCCGGAGCCCGACGCGTGGGTCCCGCGGCGAGCGGGGAGCCTGGCGCGCGCCCTGGAGACGACGGCTGCGCTCCGGCGACACGCCGTCGCTGCGTGGGTCCGGGATGGCGGCGCCGCCGCGTGGCCTCCTCCAGACGACCTCGAGCTGATCGTCCTGTTCGAGCAGCGGGTCTACCGTGTCCTCGCCGCCCACGACCGCCTGGCCGAACGCGTCCTCGCGCGGCTCGACGGCCGTCTGCGCGCGGAGGCTCGCCTCAACGTCCGCGCCGGCGGCGCGCTGTACGACCACTTCGCGCCCGTCGAGCAGCTTCCCGACTTCCTGATCCGAGCGCCCGAGCCGGCCGCGGCGCTCCTCGACCACTTCCGCGATGCGGAACGGCGGTTCGGCGTCGACTGGGAGTTCCTGGCGGCGGTCATGCTGATCGAGACGCGGATGGGCAGGATCGCCTCGAACAGCTCTGCCGGCGCCCAGGGGCCGATGCAGTTCATCCCCTCGACGTGGGCGGCGTACGGGCTGGGCGGCGACGTGCGCGACGAACGCGACGCCGTGTTCGGGGCGGCCAACTACCTGAGGGCCAACGGCGCCCCGAACGACTACCGTCGAGCGCTCTTCCACTACAACCCGGTCCAGGCGTACGTGACGGCGGTCACCGGCTACGCCCACGCGATGATGCGTGACCCGGACCGGTTCTACGCGTACTACAACTGGCAGGTGTTCGTGCGCACGACGCGCGGGGACGTTCGGCTCTCGGGCCCCGGCCTGTAGGGGATACGCTCGGTCGATGGGTGGGCGAGCGGCACGCCGGCGAGCCCGGATCGCGCTGAGCGTGTCCGTCCTGTCGTTCGTATTCGTCGCGCTCGTCGCGTCCGTGCCGGGATCCCCTTTCTCGCCGGTGCTGCCCTCGGATCCGAGCGGCCCGTTCGCGTGGTTCGCGTCGCTCATCCGGCTGGACGAGGTGAAGGGCGACGCGCTCGCTGGCGTCGGCGTCGCTGCGGCGGTGAGCGCCGTGGTCGCGTTCGTGCTGATCGTCCTCGCGGCGCGACGCGGCGCGCTCTCACCGCGGACGGCGCTCGTGCTCGCCGTCGCCTACCACGTCGCGTTGGTGTTCCTGCCGCTGATGTTCTCGAGGGACGTGTACTCGTACGCGTACTACGGGAAGATCGCGGCGACCTACCACGCCAACCCGTACGTCGCGACGCCGGCGGACTTCCCGAACGACGCGCTCGCGGCGTTCGTCGGGCCGAAGTGGTTCGACACGCCGGCCGTGTACGGCGCGCTTTGGACGCAGGCCTCGGCCGTCGTGACGCGGGTGTTCGACGACGTCGGCGCGCTGATCGCGGCGTTCCGACTGATCGCGATCGCGGCGAGCCTGGCGACGGTCCTCGTCGTTTGGCGCCTCGTTCGGCACGAGCGGCCCGAGTACGAGGCGTTCGCGATCGTGCTCGTCGGCCTGAACCCCACGGTGCTGTTCCAGGGGGCCGCGAGCGGGCACAACGACCTCATCGTCGCCCTGACGATCGCCTCGGCGATCGCGCTGGTGTTCTCGGGCCGCGAGCGTTGGGCGACGTTCGCGCTCGCGATCGGAGCGCTGGTGAAGGTGACGGCGGCGCTGCCGCTGCTCCTGCTCTGGATCGCCGTGGCAGCACGCCGTCCACGCGGCGAACGCGTCGCGGCGCTCGCCCCGCACGTCGCGATCGCGGCTGGGCTCGCGGTGGTGGCCGCTGCGCCGTTCGCGAACACGGATGACCCGACGCTCGGAGCGGTCGAGCTCACGTCGCACGAGGGCTGGCTCGCGCCGTCGCGGTTGTTCCGGCGGATGTTCGACGCCCTCTCCGGCGACACGCTCGGATGGGTTCCCCGGATGCTGTTCGCCGGGGTCTTCGTCGTGGCGGTCGCGCTGATCGTCCGCGCGGTCTGGCGTCGGCGTCCGCAGGTCGGTCCGTCGCTGGTCGGCGCCTCGTGGGGCTGGGGGCTGCTCTGCCTCGTCCTGCTCGGACCGGTCCTGCTTCCCTGGTACGTCGCGTGGGTCCTGCCGCTCGGATGGCTGTTGCCGACGGTGCCGCAGGCGGCGCTGATCATGACCGGGCAGGTCCTCACGCTGTCGCAGTGGACGGCGGAGCCGGCGTCGTTCCCGGACGCGTACGACGCCAACCTGCTCTTCGGGCACTATGGGCTGACGCCGCTCGTGACGCTGCTACTCGCGTGGGTGCTCATCGATCTCTGGCGCCGGACGAGAGCGCGTGCGCCGCTCGAGGACGAGCCACATGAGGTACCCACCAGCGGCGGCGAGCACGGACGCGGCGAGCGCGCCCACGGTGCTCCCCAGCCCGACGCCGACCGCGTCCAGGGTGACGGCGACGACGATCGTCACGGAGGCGCCCATCGCGGGAGCGGCGGCGACGGCGGCGGTCGTGTCGTCGAGACCCGCCCGCGCCCATCCGTAGCCGACGACCCATAACATCACGAGCGTCGCTGCCGACGCCCACGCGATGGCGGCGGCCGACGACGGCTCGAGCGGCTCGACGCCGACCGCGGCGGGTTGGACGGGGGCGGTGTCGGTGAACAGCTTCACCCCGTCGGCGATCTCCGCCGACGCTCCGAGCGCGTCGGCGTCCCCGTAGCCGATCGGGTCGAACCCCCGCAGGACGAACCTCAGGTCCTGACGGGTCGGGCTCCTTCCGATGGCGGCCCGCGCCGCATCGCGGTACGAGAGCCGCGTGAGCATCCGCCGTGTCCGGGACGCATCGGCGCCGGGATCGGGCGGCCGGACGATGACGAAGACGTCGCGGATCCGGTCGGGTGGAACACCGGCTCGGATCAGGTTCGCGGCCCGCGTGGCGAGGAACGACAGCTCCGGGCCCTCGTGATCCACCGTGAACCGGAGCAGACCACCGGGCGCCGCTCCCGCGATCCATCGGTTCGCGACGCCGATCGCGGTCACCTCTTCCGTGGACAGGAACGGGTCCTGCCGGTTCCAGGCGATGAAGGCGCCGGCGAGCATCGCCACCGTGACGATGCCGCTCAGCGCGAACGCGACCGCGCGCCTCGACGAGAGGCGCCGCCAGAGCTGGACGATGCCGAGCGCGGCGAGGATGGGCACCGCGAAGCCGAACGTGACGAACCGGTCCGCGGGGAGCCACCCGGTCGCGAGCGCCGTGGCCACGCCGACGGCCGTGACGACGAACCAGGCGCGCAGGATCCGTCCGGCGTTGCCACCGGCGGCCCAGAAGCCGAAGAGCGCGAGTGGGACCGACGCCCACTGGACGTACCGCGTCCAGCGATGGACGAACCGGTCGAGGTACGCGGCGCGGAGCTCGGCATCCAGCCCGGCCCTGCGCAGGAACGCGTCCTTCGACGTGTCGACCTCGAGCGGCGGCGCCCCGGGCCTGACGGCGAGGAGACCCAGACCGCCGGCGATGCTTCCGGCCAGCGCCGCCACGCCCAGACGGACGGACTCGGCGCGGTCGCTCCGCCAGGCGCCCGCGGCCGCGCCGAGGAGGACCGCGGCCGCGAGCAGCCCGAACAGCGGATGCGCCACGCCCCCTCCCGCCAGGAGGACGGCGCTCAGCGCGACCGCTCGCCAACCGCGCTCGTCGAGGAGCGCCGCCGCGGCGAGGAAGGCGGCCGCCGTCGCGAGGTTCGCGACGTATCCGGCCGCGAGGTGCACCGCGAACGTGCCCGCGAGCACGGCAGCCAACGTCCAGCCGGCCGCGGTCGTCCATCGCCGGACGAGCGCCGCCGTCGCGAGTCCTACCGCGGTGCCGAGTGCGACCTCGAGCGCCGCCGTCGCTTGCACGATCGAGAGTCCCAGGGTCCCCTCGATCACGAGCGAGAGTGCCGGGATGCCGGGCCGGTCGCCCACGGACGAGAGGCCCTCCGTGCCGGCGAGCCGCGTCCACCACATGTACACGGGGGCGTCCGGTCCGACGGGGAACGCCGCACCGTTCACGACGAAGGGCCACAGGAACCACAGGAACAGCGCCGTCGCGATCGCGAACAGGAGGTACATGTGCGCGCGCGGGTTCCGTTCGAGGGCGCGACGTTCGGCGTCGCCGCCTCCCGTGGCGCTACCCCTGCGCGGTGAACGAGCCGTTCGCATCGACGATCTGACCGGTCCCGCTGGAGAGGCCCGCGCAGGAGAACTCGCCGGCGATCCCGTTGGCGTCCGCGACGCCGATCGTCACCGCGCACTCGCCGGCCGACGACACGAACGTGGCGATCGTGTCCTTCGTCTGGACCGTCAGCGTGAGCGAGAACGACGATGAGGTCGTCTGCTGCCCGGTGAAGCTCGGCCCGCCCAGCCCGAACGTCGTCGCGTCCGTCCCGCCGGCCGTCCATACGAGCGCCATCCCGCCGGGAGGAGGCGCGTAGACCGCCGAGAGCAGCTGGGCGGCCGCCTTGGTCGCGCGGATGTCGCCGGCCAGCGTGATCGACACCCGCCCGGTCGACAGGTCCCAGGGTATGGCGCCGGTCGGGACGCCGACGCCCGTCGATCCTTGGGTCTGTCCGATCGGCCCGGTCGCAGCCGTCCCGCCGGCGCCCGTCCCGGTCGGACCGGTGGGCAGGAAGGCCGACGTCGGCTGCACGACCGAGGGCGACTCGTCGTCGCTGCACGAGGAGAGCCCCACGATCACCAGCAGGAGCGGCACGACGACCGTCGCCACGCGTCGTGCCTTCCACATCTCGGTGCTCAACCTCCAGGTGACCGTCGTTGCGACGGAGACGGCCGAACGCCCGTGATCGCCGTTCGGTCGCCGGAACGTACCATGGGCCGGGTTCGGTTCGACCGCTGCTAGCATCGCGCCGTGCTGGATCGCGACCTCGCCGCGGACGTCCTTCGCGCCGCCCGCTCGCGCGGCGGAGCATTCGCCGAACTGTACGTGGAGGAGCGCGCCGGCCTCTCGGTTCGTCTGGACGACGGGAAGGTCGAGGAAGTCACGAGCGGCCTCGACCGCGGCGCCGGCGTCCGCGTGGGACACGGGACGTCGTTCGGCTACGCGTACTCCAACCGCCTCGACCGCGACGCCCTCATGCGCGCGGCCGAAGCCGCCGCGGCGTCGGTCACCGACGGCGGCGGTGGCGCGCTCGTCGATCTCCGAGCGCTCGAGCCGCCCGTCGTCCACGAGGCGACGCGCGAGGCTTCCTCGGTGCCGACCGGAACCAAGGTCGACTGGGTCCGCGAGGCGGACGAGACGGCCCGCGGGCTCGGCTCCGAGATCCGCCAGGTCACGGCCGTCTACGGCGACTCGGTCCAGCAGATCCTGGTCGCGACCAGCGACGGGCGGTGGGTCGAGGAGGTGCGACCCCGCATCCGGCTCTCGGTGACGGCGGTCGCCGGCCGCGACGGGAACATCCAGACCGGCTTCCACGGCCCCGCGGGTCTGGCCGGCGTCGAGTTCATCGAGGCGAACCCGCCCGCGCGAACGGCCGAGATCGCCGCTCGTCGCGCGCTCGTGATGCTGGATGCGGCCCCGGCCCCGGCGGGCGAAACCGCCGCCGTCCTCGCGCCGGGGATGGGCGGCGTCCTGTTCCACGAAGCCGTCGGTCACCCGCTCGAGGCCGACCTGGTCGACAAGGAGGCGAGCGTCTACCGGAACCGCGTCGGCGAACGCCTCGCGTCCGATCTCCTGAACGGCGTCGACGACGCCACCGTTCCGAACGCGTGGGGCTCGTTCTCGTTCGACGACGAGGGTGCGCCGGCGCAGCGCACGGTGCTGTTCGAGGACGGCGTGCTGCGTGGGTGGCTCTATGACCGGCTCCGCGCCGACAAGGACGGCGTGCCGTCCAGCGGCAACGGTCGGCGTCAGTCGTACGCGCATCCGCCGATCCCGCGCATGACGAACACGTACATCCTGAGCGGGTCGTCCACGCCCGAGGAGATCGTCTCCGGCACCGAACGGGGCATCTACGTCACGGCGCTCGCCGGCGGACAGACCAATCCCGCGACCGGTGACTTCGTGTTCGGCTGTTCGGAGGCGTACCTGATCGAGGGTGGGAAGGTCACGGCGCCGGTCCGCGGCGCCAACCTGATCGGCCGCGCGATAGAGGTCATGTCCAGCGTGGACGCGATCGCGGACGACTTCGACATCTGGCCGGGGATGTGCGGCAAGGACGGACAGGGCGTGCCGGTCGGCAGCGGCTCGCCGACGCTGCGCATCTCGAGGATCACCGTCGGAGGGACCGGTGCCTGACCTCACCGATCTCTGCGACGCCGCGGTCGAGGCGGCCGAAGGCGACGAGCAGGTCGAGGCGTTCGCCGAAGAGCGCTCGACCACGTCGGTCGAGGCGCACCGAGGCGAGGTCGAGGGGCTCACGTTCGCGGAATCGCGCGGCGTCGGCGTCCGCCTGATCTGGGACGGGCGGCTGGGGTTCGCGCACGCGGCCGACCCGTCGGTGGACGAGGTCCGCGCCGCGGTCGCGCGTGCCCGCGAGAACGCCGCGGTCGCCACGCCGGATCCGTTCAACGGGCTGCCGCAGGCGCAACCGGTGGAGCCGCTCGACGGCCTCTTCTCCGACGCGCTCGCGACGATGGCAACGGACGACAAGGTCCCGATCGCGCTCGACATGGAGCGGAGGGCGACGACGAGCGACCCGCGAGTGGCCAAGACCGAGTCGATCCGCTACGGCGACGCCGTCGGGCGCGCGGCGATCGCCTCCACCAAGGGCGTGCGCGCCGAGTTCCGAGCCACGGGATGCTGGTGCGTGGCCGTCACGCTCGCCGAACAGGACGGGGACACCCAGACCGGGTTCTCGTACCGCATCGCCCGGAGCGTCGATGCACTCGACGCCGGCGCCGTGGTCACGGAGGCGGTCGAACGCGCGGCCCGCATGCTGGGCGCGCGCAAACCCGAGACGGCGCGGTTGCCGATCGTGCTGGATCCGGTCGCCGCGTCATCCTTCCTCGGCGTGCTGTCCGAAGGCCTGTCGGCGGAGGCGGTGCAGAAGCAACGCTCGCTGTTCGGGCCGCTCGTCGGCGAACGCGTCGCGTCCGAGACGCTGTCGCTCGTCGACGACGGCCGGTTGCTGGACGGACCGGCCGCCGCGCCGTTCGATGGGGAAGGCGTTCCCACGACGCGGACCGAGCTGCTCGCCGCGGGGGTGCTGAACGGCTTCCTCCACAACACGTACACGGCGCGGCGCGGCGACGCGCGATCGACGGGGAACGCCGCCCGCGGGTACCGGAACACACCGGGTGTCGGGACGACCAACCTGTTCGTCGAGCCGGGGGATCGCTCGTTCGAGGAGCTGCTCGCCGCGGCAGACGGAGGCGTCCTCGTCCAGGACGTGACGGGCGTCCATTCGGGCGCCAACCCGATCAGCGGCGAGTTCTCTGTCGGCGCGACGGGGCTCCGGATCGCCGGCGGCACGCTCGGCGAGCCGCTTCGGGAGATGACGATCGCGAGCACGATCCCGGAGATGCTGCATAGCGTCGTCGCGCTCGGGAACGAGCTCCGCTGGTTCTCCTCGGTCGGCGTGCCGTTCATCCTGCTCGGCGAGATGACCGTCGCCGGCGTCTAGTTCCTCCGCTTGCGTAACGTCCGCGACGCCCGGGAACACCCAACGGCGACGGACCACCCAACCGCGACGGGAGGAGGACCCCGTTGAGCATGGTTTCGGCCGCCAGGCGACATCCGGTGCGGGCTGCGGTGATCGGGCTCGCCCTCGCGGTGAGCGGTTTCGCCCTGTACTGGTTCGCGCCGTGGAACCTGGTCATCGACGTCCGGGTCGACGAGGCCCTGCCGGGCGCCGTCAAGCCCGACGTTGGAGCGGCGACCGGCGAGCCGACGGCCGCTCCCGGCGAGGGGGCGGCGGTTCCCGACCAGATCGTCACGCTTGCGCTCGGCTCGTTCTCGAGCCTCGAGCACGACACCAGCGGCCGCGTCCGTGTGGTCGAGCTTGGCGACGGGTCGCGGTTCGTGCGTCTCGACGATCTCCAGACGTCGAACGGCCCCGACCTGCGCGTCTGGCTCTCGTCCGTGCCCGCGCAAGACGACTGGTACGTCTACGACGACGGGGTGTTCGTCGACCTGGGGGCGCTGAAGGGCAACATCGGGAGCTCGAACTACGCGATCCCGCCGGGCGTCGACCTGTCCGCGTTCGAGACCGCCGTGATTTGGTGCCGGCGCTTCTCGGTCGGGTTCGGGGTGGCGGCGCTAGAGCTCACGGCGTGATCGCCACTCAGATCACGGCCTCGCGCACGCCGGCCGCGATCACGCCGAACACGAGCGCGGCGACCGCGAGCCGGTACCACAGGAAGATCGCGAAATCGTGGCGGCGGAGGTACTTCAGGAGGAACGCGATCACGAGGAACCCGCTCACGGCCGACGCCGCGACCCCGGCGATGAACGGGCCCGTCATGTCCGCCGGGATCCCCTCGGTGGCGAGGTCGAACCCTTTGTAGACGGCGGCGCCCGCGATCGCGGGCAGCGAGAGCAGGAACGAGAACCGGGCGGCCGTCTCGCGGTCGAACGAGAGCAGCCTCGCGGCGGTCATCGTCACCCCCGAACGGGACACGCCGGGTTGGAGGGAGAGCGCCTGCGCGACCCCGAGGAGGAGCCCGTCGCGCACGCCCACGTCGTCGAGGCTCCTCCGCATCGACGCGAGGCGATCGACGACGTACAGCACCACGCCGAACACCGCGAGCATGAGAGCGATGAGCCACGGCGCTCCGAGCTCGTCCTGGATGAAGCTCTCCAACGTCGCTCCCACGATGACCGCCGGGATCGTCCCGACGAACAGCGCCCACGCGATCCGCTCGTCCGTCGAGCCGATCCGGCGTGCCGACACGGAACGGAACCACGCGACCGTGTACCGGGCGACGTCGCGGCGGAAGTACAGGAGCGCACCGGCCAACGTGCCGATGTGCAACGCGACGTCGAACGTCTTGTTGAGGTCGGCGTCCGAGATGATCGGCCAGTCGAACAGCCACGGGACAAGGATCAGGTGACCCGAGCTGGAGATCGGAGCGAACTCGGTGACGCCCTGCGTGATGCCGAGGACGATCGCTTGCAGGATGGTCAGCGCGCGCTCCTTCGGGGGTCGACGGGAAGCGCGGCAATCCTAGTCGGATGCCTGCGAGATGCCGGTCAGCCGAGGGTCTCCAACGGCGCCACCGTCACGGTGACCCGGCCGAACGCGGTCGCGTGCGCGAGCTGCTCGGCCGCTTCGGCGCTCACGAGCAGCACCAACGAGACGCCCGTCGCGCCGCCGGCCTCGAACGTGCTGGCGTCGTCCTCCAGGATCGACAGCACCTCGAGCCCGGTCCCGACGGTGTCGGTGTACGGGCGAGCGCCCCCGAACGTCGCGATGACGTCCACCAGGTCGCCCGGTTCGAGCACCCCCGCTGGGACGCCGGACGCGACGACGAACGCGCGGAGGCCGCTCTCGACCAGCGAGGCGACGGGGCCGCCCGCGCCGCCGAGCCGCGTCGCGGTGACGGCTTCCCCTTCGGCCAGATCGGACGACAGCGTCCGTCCGGCCACGTCCCCGGGCCTCTGGAGCGCGCCGGGCGGCGCGAACGCCGACGGCATCACCACGACCCGCACGTCCCCCGCGGCGAGGGGCGAGCCGCGCTCGAGCGCTCGGTCCGCCACGACGACCGGGACGCGGTCGCCGGTCGCGGGCCGCAGCGCCTCCACCTCGGCAGCGTACCCACGCACCAACGTGAACGAGCCCGCTCCCGCCGCCAACGCCACGACGGCGAACGCCTTCGACGTGAGCGACCATCGGCGCAGCAGCACGTCCTCGCCTCCGTTCGGCGGCTTCGGGGGATCGCGAGGCTACGCCGTGGCGGCGCCCGGCGCCGTGATGTCGCTCACAGCGAGCGAGGTTCCTTCGGCGGCGAGAGCGGAAGGACGCGCAGCCTGAAGTCCTCGAGCGCCTCCCGGCCGACGATCAGCGAGACAGCCTCGCGGACGCGCTCGCCGAGCTGGTCGGCGTCGTCCTGGGTCGTGAAGCGCAGCTCGACGGTGACGAGGACCCGCTCGGCCAGATCAGGTCACCTCCAGGCGGGCGTGCTCGAGCGCCGAGGCGCAGACACAGTCGCGCTCCTCGGGGAGATCCGGGATCACCGCGAACAGCAGGCGGCGCAGGTTGTCGAGGTTCTCGTCGAACACACGCAGGACGTCCTCGTGCGTCACGGTAGGCGCGTCCTCGACGCCGACGTCGTAGTCGGTGATCAGCGAGACGTTCGCGTAACAGATCTCGAGCTCCCGGGCGAGCAGCGCCTCGGGATAACCGGTCATGTTGATCGTGTCCCACCCCTGCGAGCCGAACCACCGCGATTCGGCCCGTGAGGAGAAGCGCGGACCCTCGATCACGACCATCGTCCCGTGCGGGTGCGTCGCGATCCCGAGGGCGTGACCGTGCTCGAGGATCGTTTGCCGCATCGTCGGACAGTACGGGTCGGCGAACGAGATGTGCGTCGGCACGGGTCCGTCGTAGAAGGTGTGCGACCGCGTACGCGTTCGGTCGACGATCTGGTCGCAGACGACGAAGTCGCCGAGCCGCACGCCCGCGCGCAGCGAGCCTGCCGCGCACGGCCCGAGGATCCGCTGGACGCCGAGCTCCTTCATCGCCCACAGGTTCGCCCGGTAGTTGATCTTGTGCGGTGGGAACTCGTGCTTCACGCCGTGGCGCGGTATGAACGCGACGCGGCGGCCGCCGACGTCGCCGATCATCGGCGGTGCCGACGGCGGTCCGTACGGCGTGTCGATCTGGGCGGTCTCGGCGTCCTCGAGGAACGCGTAGAACCCGGAGCCGCCGAACACGCCGATCTGCGCCCGGCTCACGACGACGAAGGCTCCTTCGATCCCGCCTTCGACGAGGAGCCGGATGACCCCGACGAGCCGTCGCCCGAGGAGGAACCCCTCGACGAGGAACCGCCCTCGGACGAGGGGGAGGACGACGTGGACGCGGTCTCCGACCTCGAACCGCTCGAGCCGCTGCCGTCCTTCTCGGCCCCCGACGAGCGCGCCGACGAACGGCTGTCCGTGGCGTAGAAGCCGGACCCCTTGAAGACGATGCCGGCCGGGTGGAACACCTTGCGCAGGGCGCCCCCGCAGACGCCGCACGTCGTGAGCGGGTCCTCGGAGAAGCGCTGGAAGACCTCGATGTGCTGACCGCACGCGGTGCATCCGTACTCGTACGTCGGCATGCGAGAAGTGTATCCGGGTATGGATGGCAACCCGCTGTCGTCGACGGCGGGTTGCCCTCTGAGGGTACACTCCCGGCTCCCGCACCGGAGGCGCCATGGCGAAGGTCAGGAAAGCGGTCATCCCGGCGGCCGGGCTCGGGACCCGGTTCCTGCCGGCGACGAAAGCCCAGCCCAAAGAGATGCTGCCGCTGCTCGACAAGCCGGCGATCCAGTACGTGGTGGAGGAGGCCGTCCTCGCCGGGCTGACGGACATCATCATCATCACGGGCCGCGGTAAGCACGCGATCGTCGACCACTTCGATCGCTCGTTCGAGCTCGAGCACTTCCTCGAGGCGAAGGGGAAGTTCGACGAGCTGAAGCAGGTGCGCGCGATCTCGGATATGGCGTCGATCCACTACATCCGCCAACGCGACCCACTCGGCCTGGGGCACGCGGTCGCCGCCGCCGAGGGCCACGTCCGCGACGAGCCGTTCGCGGTGCTGCTCGGCGACGATCTGATCGTCGAGAGCCAGCGCCTGCTCCAGGAGATGCTCGCGGTGCACGAGAAGTACGGACGGAGCGTCCTCGGCGCGATGGAGGTGAGCCGCGATGAGATCTCCCTCTACGGGTGCATCGAGCCCGAGCTCGTGGAGAACGAGAGCCTCGCGCGGGTGCGCTCGATCGTCGAGAAGCCTCCCGCCGAGGAGGCGCCCTCCAACCTCGCCGCGATCGGACGCTACGTCTTGACGCCCGAGATCTTCGACTGCCTCCGCCGGACGCAGCCTGGCGTCGGGGGCGAGCTGCAGCTGACCGACGCGATCAACATCCTGGCGCAGGAGCAGGCGGTCTACGCCTACGTGTTCGAGGGTGGGCGCTTCGACGTCGGCAACAAGCTCGACTACCTGAAGGCCACGGTCGAGCTCGCGATCGAGCGCGAGGACATCGGCAAGGACTTCCGCACGTGGCTCGGCGACTTCGTCGAGCGCAAGAAGCTCCTCTAGGCGCCCATCCGCGGGGCCGTCGATAGACTGGGCCCGATGGCGACCGCGGGCCACGCACACGACCACGACAGCGGCGAAGGGCTCGTTCCGGTGGACGAGGCCCGAGACCGCCTCCTCGAAAGGATCAAGCCGCTCCAGCCGCTCGAGCTGCCGCTCACCGAGGCGTACGGGTGCGTCCTCGCGCAGAACCTCACGGCCGACCGCGACATCCCGGACTTCCCCTCGTCCGCGATGGACGGGTTCGCGGTCCGGTCCTCCGAGATCGCCGAGGCGTCGTCGTCGGCTCCCATCGAGCTCCGCGTGGTCGGGCGGGCGCTGATCGGCGAACGCCCGGAGGGCACGGTGGGCGGGGGAGAGGCCATCCGCATCGCGACCGGCGCCCCGATCCCGGCCGGCGCCGACACGATCGCGCCGATCGAGAACTGCGATGTGACGAACGGGCGGGTGCGCGTGCTCGCGCCGTCGCCAGAGGGCAAGCACATCCGCCCGAGCGGTGAGGACGTGCGTGAAGGACAACCGCTCGTCCCCGCCGGCCGGCGGCTGCAGGCACCCGAGCTCGGTCTGCTGGCTACCGCCGGGATCTCCCACCCGATGGTGCATCCGCGTCCGCGCGTCGTGGTGCTCTCGACCGGCGACGAGCTGATCCCGCCGTCGCAGCAGCCGGAGTACGGGCAGGTGCGCGACTCCAACGCCTACCTGCTGTTCGCCGCCCTCCGGGAGGCGGGGGCCGTGCCGACGATCGCTGGGATCGTTCGCGACGACGTCGACATGTTCAAGGAGGTCGTCCTGTCGCACCTCACCCAGGCCGACGCGTTCGTGTCGTCGGGTGGCGTCTCGGTCGGCGAACGCGACGTCGTCAAGGCCGCGTTCTTCCGTCGGGGGGACGTCGACTTCTACAAGGTCGCGATGCAGCCCGGCATGCCGCAGGGCTTCGGGGAGATCGAGGGCAAGCCGTACTTCGGTCTGCCTGGCAACCCGGTGAGCGTGTTCGTCAGCTTCGAGGTGTTCATCCGTCCCGCGCTCATGAAGATGATGGGCCGCCGGCAACTGCTTCGGCCCGAGATCCCGGCGCGGCTGGAGGAGGACGTCACGGGTCCGGTCGGCAAGACGCAGTTCGCGCGCGTCAAGGTTCGCCGAACGAAGGACGGGTGGCTCGCCACCCCAACCGGTGGCCGCGGCTCGAACCTCATCGCGACGGTCGCACGGGCCAACGGGCTCGCGATCGTGCCGCCCGGTGTCGAGACCGCGCCGGCGGGGAGTCAAGTCAAGGTCATGCTGTTCCGCTCGATGGAGGACTGACCGTGGCCGCGGAGCAGGAGGCCGCCGCCCGGATCGTCGAGGTCGGCGCGAAAGCGATCACGGAGCGCGAGGCGATCGCCGAGTGCGTCGTCACCATGACGCCACAGGCGTGCGCGCACCTGGTCGCCGGCACGCCCAAAGGGAACGCGATCGAGGCGGCCCGGATCGCCGGGATCATGGGCGTCAAGCGGACGCCGGATCTGTTGCCGTTCTGCCACCCGATCGCCGTGACCGGCGCCGAGGTGGTCGTCGAGCCCAACGAGGACGCGGGGACGATCCGGGTTCGAACGACCGTGCGCGCGCACGACCGGACGGGCGTGGAGATGGAGGCGCTGACGGCCGCGGCCGTAGCGGCGCTCAGCCTGTATGACACCGCGAAGGCGTTCGATCGCTCGGCGCGGATCGACGGCCTGCGCCTGCTGGAGAAGCGCGGAGGCAAGAGCGGCCGTTACGTCGCCCAGTAGACCGCTGTCCGGAAGTTTCCGGGATGTATTTGTAGCCCCATACGTTGGGTGCTAGCGTGCGGGCCCAGCCCAACATGTTGTGGCGGACCGGGGATCCGAACACACGGGGGTTGGCAAGTGGGTTGGCTGTTGCTCGCGGCTCTGGTCATCATGTGGGCCGCCTTCCTCCTCCCCTCATGGAGGGGTTCCCCCGACAAGAGCATGAAGGACTTCGAGCGGAACATGGACCTGCTGGCGGAGACGGGATCCGAGGGCCGGTGGATCGTCACCCCCCGCAAGGGGACGAGCTTCATCGGCATGCGTGCACGTGCGCAGGCGAGAGCCCGCGAACGACGTCGACGCGTGCTCGCGGTCCTGATCGAGATCACGGCGCTCACCGGCTTGATCGGTCTGTTCCCGCCGCTCCGCGCGATGTGGTACGCGACGGCGGTGCTGCTCGCGGTTCTCGGCGCGTATGTGTGGGCGCTGCTCACGCTGAAGGACCGGGCCTCGGCGGATCGCGATCCCGTTCGTCCGCGTGAGGCGGCTGCGGCCACGATCGGGCGTCCGGCTCGGCAGCGGTACACGGCCGACGCGGGCAACCGCACCGCACGCCGCGCGTTCAACGGTCTGCCGGCGTTCGGCGACGATCTCGCGAACATCGTCGTCCGGCCCGCGGCAGAGGTCGACGTCGCGCGCGTCTGACGATCGCCGCGTGGACCTGGACGGCGTCTCCGAGGACCTCCAGCGACGGTTCGACGAGCGCATGAAGGCTCGCGACCTGGCGCTTCCCGCGTCGCGCCGCGCGATCCGGTCGTGCGCGAACGCGATCCGCGCGATCCACCGCGGCGAGCTCGACCTGGCGCATCGCCTGATGGACGAGGCGCGTACGGCGATCGACGAGGGGACGGCAGCCCTCGCCGAACATCCCCAGATCCGCTACGCCGGATACCTCCAGGACGCCGAGAAGGAGTACGCGGAGGCCAGGCTGACCGAGGCGGTCGTCACCGGGGCGGCCCGGATGCCGACGCCGGACGATCTCGGCGTCGAGGACGCTCCGTACCTGAACGGGATGGCCGAGGCGATCGGCGAGGCCCGCCGACGGGTGCTCGACCTCCTCCGCGAACGCCGCGTCGACGACGGCGAGACGGTGCTCGCCAAGATGGAAGACATGTACGCCGTGCTCGTCCGGATGGACTATCCAGACGCGATCACCGGCAACCTGCGCCGCTCGACCGACGTATCACGCAGCCTAATCGAGAAGACGCGCGGTGATCTGGCGGTGGCGCGTGTCTCGCAAGACCTGCACGACGCGCTCGACCGCCACGCGCGCGACGTGTTGCAGCAGGACCAGTGAGGTCGGCGAAGAGGGCTCTGTTACCCTGAACCCGGTCCGGGGGTGTAGCTCAGTCCGGTAGAGCACTGCCTTCGCACGGCAGGGGTCAGGGGTTCAAATCCCCTCACCTCCACTCCATCTAGCAGCGGAAACGGGAGGGGACCGGTCGTCCGGTCCCCTTTTGCATCCCCGTTCTACCGTTTCGTTCTACCGGTCGCCCCACGCGATGTCCGCGCCTACCGCGTCGGTGGCCTCGCTCAGGTCGTCGGCGTGTCCGTACAGGTCGGCCGTCGTCCCGACGCGGGAGTGACCGAGCGCCCGACTGACATTGAGCATCGGGACACCCGCGTTCAGTGCGGCGCTCGCCGCGTGATGCCTCAGGTCGTGGAGCCGGGTACCCGGCATCCCGAGCCGTCTCACCAGGCGTCGGAAGTACAGGCTCACCCGGTGCGAGTGGACCGCCGAACCGTCCCCGTTGTCGAAGACGATCCCGCTCGCCTCGTGGAGCGCGTTTCCCATCCCGGACCGATGGCGAGCCAACGTTCCGCCTGATCGCGACGGTGCGCCTTCAGGACCTCCACGACGGCAGGGTGAAGCGGAACCTTGCGGTCTCGCGTTCTCGGTCTTCGGCCGCTCGAAGCTCATCACCTGACCCGAGTACGTCGCCGCGCGCCGGATCGTGAGCACCCGAGCATCGAGGTCCACGTCATCCCACGCGAGCCCCAACGCCTCGCCGCGTCGGAGTCCGGTGTAGGCCAGCGTGACGAGAACCGGATGCAGCGGGTGACCCTTCGAGGCCGACAGGATGGCGGCCGACCTGCTCGCCGCTCGGGATGTGAAGCTCGCCAGACGCAGGCCGGTCCCCGGAGCGCCATAACTCGACTGGCAGGTCCGAGCCGCGCTCGCCCGCCGCACCGAATACGAGAATCCGCTCCGATACTGCGAACCGCCGTTCGTGAATCTGGGTCGCGGCGGCGGGATGGACTGCTCTGGCTCGCGGCCACGGCCTGACGTCTGTCGATAATCCGGCTTCCGATCTACGGCACCACGATCGGGCCGACGACAGCGAACGGCGCGTATTGGGTGCCGAGGCCAAGAGGTCCGTCGTGGGGGTGCCGATTGAGACACACGACCGCGAAGGCGTCGCCGGTCGTGAAGTTGTCGGTGATCGTCCCCGAGGCGCCCGGCCCGACCTCCCGTTCAAACCAACCAGCACTCACCAAGACTCCCGGGGTGGTCCCTTCGTCCCAGAAGTGGTGCTCCGCGGGGAACGCCTCGACGAACGCCTCCAACTGCCCGAACGACGCCACTGAATCGAGGCGGAGCAGCTCGAACAACACCCGCCGGTTCGTCTCGTTGACGACGCTGAGCCTGCCCGCCCCCTCGGCGATCGGCTCGGCGACGATCTCCAGCGCGCATCCGGCTCCCGAGCGCGTCACGGTGCCGATCGGCACGGGCTCGACCAAGGGTCGGGGTACAGTCTCCGTCGGTCCGGTGACGGTCCCTCCGGGAACCACGGAGATTTCAGAGCGATCGAACGACCCAACGCTCGCCACGATCCCGACGGCCGCCACGAAGACCGCGATCCCGACCACGCCCGCCGCGATGCGCTGGTTCCGGCGCTTGCGGTCGCGCCGCTTCACGAGGCGCTCGAACGAATCGTCCGGAGGCATGAATCCGCGCATCACTCGTTCGAAGTCCTGTCGCTCGTCGATCATGGGGTTTCACCTGCCCTCTCACGGATCGCTGCGCGGGCACGCGTCGCAAGCGTTCGTACGGTGCTCGGTCGCATCCCGAGCATCTGACCGGCCTCCTCTGAGCTGAGGCCGACATAGCCAGTCAGGAGCACGGCGGCCCGTTGGTCAGCCGTGAGATCGCGGAGCGACCGCACGACCAGGTCGCGGTCGTCCACGGTCGCGAAGGCGTCGGTGCTCGGGGCGATGGCGAGGTTCTTCCGGAGGCTGAGCGCGGTGCGCCGGTACCGGTTCCTGAACACGTTCATCGCCGTTCGGAACAGATAGGCGGGTGCGTCATCCAACCGAAGGCGGTCCCATCGTTCCCACAGTCGAAGGAAGGCGTCCTGCATGATCTCCTCAGCCTCATCGCGATCTCCGGTGATGAAGCACAGGGCTGCGAA
>JBMDWR010000013.1:0-1465 GCA_048594645.1 Actinomycetota bacterium
ACTTGAGTTTGGACAAATGATGGAGCCGAGAGCGAAAGCGCGCTGGGTTGCGGATAATCGGAAGCATGGACATCACCCCTGCCTCCCCGCTCCTGGCGCGCTTTCGCGCCGAACTGTACCAAAGCGTGCTCGGGCTGCGCCGCGACGCGCTGTGCGAGCTGCTCGATGCGGTGCTCACCGGCGAGCGGGCCGAGAGCCTGGTCCGCCACAGCCTGAGTCCGGCGTTCCGGCGCGGCTGGGCCAGTGCCCCCGACGCGTTGGCCGACGGCGCGCTGGCTGTGGCCGCGCTGCGCCGGGTGCTGGCCGCGTACGCCCCGGCCCCGCTCGCCGGGCAGCGCGAGCTGTGGGTGCTGGACGGCTCGCTCTGGCCGCGCCCGGCGGCCAAGACCAGCCCGGCGCGCACCTGGGGCCGCTTCGTGACGAGCGGCACCCCCCAGAGCGGCATCGTCGGCGGCTGGGAATACCAGTGGCTGGTGCGGGTGCCGGACAGCAGCGGGAGCTGGTGCCTGCCGTTGGAGGTGGCGCGGCGCGACCTGGCGGCGGGCACGGCCACGACGTTGGCCATCGGCCAACTGCGCGCGGCGCTGGCGGTCCGCCCCGCCGACGCGCCGCGACCGCTGCTGCTGCTGGACAGCCACTACGACGTGGTCGAGCTGCTCGAGGCCGGGGTGCCGGTCGATATCCTGGCCCGCCTCGCCTGCAATCGCCGCTTCTACCGGCGGCCCGGACCGTATGCCGGCAAGGGGGCGCCGCGCAAGCACGGCCCCATCTTCCGCTGCGCCGAGCCGGCCACGCACGGGTTGAGCGACCGCACCCAGTTTGCCCACGACCCGGAGCATGGACTGGTGCGCATCGATGTCTGGACGGGATTGCATACCCAGCCGGCGCCCCTGGTCGAGTTGACGGTGCTGCGCGTCAGTGTGGCGCACCTGCCCCGCCGCGGTACCCCACCCAAACCCCTGTGGCTGGTCTGGTCTGGCGGGGCGCTGCCAGCCGATCTGTGCCAGGTCTGGCATTGGTATCAGCGCCGCTTCGCCGTCGAGCATCTGTTCCGCTTTCTCAAGTCCGATCTGGGGTGGACCCGCATCCGGCCCCGCTCCCCCGCGACCGCCGACCGCTGGAGCTGGCTGCTGGCGGCGGGCGTCTGGCAGTTGTGGTTGGCCCGCGCGCTGGTCGCCGACCAGCGCTTGCCGTGGGAGCGCGCGCTGCCCGCGTATCTGAGCCCGGGCCGGGTGCGCCGCGGGTTCAGTGGACTTTTGCTCATCTTGGGGACATGGGCGCGACCGCCTCGACCGCGCGGAAAGTCGCCGGGCCGCCAACTCGGACAGGGTCCGGGACCAGCACCGCGCTTTCCCGTGCAGCGGCGGGCTCCGCCTCGCGCCGCATGACCCCCGTTTCGGTCGCATCATCACCCGCTCCGCCGCGCCGCGCCGCGCTGGCGCGACCCAGTTTGTCCAAACTCAAG
>JBMDWR010000130.1:0-3606 GCA_048594645.1 Actinomycetota bacterium
TATCCTCGTGTCGTGGCTGCGTACGAGTACGTGTGCATGGCCTGCGAGCGCCGGTTCGAGGAGCGGCGGGCGATGACCGCCCCGGTCGACACGGTGCTCGCGTGCCCGTCCTGCGGGAGCCAACGGGTGCGGCGGAGCTACTCCTTCGCCGCGGCCAAGCCCGCGGACGCCTCCAGCCGGCAGGCTCCACACGCCTCCGGCGGATGCGCGTGCGGCGGCGCCTGCGCCTGCCGTTCCTAGCGGCGTGCGACGAACCCAAGGCGGTTCGATGGCATCCCTGTTGCGATGCTTGCCGCACGCCGCAAGGCCCGGTGACCATGTCGGCGTGATCAGCACGCAGATGATGCTGGCGAACGTCCTGATCGGCGCCGGCGCCGTCGCAGCCGGTGCGTTCGGCATCCGCTCCCCGGCCGGGGACCGGTTCGCGGCGGCGCTCGCGCTCGTCGTCGGCGCCGGGGTCGGCGTGGCGGCGCTCGCCGTCGGCGCGATGATCGCGGGCACCTACTCGGACACGGTGTTCCTCGTCGCGTCGGCGCTGGGGTTGGTCGCGACGCTCGCGAGCCTGGTCGCCCTGTGGCGTCGGGAGGCCCGCGTGTCAGCGGCGCGCCAGCGCTGAGGCGAGCCGCTCGATCGCCGGTTCGTCCATCGGATCGAGGGCGACGATCAGGTGCTCGATGCCGAGCTCGTCGTATCCGTCCAACGCACGCGCGAGCTCGTCGATCGATCCGCCGACCGAACGCTCGTCGCCGTCATCCGCCGCCGTGGAGCGCTCGGGATCGCGGACGGTCATCCCCACCGTCCGTGAGAGCGTGGTGGGATCGCGGCCCTCGGCATCGATCGCGGCGCGCAACGCGTCCAGGCGTCCTTGCAGCCGAGCGTCCGGGGCGCCGTACCAGGCGGTGTTCCATGCGTCCGCGTAGCGAGCGGTGAGTCGGAGCATCCGCGGTCGCGCCGCCGCGACGAGCACCGGGATGCGTCTCCGCGGCGGCGGCAACAGCACCGCGTCGCGCGCCCGGTGGTACCGGCCCTCGAAGCTGACGGTCTCGCCGCGCACGAGCGGCGCGACGATCGCGAGCGCCTCCTCGAACCGGTCGACGCGGTGGTCCTTCGGGAACCCGAACGCGTCGTACTCGGCGTCGTGCCATCCGGCGCCGAGCCCGAGGATCAACCGCCCGGCACTCACCTCGTCGCCCGTCACCGCCATCTTGGCGTGCATCGTCGGGCTGCGGAAGCTCGAGCAGAGGACCAGCGTGCCGATCTCGACGCGCTCGGTCACGGCCGCGACGGCGCTCACGATCGTCCATGCCTCGTGCTGCCCCTCGACGGGCCCGTCGGTCGGCCTGTAGAAGAAGTGGTCGAACATCCACACCGAGTCCAGCGACGCGGACTCCGCGGAGCGAGCGAACGAGCGGATCGCCGGCCATCCGGGCGTCTCGCCGTCCTCGCCCTCGGCATCGGACACGGGAAGGACCACGCCGACCTTCACGGCCCGAGTGTATGGGCGCGCCGCGCTCAGGCGTCGAGCTTCTTCATGATCCGGTCGATCTTCTCCTCCATCCGGTCGTCGCCGTCCTTGGACTCTCCGCTGCCGCGGTGGATGAAGACGGCAGCCAGCACGACGAACGAGAAGAGCTGGAGGAACTCCGACTGCCAGTTCTCGAGCGTCGAGTGGCCGAACTCGACGATGAACTCGCCGCTCGACACGGGTGCGTTGTGGTCCTGCTGCTCCTGGACGTACGTCCGCCACTGCGCGACGGCCTGGCCGCCCCAGCTCACGAGGAACAAGGTGCACAGGACGATGCTGAGCGCGAAGTTCGCCCAGACCCGCTTGATGTTCGACGAGCGGCGCTCGTCCTGGATGCTCTTGACCATCATCCACACGAGATACGCGGGGACCAGCACCAAGATCACGATCGTGATGATGCCGAAGAACGTGCTCATCCGGGCCTCCGTCACTCCGGTGCCCGGTCCGTTCCCTCGAAGCGGTTCGCGAAACTCCGGCCGCGCGGCCTCAATCGCGGACGAGCGTGAGGAGCATCAGCGTCGGCTCCGTCGCGACGAGCGCGTGCGGCGTGCCGGTGTCCATGTGCAGCCAGAAGCCGGGTCCCGCGTCCAGCTCCTCGCCGTCCGCGGTGAAGCGCATGCTCCCGCTCAGCACCTGGACGATTGCGGGGCGTGACGCCGCGTGCTCCGTCAGGCCCTCCCCGGCGTCGAACCCGAACACGGTCACGTCGAGACGATCGTCGCGGTGGATCACCTTCGAGACGACCGATCCCTCCTGGATCGTGACCGCTGTTGCGGCGTCGGCGATGGCGGTGTGCGACATGGCGCCCTCCTTCGGACGTGACGGCTCTCGGGGTTCCCGCTGCGGGACGGCCCGTGCCATCATCGCGAACGAGCCCGACGATGACCGACGCCAGCACCCTCGAACGCGCTCGCACGGCCCTGCGCGACCACGCGTGGTCCGAGGCGTACGGGGCCCTGGCGACCCTCGACCGCGAGGCCGCGCTCGGGGCCGAGGACCTCGAACGCCTGGCCGAGGCGGCCTGGTGGAGCGCCCATCCGGCGGAGAGCGTCGACGCGTTCGAGCGCGCGCACACCGCGTATGTGGCCGAAGGCAACCCGGAGCGTGCCGCCTACGTCGCGCTGCGACTGGTCGACGAGCGCTTCACCCGGCACGAGGCCGCGCTCGCCAACGGCTGGCGCCAGCGAGCGATCAGGCTCCTCGAGGGGCGGCCCGAGACCGCCGTCAACGGGTACCTGGAGCTGGAGCTCGTCCGCGCGAGCATGATGGGCGGCGACCTCGCCGAGGCGGCGAGGCACGCGACGACCGCGCACGAGATCGGCACGCGCTTCGGCGATCGGGACCTCGAGGCGTTCGGCCTCGTGCTCGAGGGCGCGCTGCTCGTGTGGCAGGCAGAGGTGGAGCAGGGTCTCTCGAAGGTGGACGAGGCGATGGCCGCCGTCGTCGCCGGTGAGCTGTCGCCGTTCGTCGGCGGCAACGTCTACTGCGTGACGATGGGCACGTGCCGGAGCGTCGCCGACTACCGGCGGGCGGGCGAATGGACCGAGGCGGCGGCGCGCTGGTGCGAGCGGCAACGGATCACCGGCTTCCCCGGCGTCTGTCGCGTGTACCGCGCCGAGGTGATGCGTATCCGCGGCGAGCTGCCGAGGGCCGAGGACGAGGCGCGGGGCGCGCTGGACGAGCTGCTGGCGTTCGAGCGGTTCACAGACGCTGGCGACGGCTCGTACGAGATCGGCGAGATCCGGCTCCGCCTCGGCGATCTCGACGGCGCCGAGGACGCGTTCGGACGCGCGAACGAGCTGGGGCGAGAGCCGCATCCGGGGATGGCGCTCGTCCATCTGGCCCGGGGACGGGTGGACGTGGCCCGGGCGACGATCGCGCGGGCGATGGCCGAGGCCCACGACCCGTTCACGCGGGCGCGGCTCCTGCCGGCACGTGTGGAGATCGCGTTGGCCGCGCACGACCTGGCGGATGCGCGCGACGCCGCCGACGAGCTCCGCCGGCTGGCCGAGACGTACGGCAAGCCGATGCTCCACGCCGCCGCGCACCAGGCCGTCGGCGTCGCCCTCACCTACGAGGAG
>JBMDWR010000131.1:0-16206 GCA_048594645.1 Actinomycetota bacterium
GACCCCCCGTTCGGGCTGCGGATTCACGAGGATCCATCCACCTTCCGTCGTAGATACCATCCCCGGTCAAGCGTAGATCGCCTTCCCGGGCGACGAGCCACCCACGCTACCGTCGTCCCCCCGAAGGTACCAACCCGGTCCGAAGCGACCTGAGCCTGGCGCCTACACGACCGAGGTAGGACGGCCGTCCACCAGCAGGGCTAATCAGAATGTCGTACACCCTAGAACACGTAGTGCGTTCGATGCAACCCCTCACAGGAGATCCGCCACCCGCGAGGGTGGCTCGAGCGCGCTCATCGGGACACGCAGCGCGTTGGAAATCAGGGGATCCCTCGGGCAGAACCCTTGCCCTCTAACGTAACAAAGATACGGCGTTCATCCATCCTTCGATGGCGTACGGCGGTCATACTCTCCATGCCCCGTGGCCCCGACGGGACACTTGGCTCGGGAAGGAACCATGGGCGAACTCGCGATCGATATCGGACAGGCGCTTCGGCGCGTGCGCAGGTCGGAGGGGTTGACCCTCCAGGCTGTCGCGGCGCTTTCGGACGGGGAATTCAAGGCCACGTCGGTTGCCGGTTACGAACGCGGCGAGCGGGCCATCACGCTCGAGCGCTTCTGCGCCCTCTGCGACCTCTATGGCGTCTCGCCCGAACGGCTCCTCTCCGAGATCATGCGTTCGGCAGGCGGGCGCGACGAACTGTACGTCGATCTCACCGCCCTCGAATCCCTCGATTCCCCGGAGGGTAACCTCGTGGCCGGCTTCATCCGTCGGATCGTCTCGCTCCGAGGGGAGCCGGAACGAACGTCGATCGCACTGCGAGCCGGAGACCTCGAAGTCCTCGCCACCGCGTCGGAGAGGAAGCGGGATGAACTGCTCGCGCTGCTGCGGCCCGTCCTGAGCAGGGAGGGGTGAGCCCCGAAGGCAGGACTGCCACCGGCCAGGTCAGATCCCCCTCATGAATGCCACCGTTTCGCCCAGGCCGTCCTCGAGGTGTGTCCAGGGCCGCCACCCGAGCGTTTCGGCGGCCAGGGTGACGTCGAGCACGTTGCGCCGAAGGTCCCCCGCGCGCGGTGGACCGAACTCGGGCTCCCCGCGGAAGCCGGTGATCTCCGCGAGCGATCGGTACAGACCGCTCACGGAGGTCTCGACGCCGGTGCCGATGTTGACGAGCCGCCCGTCGCCTCGGCTCGCCGCAAGCGCGAACGCATGCACGACGTCGTCGACGAACACGTAGTCCCTCGTATGGTTCCCGTCCCCGTGGATCGTCGGTGCTTCCCCTTTCAGCATCTTCGAGGCGAAGATCGCGATGACGCCGGCCTCACCCGCCGGGTCCTGTCGCGGCCCGTACACGTTGGCGAGGGCCAAGGCGGTGTGCACGACTCCGTGATGACGCTCGTAGAACGCGAGGTAGTCCAGAGCGACCTTCTTGCTGATGCCGTACGGGGAGACGGGCCGGCCGGTCGCGGTCTCCTTGACCGGCAGCTTGCGAGGCTCGCCGTACAGCGTCCCGCCGGAGGCCGCGTACACCACCTTCCGGACGCCCGTCGCCCTGCAGCATTCGAGGACGTTCAGCACGCCCATCACGTTGACCGAGGCGTCGTGCAGCGGGTCCGCGACGGAGCTCGACACGGCGGCCTGAGCTGCGATGTGCATCACCACCTCGGGCCGGTGACGTTCGAACAGTGAAAGCAGCCCGTCCGCACGCACGTCCATGTTGAAGAACGTGAACTCGTTGCCATAGCCGCGCGCTTCGGTGAGGTTCGCGATCCGACCGGTGGACAGATCGTCGACCGCGATCACTCGATGCCCCTCCGCCAGCAGGCGGTCGCACAGGTGCGATCCGATGAAGCCGGCACCCCCCGTGACCAGGAACGCCGTCACACGAGCTCCATCGACGGGTCGGCAGCGACGTCGAGCGGCGTTCGCTCACCGCGCAGGAGCCGCGAACGTCCGGCGACGGCGATCATGGCACCGTTGTCGGTGCACAGGTCGTGCGAGGGGAAGCGGACGCGGACCCCCGCTTCGGCGCCCGCCTTCTCCATCCGTTCGCGCAGACGCGTGTTGGCCACGACGCCGCCGCCGAGCAGCACCGTCTCGACGCGCCGCTCGCGGGCGGCCTCGATCGTCTTCGAGACCTGCACGTCGACGATGGCCTCTTGGAACGACGCGGCGAGGTCGGCCGGATCGATCTCGCGGCCCGCGTCCCGCTCGGCTCGGACGTAGCGCAGCACCGCCGTCTTCAGCCCCGACAGCGAGAAGTCGTAGTCGCCCGAGTCGGCCATCGCGCGCGGGAACGCGATCGCGTTCGGATCGCCGGTGCGGGCTAGGCGGTCGAGCGCCGGTCCGCCAGGGAACCCGAGCCCGAGGAACCGCGCGACCTTGTCGAACGCCTCGCCGGCCGCGTCGTCCACGGTCTGTCCGAGGAGCTCGTAGCGATGGATCTCGGGCATGTGGACGAGCATCGTGTGACCGCCCGAGACGACCAGGCAGATCGCGGGCGCGAGGTCCGGCCCGTGCTCGAGCTGGTTCGCGAGGATGTGCGCCTCGAGATGGTTCACACCGATCAACGGGGTTCCCGTGGCGAGCGCGATCGACTTGGCGGCCGCGATGCCGACGAGGAGCGCCCCGACCAACCCCGGGCCGACGGTCACGGCGACCCCGTCGAGGTCGTCGAACCCGCTCTCGGCGACCTCGAGGGCCGATCCGAGCAGCGGCGTGAGCGCCTCGACGTGGGCACGGCTCGCGAGCTCCGGAACCACGCCGCCGAACCGTTCGTGGACATCCACCTGGCTGGCGATCACGTTCGACCTGACGCCACCCTCGTCGACGACGGCGACGCCGGTCTCGTCACAGGACGTCTCGATGCCGAGGACCTTCAACGAGAGCCCCTCACGGCAACGCGGCCGTCACACGACGTCCGGACGCAGGCCGTCGGGCAGACCCTCGACCAACCGGCGGAGACGAGCGCGGAAGGAGGTCTCGCGGACGCCGTCGAGCCACATGATCAGCGCGTCCTCTCCGATCTCCTGGTAATAGTTCTTCCGGATGCCGACCGGGCGGAACCCGAAACGGCCGTACAGACGCTGCGCCGCCCAGTTGGTCACGCGCACCTCGAGCGATACCGCCTCGGCCCCCATCTCGATCGCCGCGCGGACGAGGTCGTGCATCAGCCGCGTGCCGATCTTCGTCCGCTGCCGCTCGGGGTCGACGGCCACGTTGGTGACGTGCGCCTCCTCCCCGTAGCAGATCAGCCCGCCGTACCCAACGACCTCGCGGTCGATCCGAGCGACGATGTAGTAGCGGTTACGGGACTCCGACATCTCCGAGATGAACAGGTTCGGGCTCCAGGGCCTCGGGTAGACCTGCCGCTCGATCGCCATCACGCCGCGGAGATGACGGCGACGCATCCGGGTCACCTCAAGCCGAGGCGCCTCGGGCTCGCTGATCCCAAGCGATCTCCGCATCCGTCTTCCTCAGGTACAGGGGCGACACGTCCATCAGGCGGTCGGTCTCCTCACGGATGAACCGGGCCGCAGAGAGCTCGACCAGCGCCGAGGCCCACGGGTGGTCCAGCGCGGACGGCGCGAACGCCACGTGCGCCCCGGGCTCGCCGAGCTCCTTGCGGTACAGCATGGCACCGTTGCCGACGAGCAGCACCTCCTCCGGGCGCGCCTCCAGCTCGGCGGCGAGCGCTTCCGGACGGTCGACGCGGTACTCCGTCTCCCGCATCACCCCTCCCGGGAGACTTCGGTAGAACGCGAAGAACACCTCCCCCCGCCGGGCGTCCAGGACGGCGCCGATCCGTCTCCGCGTCGTCCGGACGGCGAACGCGAGGACGTCGAGCGACGAGACGCCCACGATCGGGACACGCAGGACCTGCGCCAGGGACTTGCCCACCTGGACGCCGACCCGAAGGCCCGTGAACAGCCCCGGCCCGATCCCGACCGCCACGCCGCCCACGTTCGACAGGGCCAGGCCGGTCCAGTCCAGGAGCCGCTCGACGGCCGGGACGACGTCGTCGTGCTTGCGCGCGCCGGCGAACTGCATCGCGCCGAGGAGGCCGGTCTGCGCGCCGAGCGCCACGGACGTCTGGTTGGTCGAGGTGTCGATCGCGAGGACGTTCACGCCGCCTCCCTCCACGCGTCGAGCGCTCGCTCCAACCGTTCCCATCGCGCGTGCCACGTCTCGCCCACGGCCGCCAGGACCACGGCGCGCTCGTCCCCTTTGCCGGGGACCGTCAGCTCGACCACGAGGTGGCCGGACGGCAGGAGCGCCTCGACGGCGTCGCCCCACTCGACCAGCAGCACGGCGTCCTCAGCCACCTCGTCCAGCCCAAGGTCGACGACATCCTGGACGCGGTCCAGCCGGTAGACGTCCGCATGGACGATCGGGATCCGGCCCGTCCGGTACTCGCGGATCAGCGTGAACGTCGGCGAGACGACGTGGCCCGCGAAGCCCACCCCTCGCGCCACGCCCTGCGCGAACGTCGTCTTGCCGGCGCCGAGCTCTCCGGTCAGCGCGAGCGCGTCGCCACCCACCAGCAGCGCCGCGATCGCCTCGCCGATCGAACGCGTGTCCTCCGCCGTCGCGGCCCGGAGCCGAAGCCGCATCAGAACAGGCCGAGCTGCTGTTCCGCCGGTTGCGGGCGCTCCGCCAGGGCCCGCCTGATCTCCTGGAAGTCGGAGCGCAGCGCCGTCATCTGGGAGGAGGCCTGACCGCCACCATGCAACACCGCCGCGGGATGGAACGTCGGGATCACCGTTCGGCCGTTCCACGGGAAGCGCTGACCGCGCACGCGGCTGATCGACACCTGCCTGCCGAGGATGTACCGCGTGGCCCAGTTGCCGAGCGTCACGATCACCGCGGGGTCGATGAGCGCGATCCGCTCGTCCAGCCACGGCCTACACGCCTCGAGCTCGTCCGGGTAGGGATCTCGGTTGCCCGGCGGGCGGCACAGGATCACGTTGTTGATGTAGACGGCCTCGCGCGGGACGTCGATCTCGCCGAGCAGCTGGTTCAGGAGCTGTCCCGCAGCACCGACGAACGGCTCCCCCTGACGGTCCTCGTGGAACCCCGGCGCCTCGCCGATGAACATCAGGTCCGCGTTCGGATCGCCTACCCCGTAGACGACCTGTGTCCGGCCCTGCGCGAGCCGGCATCTCGCGCACGTCGACGCGTGCAGCGCGGCTTCCTCGAGCGTCCTCATGTCGCCTCCCCCACCGCCGGGACCCCTCCGAGCGACACCGCGGCGCGCACGCCGCGCCGGATCGCGTCCGCCACCACCTGGGAGGCCACCACCTCCAGATCCTGCTGGCGCGCCTCGAGCTGACCGGTCGCGAGCGCGAACACCGTGTCGCCGTCCCACATCGTATGCGCGGGCGCCACAGCGAGCGACACCCCGTCGCTGCCCGCGCGGGCCAGCAGCTGTGCACGCTCCTTCGAGAGGCTGGCGTTCGTCGCGACCACGACGAGCGTCGTGTTGGTACCGGGCCAGCCCGCCGGTTCGGCATCGGGGTTCCGGTTCTCGGCGATCGGCCTCCCGTCCTCGTCCAGCACCGTACCGCGGGCGTTCACGGCGGCGAGCGCCGACACGACGAGGTCGCCGTCCTCGGCGGCGGAGCCGCCCAACCCGCCCTTCCAGCCGGCGGCCGGGTCGGGGAGCTTCGCGAAGGTCGCACCGGTGCCGGCTCCGACGCTCCCCTCCTCGACCGGCCCGTCGGTCGCGGCGTCGCAAGCGACGTACCCCTGCGCGTCGCCGGGCCGAGCGGACGGATCGCCGACCGCGAGGTCGAACAGGACGGCGGCGGGAACGCTCGGCACGCGGGCGACGCCCGCGTCGAACCCGATGCCGCGCTCCTCGAGCCCCCGCTGGACCCCGGTCGCCGCGGCGAGGCCGAACGCGCTGCCGCCGGTGAGCACCACGGCGTGGACCTCGCTCACGGCCGTCCCGGGCCTGAGCGCGTCGGTCTCGCGCGTCCCCGGCGCGCCGCCCTTGACGTCGACCGAGCCCGACGTACCGGGCGGGCACAGCACGACCGTGCATCCCGTGACCCCGGCGGCATCGGTGACGTGCCCGACGCGGATCCCAGGCACCCGGGTGATCACGCCGTCACCACGCTTACGCCGTCCGGCGCCGGCTCCGCTCCGGCTTGAGCACCCGGCGCGCGAACGCGGCGAGCCGTTCGTTGAACTCCTCGTGCGCCTCCATCATCGGGAAGTGCCCGGCCCGCTCGAGGACCTCGAGCCGGCCCTCCGGAAGCTCCCCCGCGAGCGCCACCGACGAGGACGGCGGGGTCATCCTGTCGTGCTCGCCGACGAGCACCAGCGCCGGGACGCGGATGTGCCGGACCGCGTGCCGCAGATCCATCTCCATCAGCCCGGCGAGACCGTCCGTCCACACCTCGGAGGGCGCTCGCGCCGCGAGCCCGACGACGTAGCCGACGAGATGCGGCGACGCATCCGGCCCGAACTGCGTGATGCGCGCGATCGTCTGACCGATGTCCGTGGGGCTCGACAGGACGTACCGCCGCAGCCTGTTGACGCGACCCGCGGCCTGACGGAGGGACCCGAGCCTCGGCCGCAGGAGCTCCGTCACGGACCCGACGGCGCCGCGGACGAGGTCGCTTGCCGCCGAACCGATGAACACCACGCCGGCGATCGGCCGCTCGAACAGGTCCGGCCGCACCTCGGCGAGCGCCAGCATCGACATCGCGCCCATGCTGTGGCCGACGACGACCACGCGCCGGTCGCCCAGCGCACCCAGCACCGCGGCGAGGTCGTGCCCGAACGCCAGGGGCGACAGGTCGCCGCCCGCGGCTCTCGCGCTCCGGCCGTGCGAGCGGAAATCGAACAGGACGCAACGGTAACGCTCGGACAGCCGCGTCCACTGGTAATGCCACGTCGTCATGTCCAGGCTGAAGCCGTGGACGAACACGATCGTCGGCTTCGACGGGTCGCCGGCTGCTCGAACGGCGAGCTCGGTGCCGTCGAACGACGTGACCGGCCCCAGGTCGTCGGGCGGCAGAAGTGAGAGCTGCTCGCCCGCCTCCGGGTCGAGCCGGCGGCGCCGAGCGTTCAGCACCGTGCGCCCGATCACGCCGCCCGCGACGGCGCCGGCGGCGAGCCCGGCGGCGAGGGCCGTCCGCTTACGGCTCACGCGCGACCTCTCGAGCCATCCAGGATCAACCGACGTACTCCCTCGGGACGCGCTCGCTGATGCCGGTCGTGATCGCGCGACCGATCGTGCCGATGTGACCGGCGAGCTCCTCGACCGGGATGCGTTCGTCCCCCTGCGAGCCGAGCAGGACCACCTCGTCGCCCATGGACACCGGATGGTCGCCACAGTCGACGAGCACCTGATCCATCGTGATCGTGCCAACGACCGGATGGCGCTTGCCCCGGATCAGCACGTGCGCCTTGCCGCTCGCGGTACGCGGGAACCCGTCCTCGTAACCTACCGGCACCGTCACGACGGTCGCGTCTCGCGCGAGCCGGTGACGGCCGCCGTACGAGATCCGCTCGCCCGCCGGGAGCCGCTTCACCATCGAGACGGCCGAGCGCCACGTGAGCGCCTGCCGCAGATCCAGGCCGGACGCGACGCCGCCCCCCGGGTCGAGCCCGTAGACGGCGGCGCCCGGCCGGATGAGGTCCAGGTGCGTCTGCGGCAGCCTGATCGCCGCGCCGCTGTTGGCGGCGTGCAGGATCGGCCGGGGCGAGCCCGCATCGGTGACGGCCCTCACGGCGCGCCGGAACCGCCGGAGCTGCTCGAGGGTCGTCCCGTCGTCGGCCTCCGAGTCGGAGAAGTGCGTCCAGATCGCCTGGAGCTCCAGGCCCGCCTCCACGATCTGGCCGGCGAACGCCGGAGCGTCCTCGGGCGGCCACAGGCCGACCCGGTGCATGCCCGTATCGAGCTTGAGGTGCACGCGGACCGGCCGACCGATCGCCTCGGCCGCCTGCTTCAGCCCGGCGAGTCCGTCCGCCGTGTAGACCGACGGCGTGAGACCGCCGATGAGCGCCTCCTTCTCCGAGCCGGGCGGGAACTCGGTGAGCACCAGGATCGGGGCCGAGATCCCACGCTCGCGCAGTCCGAGCCCCTCCTCGACCAGCGACACGGCCAACCAGGTGGCTCCGGCTTCGAGCGCGGCGCGCGCGACGGCTACGTCCCCGTACCCGTACCCGTCGGCCTTCACGACCGCCATCAGCTCGACGCCCTGCGGGCGGAGCAGCCGGACGTTGTGGCGCACCGCGACGAGGTCCACCTCGACGAACGTCGGACGGAACCGTCTCACCGGCCGCCGACCGCCATGAGCGCATCGGGAACGCGTTCGAGGACGTCGCCGGCGGCCGCGCCCTCGGCGCGCCGGTCGGCCGCGAGCCGCCCCGCGATCCCGTGCACGTACGCGGCCGCGGTGGCCGCCTCGGACGGAGCGCACCCGCGGGCGACGAACGCTGCGACGATGCCCGTGAGGACGTCGCCCGTCCCGCCGGTCGCCAGGAACGGACCGCCGGTCGGGTTGATGCGCACGACGCCATCGGGCCCAGCGACCAGCGTTCGGGTGCCCTTGAGGAGCACGGTGGCGCCGGTGCGGCTAGCAAGCTCGCGCGCGTGCCGAACGCGATCCGCCTCCACCTCGCGTGCCGCGACGCCGGTCAACCGGGCGAACTCGCCCACGTGCGGCGTGACGACGAGGTCGGCCTTCCGGTCGGCCAGATCGTCGGCGCGCCCCGCGAACGCGTTCAGTCCGTCCGCATCCAGGATCACCGGAACCTCGCTCGACCGGACGACGTCGCGGACCCACGCCGTGGTGCGCTCGTCGGTCGTCATCCCCGGGCCGAGCGCGAGCGCCCCCGCTTGACCAAGGACCTCGACGAGCCGCTCGGAGCCATCGGCGACGCTCCCGCTCGGGGTCTCGGGCAGAGCGACGAACACCGCCTCGCGTACGATCGCCTGCACGATCGCCAGGATCCCCTCCGGCACCGCGATCGCGACGAGGCCCGCGCCCGCCGCGTACGCCGCCGCCCCCGCGAGCGCGACGGCGCCCGTCATGAGGCGCGAACCGCCGACCACGACCGCATAGCCGACCGAGCGCTTGTGGCTCTCGGGCCCGCGCGCGGGCAGCATCGAGGCGACGTCGCCGGCCTCGACGAGCACGAGGTCACTCGCGATCAGGTCGTCGGGGAAGCCGATCGGCTCGACCTCGACGACGCCCGCATGCGTCGCCCCGGGGAGCAGCACCAGCCCGGGCTTGGCCGCCCCGAGGGTCACCGTCACGTCTGCGCTGACCGCCCTGCCCTCGACGGCGCCGGTCGCGCCGTCCACCCCGGACGGGATGTCGACCGCGACCACGGGCACGTCGGCGGCGTTGAGGCCGTCGATCGCCTCCGCGAACGCCCCTTCGGGCACGCCGCGGAAGCCCGTACCGAAGATCGCGTCGACGGCGACATCGGCCCGTTCCAGCTCCCGCTCCATCGTGGCAGGCGCGAACGGGCGGACCCTGACGGCCGTGTGCTCGAGGCGTTCGAGGTTCGTCGCGGCGGGGCCCGCGAGCCCCTGATCGAGCAGGAGCGCGGTCGTTCGAACGCCGGCTCCGTCCAGGTGCCGAGCGGCGACGAGGCCGTCACCGCCGTTGCTTCCCTTGCCGCAGACGACCACGGCCCGGCGACCGTACGCACCGCCGATCAGGCGCATCGCCGCGTCGGCCACCTCTCGGCCCGCCGCCTCCATCAGCGCGTCCACGGTGACTCCTCGGTGCTGCGCGGCGCGGTCGAGCTCGGCGGCCTCCGAGGGCGTGAGGACGAACCTCACCGCGACACCGCCACGGCGAACGCGACGGCGCTCGTCTTCTCGTGCGTGAACGTGACGAGCACCTGCGAGACGCCCAGCGCGTCCGCACGCAGCTTGGCGTTGCCCTCGAGCCTGATCCGCGGCGCACCCGACCCGGACCGCGTGACCGAGATGTCCTGCCACCGCTTGCCGCGGTAGCCGCCAAGCGCCTTGATCACCGCCTCGCGCGCGGCGAACCGGCCCGCGTACGACTCGGCCGGCCTCGCCTTGCCGTCGCAGTACGCGCGCTCCTCCGGCGTGAACACGCGTTCGCGCATCGAGGGATGCCGCAGGAGGGCGCGCTCCATCCGTTCGATCTCGCAGATGTCCACGCCGAGACCGCGGATCTCCACGCGCTTAGGGTAGCGGCCGGACCGAGCCTCGTCGGGGAGCCGAACGCGGCTACTCGACCGTGACGCTCTTCGCGAGGTTGCGCGGCTTGTCGACGTCGAGGCCCCGCAGCTTCGCCACGTGGTGGGCGAGCATCTGGAGCGGCGGCGTGACCACGACGGGCGCGAACAGCTCCGGCACGCGCGGCACGAACAGGACGTGCTCGGCGTGGTTCCCGATCTCGTCGTCGCCCTCGCTCGCGACCGCGATCACCTTCGCGCCGCGAGCCTTCACCTCCTGGATGTTCGAGAGCACCTTCGGGTACACGTGGCATTCGGTGGCCACGGCGATCACGGGAACGCCCTCCTCGATCAGCGCGATCGGTCCGTGCTTAAGCTCTCCGGCCGGATACCCCTCGGCGTGCACGTACGAGAGCTCCTTGAGCTTCAACGCTCCCTCGAGGGCGGCGGGGTAGCCCGTATGCCTGCCGATGAACAGGACGTCGCGCGCGTCGCGGAGCTCGGCGGCGATCGCGCGGATCCGTTCGTCCAGGCCGAGCGTCGTTCGGACCTGCCTCGGCAGCTCGCGCATCCGGTTCACGATCTCGACGATCTCCGCCGGGAACATCGCCCCGCGGACCTGCGCGAGGTATAGCGCGACCAGGTGCAGCGCGGCCATCTGCGTCGAGAACGTCTTGGTCGCGGCGACGCAGATCTCGGGTCCGGCGTGCGTGTACATCACCGCGTCGGCCTCGCGCGCGAGCGACGAGCCGATCGTGTTGGTCACGGCCAGCACGCGCGATCCCTGAGCGGCGGCGTGCCGCGCGGCCTCGAGGGTGTCGATCGTCTCCCCGGACTGACTGACGGCCAGCGTCAGCGTGTCGGGACCGAGGACCGGATCTCGGTACCGGAACTCCGAGGCGATGTCGATCTCGACGGGCACGCGCGTCCAGTGCTCGATCGCGTACTTGGCGACCAGCCCCGAGTGGAACGCGGTCCCGCACGCGACGACGAAGACCTTGCCGACGTTGCGCAGCGCGTCCGTGTCCATCTTCAGCTCGTCGAGCGCCAGCAGGCCCTGGTCCTCCACCCTCCCGACCCGCGTGTCGCGGATCGCGGCGGGCAGCTCGTGGATCTCCTCGAGCATGAAGTCGTCGAACCCGCCCTTCTGGGCGCGGGCGACATCCCACTCGACCTCGAACGGCTCCGCCGCGACCGGGCCGCCCTGCAGATCCGTGACGCGGACCGTGTCGGCTCGGATCTCGACGACCTGGTTCTCATCGATCGGCAGGACGGTGCGCGTCTTCTGGAGCAGCGCCGGGATGTCGGACGCCAGGATGTTCTCGCCGTCGCCGAGGCCGACGATCAACGGCGACGACACCTTGACGCCCACGATCACGTCGGGCTCGTCGAGGCTCATCACGACGAGCGCGTACGCGCCCTCGAGCTCGGCAACGGCCGCTCGGACGCGGTCGGCCAAGGCACCGTGCTCCTCCTCGATGAGGTGGGCAACGACCTCCGTATCCGTCTCGGAGGCGAGGGTGTGACCACGCTTCTCCAAACCGGTTCGAAGGTCGGAGAAGTTCTCGATGATCCCGTTGTGGATCACCGCGATGCGGCCGTGACAGTCCAGATGCGGATGCGCGTTCCTGTCCGTTGGCGCACCGTGCGTCGCCCACCTCGTGTGCCCCATGCCGACGGAGCCGGGAGGCTGAGCGTCGGTCTCGAGGGCCGCATCGAGCTCTGACAGCTTGCCGGCGCGCTTGACGACCCACAGGCCCCCGTCGATCGTGGCGACGCCGGCCGAGTCGTACCCGCGGTACTCGAGACGACGCAGGCCCTCGAGGACGACGGGGAGCGCTTGGCCGGGGCCAACGTAGCCCACGATGCCGCACATGAACATCGAGCCTAACAGCCCGCCGGAGTGAACGCGGATCAGCCGAGGACGGCGGCGACGCGGTCGGCGACCGCATGGGCATACCTGCGTGCGAGCTCCTCGCTCTCGGCCTCGACCATCACGCGCACCAGCGGTTCCGTCCCCGAGGCCCGCACCAGGACGCGTCCAGAGCCGTCGAGTGCCGCCTCGTTGGCGCGCACGGCATCCCAGACCTCCTCCGCGTCCTCGAGCCGCTCCTTGTGCGCCACCTCGACGTTCACCAGGACCTGCGGGAAGCGCCGCATCACCGACGCGAGCTCGCCCACCGGCACACCCCGGCGGGCGGCGAGCGAGAGGAAGCGAACCGACGTGATCAGCCCGTCTCCGGTCGTCGCCTGGTCCCGGAAGATGATGTGACCCGACTGCTCACCGCCGAGCGCAACCTCGTGCCGAAGCATCTCCTCGAGCACGTACCGGTCGCCGACGGGCGCCGAGATCACCCGGATCCCGTGGTCGCGCATCGCTCGATGGAAGCCGAGGTTCGACATGACCGTGGCCACGAGCGCACCACCGGTGAGCGTCCCCTGTTCCTTCATCGCGACGGCGCACGCGGCGAGGACCTGGTCGCCGTCGATCGCGTTGCCCGCCGCGTCCGCGAAGAGTGCCCGGTCCGCGTCCCCGTCGTGCGCGACGCCGGCGTCGGCGGCGTCGGCGACGACGGCATCCGCGACCATCTCCGGGTATAGGGCGCCGCAGTCGACGTTGATGTTCGAACCGTTGGGCTCGGCGTTGATCGCGATCACCTCGGCACCCAGGCGTTCGAGCGCTGCGGGCGCGAAGGCCGAGGCGGCGCCGTTCGCGCAGTCGACGACCACCCGCATGCCGTCCAGACGCGCCTCCGCGGCCCCCACCACGTGGTCGACGTAGTCCGGGGCGTCGGGCGGCATCGACAGGATCCTGCCCGAGGTCGCGGGTCCCGGCCGGCGACCGAGCTCGGCTTCGATGTCGTCTTCGAGGCGATCCGAGAGCTTGAAGCCCCGGAAGCCGAAGAACTTGATGCCGTTGTACCCGGGAGGGTTGTGGGAGGCCGAGATCACGACGCCGCAGTCGACGTCCAGGGCGGTCGTCAGGAACGCGACGCCCGGCGTGGGGATGACGCCCGCGGACAGGACGTCGCCGCCGGCGCTCATGATGCCATCGGACAGCGCGTCCGCGAGCTCCGGGCCCGACGCTCGTGTGTCACGGCCGATCACGAAGCTCGGGTGGGTGCCCCGCTCACGAGCGAGCACGGTCACCGCCGCGCGTCCCAGCGCCCGCGCGAGATCCGTGGTCAGGTCCTCCCCGAACACGCCCCGCACGCCGTCCGTACCGAAGAGGCGTCCCATCGCTGGCGAAGGCTACCCGAATCCTCTGGGCGCACCTCCGATACCGTGGCGGCCGTCAGCCCGAGGGAAGGAGGTCCGCGACGAGCGCGTGGACGTGGCGCGCGATGTCGTCGCGGATCCGACGAACGTGGGTCACGTCCTTGCCGGAGGGGTCGTCGAGCTCCCAGTCCAGGTACCGCTTACCGGGGTATACGGGGCATGCGTCGCCACAGCCCATCGTGATCACGACGTCGGCCCGTCGGACGGCGTCGTCCGTCAGCGCCTTGGGCCGTTCGGCCGCCAGGTCGATGCCGATCTCGGCCATCGCCTCGAGGACGGCGGCGTCGATGCGCTCGCCCGGCGCCGTACCGGCCGAGCGGACGGCCATACGGTCGCCGGCCTCGCGGTCGAGCAGGGCGGCCCCCATCTGGCTGCGACCCGCGTTGCGGACGCAGACGAACAGCACCTGCGGGACGTCGCTCATGGACCGAAAGGTGAGCTCACGGCCTCGTCGCGCGGATGATCGCCGAGAACATCCCGTCGCCGACCGTGTGCGTCGGCTCGATTTCGACGTGCTCGAAGCCGGCGCGCTCCAGCATCCCCCGGTACTCGCCGAACGAGAGCGCGCCCGCGATGCAGCCGGCATAGCTCCCGCGTTCGCCGCGCTCGGCCCGTGAGAGCTCGTCGGACGCGACGATGTCGGTGATGCCGATCCGCCCGCCCGGACGCAGGACGCGCCGCATCTCGTCGAACACACGCGGCTTGTCGTCGGAGAGGTTGATCACGCAGTTCGAGATCACGACGTCGACGCTCGCGTCGGGGAGCGGTACCTCCTCGATATAGCCCTTCAGGAACCCCACGTTCGCCACGCGCGCCTCTGCCGCGTTGCGCCTCGCGAGCTCGAGCATCTCGTCGGTCATGTCGAGCCCGAAGGCGCGTCCCTCCGGACCCACACGCTTGGCCGAGAGGATCACGTCGATCCCGCCTCCCGAGCCGAGATCGAGCACGGTTTCGCCCTCGCGCAGCTCGGCCACCGCGATCGGGTTCCCGCAACCGAGGCTCGCCAGGACGGCGGCGTCCGGCAGCTCGGCGCGTTCGGATGCCTCGTACAGCTCGGCTCCGAACGTCTGTGCGTCTTCGCTGCAGCAGCCGCCGTCGCAGCAGCCGTCGCCGGAGACCACGTCCAGCGCCGCCTTCCGGTAGTGCTCTCGAACCTCGTCCCTGATCTCGCTCATGCCTTCGCCCCCTCCAGCTCGAAGATCGTGCCCAAGCGTTCGAGCACGTCACGGCTCACCGAGTAGAACGCCCATACGCCTCGTTGCTCGCGTTCGAGCAAGCCGACGTCGACCAGCTTCTTCAGATGGAAGCTGACCGTCGGCTGCGACAGGCCGAGCACCGGCGTCAGGTCGCACACGCACACAGCGGCGTCCGCGTTCGCGAGCAGGTTCACGATCCGGACCCGGCTCGGATCGGACAGCGCCTTGAAGACGGCTGCGGTCTGACGCGCTTCCTGCTGCGACATGCCGGTCGCGGCGATCGGCGAGCAGCACGCCGCCGGCGATCCGAGCACCGGCAGGCGGCGCTTCCCCAGAGTCTCCGATGTATCGACGTTCATCGATGTCATATGGTACCGCAGACATCGATATGTGTCGATACCTGCCGCGCTGGAGCCCGTCTGTGCCACGATGTCGGCGTGGCTCGCGACCTCGTCCTGGTGCTGTCGACCTCCTCGATCCTGGAGGGCGAGATCGCCAAGGCGCGTCTCCAGGACGAAGGGATCCCGGCGCTCCTGAAGGGGGGCGGCGCGGACCCGTACGGGCTCGGGATCTCGCACGTGTTCGTGCCGGCCGAGCTCGAGGTGCAGGCGCGAATGGTGCTCGAGTCGCGGCCGGAGATCGACGAGGACGCGTTGGGCGATTGTCGCTAGCGGCCGGGCGGCCGCTCGCAGGTCACCGCTTCGAGTACTGGGGAGCCTTGCGCGCCTTCTTGAGGCCGTACTTGCGGCGCTCCTTCTCGCGGGCGTCTCGCGAGAGGTAGCCCTCCTTCTTGAGAGCCGGGCGCAGCTCGGGGTCGATCTCGATCAGGGCGCGAGCGATCCCGAGACGCAGCGCCCCCGCCTGCCCGGAGACCCCACCGCCCTCGATCCGGGCGATGACGTCCAGGTCCTTGTCCCGGTCGGCGAGCCGGAGCGGCGCCGAGACCACCATGCGGTGCGCCCGCGTCGTGAAGTACTCGTCCAGCGAGCGTCCGTTGAGCTGGAACGCGCCGGTGCCGGGCACCAGGCGGACCCTGGCCACGGCCTCCTTCCGGCGTCCCGTCGTGGTCTGCGCCACCTACGTCTCCTTCTTGGTCGAGCGGGTCGTCCGCTTGGCGGTCGTCTTCTTCGCCGGTGCCTTGGACGTCGAACGCTTGGATGCGCCAGCGGTCGAACGCTTCGACGCCCCTGCCGTCGAACGCTTGACGGTCGTCCGCTTGGCGGTGGTCTTCTTCGCCGTGGTCTTGCGCGTCGAGCGCCCGGACGTCGCGCGCTCGGCGGCGGGAGCCTCTGCCCCGCGGCCGGTCGTGGGCTTGGGGGCGGGAGGCGCCGGAAGCCCGGTCCAGGCCGGCACCTCCCCGAGCCCGAGCGGCTGCGGCTTCTGCGCCTCGTGCCGGTGTTCCGGACCGGCGTAGACCTTCAGCTTGCCGGCCATCTGACGGCCGAGACGGTTGTGCGGGAGCATGCCCTTGATCGCCTTCTCGACCGCGAACGCCGGCTTGGTCTCGAGGAGCCTCGAGTACACGGTCTCGGTCAGTCCGCCCGGGTACCCGGA
>JBMDWR010000132.1:0-1658 GCA_048594645.1 Actinomycetota bacterium
CCGTTCCAAAAAATGATGACATTTACGCCATCACTTCATCGCGGCGGATTTTGTTTTTTTGCCCGCCGCAGTTTTGCTCTTTGATTGACGCGACGACTTGGTTACAGGCGCTTCGTCCCGTTCTAAAGTCTGCCCCGGAACGGTCATCCTCCTGATCTTCTCTTTCGAGGCATTCGGATGTTCCAATCGGGCTTGGTAGTCCTTCAGCAGTATTTCCCTGACGGTCTCTTTTGGCGTGTATAGAGTGATCCTTCGATCATAATATCTGCTCTTCTGGTTTTGAGCCGCGATCTGATCCGCATCCCCTCGATGTCCGCACTTCTGACATTGAAACTCGTCCCCTTTGCGGTTCGCCTTTTCCAAGTAACCGCATTCGGGACAGGTTTGCGAGGCGTATGCTGGATTGACCTGCTCTCGACGGCAACCTGCCGCCGACGCCTTAAACTCAAAACGTTCTTTTAATGTCGAACGATGCCAGTAGCTCACTCGACGCGATATCTCCTTGCTCTTCGCTTTTCCTCGAATGTCCAGCTTTTCGGTAACAATGATCTTCGGCTCTCGTTTTTTGATCAGTTCGTTGATCGCTCGATTGATTTGATTCGTGATCGTTATTTTCGCCCGACGTTTCGATTCCCGCGACTTTTTATGGCCTAAATTTCGTCGCCTGATATTGCGCGCTTTCAGCTTCTTTCCTTGCTCATCGTACTTTTTCGCTAATGCCTGAAGCTTATTTCGCTTTTTTCCTTTTTCGTTCAGCCGGCCTGAAGCCCTTTTTAGCCTGTCACCCAGTTCTTTGCCGTAATGATTTCCTTCATCATCAACGAACACTTCCGTCAGCCCGGCGTCGGCGGCGATGACTTTTTCCGAGGCGTTAACTCGAACCCTGACCTCCGAACTGACATGCGCTTCAACTTTTCTCGATTCAGGATCGAGCACGATCCGAATATTCCCGCTGATCTCGCCTTCGCCTTTCAGTGGAATGAAAATCCGCTTCCCTTTTTCCAAAGATGAAATAGTCAGTCCTTGACCGCCGAGCGTCCGACTCACCACATAGAGCGTATTATCGAGCGCAAAGCTCCGAGCGATTTTGACCCTCGGACGCGCCTTCATCACTCGTCTCGCGCGACGACGAAGATAATTTTGAACCTGCTTTCGCTCCCGAACCCCCAGACCGATCTTCTCGTTAATCGGCGCTCGATCGAGAATCAAAAGTGAAAAGCGATGCTCGTCGCTCAATAGCCAAAAAGCGTAATCCTTTTGCTCGTCAGTCCATTGACGCGGAGCGATTCGGGGATGAATCTCGGCCGCAACTGCCGCCCAATATTTCACTTCAGTCTCGAAGGCTTCCTTGACGGCCAGATCAGAAGCATGAACTGGCAAGGGCGTCGAGGCATGATGATTGGTCGTCTTCAACTCGTTCCGGCGAAGCCGATAACTATGCGCCTCGGAAAAGTTCAAATCGCGCTGATAAAAATCGAGGTGTGCCTGTTTGTCAGAGGCAGTAGCGCGAGCGATGCGCTCAAGGGCACCGAATTTAGCCTGATTCAGTTTGAGGCTTTCGCGCCTGACAGTTCGCATATTATTCGTCCTGCGTCGCTTTCATATTTGATCACAAATAGACACCTTTGTCGGCATAAATTTCAGATGCTTTTAGCCCC
>JBMDWR010000133.1:0-8767 GCA_048594645.1 Actinomycetota bacterium
GCTACGGGGACCAGGACGACGTGTCGCGGGACCTCGGTCGGATGTTCGGCGTGCGATCTCGCGGAGCGCTCGACCTCCTCTGGGAGCAACGGCACGTCGGTCACGACGACTCCGGGCTCGAACAGCAGCGCGCTCTTCAACAGCAGCGCGCGGCGACGCCGGAGGAACTGGAACCACGACCTCGAGACGAGCACCTCCGGGATCACCACGGTGACGAAATCCCCCTCCTCGCGCGGGATCTCCCGGATGTACGCCTTGAGGGCACGGGCCACTCGGTCTCCCGTCACGCCGAGGGATTCGAGCTCGCCGAGCCGCGGTGCCACCGTTCGCCACGCAGCGGACGTCTCGTCGAAGCGCTCGGCGGGGCCGACATACAGCGGAACCACGTGTTCGACCCGGACCGCGCGGAGGTACCGAACGGCGTCGAGCATCGCCGGCCCGACGTCGTCGACGAGGACGAGCACAGCGTTGCGCGGTTCGGCGGACGCGTGGATGCCGCGTTGACGCAGGAGCCGGCTGACCTTGGTGTAGTGGTGATGAACGCCGAGGAAGAACCCCACGATGATCGGCATCGCCACGATCACGATCCATGCACCGTGGCTGAACTTCGTGATCGTGACGATGACCAGTACCACACCGGTCGTCAACGCGCCGAGACCGTTGATGAACGCGTGCTGCTTCCACTTCGGCTCCTTGAGCTTGAACCATCTGCGAACCATCCCGCTCTGCGAGAGCGTGAACGCGGTGAAGACACCTACGACGTACAGTTGGATAAGCCGCGTGAGCTCGGCGTCGAAGATCCACACCAGCGCAGCGGCGAACGCAGCGAGCACGATGACGCCGTTCGAGAAGACCAGCCGATCGCCCCTGTTCCGGAACTGGGAGGGCATGAAGCGATCGCGCGCGAGGATCGCCGACAGACGAGGGAAGTCCTGGAACGCGGTGTTGGCTGCAAGGACGAGGATCGCAGCGGTGAAGACCTGGAGCACGTAGAAGAGGAGACCCCCCGAGAAGACCGTGTCGCCGATCTGCGCGAGCACCGACGGGCCGGCGATCTCCTCGCTGACGCGGATCCCGAGCTCGCGCGCCAAGACCGTGATCCCGAGGAACATAGTGATCGCGATCGCTCCGAGGATCGCCAGCGTCGTCGCCGCGTTGCGTGCCTGCGGGCGCCGGAACGCCTGGACGCCGTCGGCGATCGCTTCGACGCCGGTGAGCGCCGTCGCACCCGAAGAGAAGGCGCGGAGCAGGATGAACAGCGACAGCGCATGTTCGACGGGGAGCTCGAGGTCGGCGGAAGCGGCGACCGGGCACCCGCCGATGCATCGGAAAGCTCCGACCACGAGGGCGATGTACACAGAGACGACGAACCCGTACGTCGGGACGGCGAACAGCATGCCCGCTTCCTTCACGCCGCGCAGGTTGGCGATCGTGACGAGGAAGATGAAGGAGATCGCGATCTCGACGCGGAACCGTTCGAGGGATGGAGCCGCCGAGATCACGGCGACGGTCCCCGCAGTCACGCTGACGGCGACCGTCATCACGTAGTCGGTCAAGATCGCCGCGGCGGCGGTCAAGCCAAATCCGGTTCCGAGGTTCTCCCGGGACACGATGTACGAGCCGCCGCCCCGCGGATAGGCGCGAACGGTCTGACGATAGGACGTCACGACGATCGCGAGCAGAACGGCGATCGCGACACCGATCGGCAACATCGCCGCGAGGGCTGCCGAACCGGCCAGGGCGAGGACGAGCATCATCTCCTCGGTGGCGTACGAGACCGAGGACAGGGCGTCCGAGGACAGGATCGGAAGCGCGAGCACCTTCGGCAAGAGCTGGTGCTCCTGCTTGGCGGTGGCGATCGCTCGGCCGAGCACGAAGCGCTTGAGGAGACCGGTCGGCTGCGTGCCCTCGGGCTTGGTCGTCGTGGCCACCTCGCTGGATTCTATGGCCGCCGCTCGGCGTTCATCGCGGGAACCTCGCCGAGCCGCTAAGGTAGCCAGCCGTGCGCGTGATCATCATGGGCTGCGGGCGGGTGGGGACCCTCCTCACCCAGGAGCTCTCGAAGGCCGGACACGAGATCACGGTCATCGACAAGCGCGCGTCCGCGTTCGCCAAGCTGCCGCCGGGCTTCGAAGCGAAGACGATCGTCGGGCTCGGTTTCGACCGAGACGTGCTCGAGGAGGCCGGCATCAAGGAGGCGGACGCGTTCCTCGCCGTTTCGAGTGGAGACAACTCGAACATCGTCTCGGCGCGAGTCGCACGGGAGCACTACCACGTGCCCAAGGTCATCGCGCGGATCTACGACCCCACGCGGGCGGACATCTACGAACGGCTGAACATCCCCACGGTCTCGACCACGCGGTGGGGCGTGAAGCAGATGATCCTGATGCTCAGCCACCCGGGCGAGGAGATCAAGGAGACGCTCGCCGCGGGCGACCTGTTCCGGATGCGGATCGCGATCCCGTCGCACCTCGTCGGCGAACCGGTCTCCTCACTCAACGTCGACGGGAAGATCCTCGTCGCCGGCGTCGACCGCGGCGGAAGGGGGTTCATCCCCGTCGCGACGAGCACCTTCCAGGAGGGTGACTTCGCGGCCGTGATCGTGCAGAAGGACGCGACGGCCATGCTGGACGAGCTCCTGCAGCCGATCGGGGACCACTGACGTGCGCGTCGTGATCAGCGGGGCCGGAGCCGTCGGCCGCCATCTGGCGAGCGACCTCACCGGCCGGGGTCACGACGTCACGCTGATCGAGCAGGACCCCGCCGTGCTCGAGGTCGCCAAGGGGTGGGCGCCCGACGTCGACCACCTGATCGGCGACGCATGCGAGCCGTGGGTGCTCGAGAAGGCGCAGCTGCGAACGGCCGACGTCGTCGTCGCGGCGACCGGCGACGACGAGGACAACCTCGTGACGGCGCTGCTCGCCAAGCAGGAGTACGGCGTTCCGCGGGTGCTCGCGCGCGTCAACCACCCGGACAACGAGTGGCTGTTCACCGAGCAGTGGGGCGTCGATGCGGGGGTCTCGCCGCCGCACATCCTGACGGCTCTGGTCGAGGAGGAGGTGACCGTCGGCGACATCGTCCGGCTGCTGCCGCTCGAGCGCGGCGGCGTCTCGATCGTCGAGCTCACCGTCCCGGGGGAGTCGCCCACCGCGGGCCGCCCGCTCTACGAGCTGAGGCTCCCTGCCGACGCGACGATCGTCGCGATCATCCGGGAGGGACACGTGGTGATCCCGCAGCCAGAGACCGTGATCGCCGACGGCGACGAGGTATTGGCCCTCACGGTCCCGGAGTCCGAGCCGGCACTGCGGGCGGCCGTCCTGGGCGAGACCTCGGGGACGGACTGAACAGCCTCGGACCGCGGCCGTCAGCGCCGCGGTGCCGTGTCAGCTGCCGTTGCCGCCGCCGTTGCCGTTGCCGCCGCCGTTGCCGTTGCCGCCGCCGTTGCCGTTGCCGCCGCCGCTGCTCTTGCCATGCGGCTCGCCGCTGTGACCGGGCGCCGTCGGATCGTCGCTCGTGCTCTCCTCGACGGTTCCCGCTGCGCCGGCTTCCTGCTTGTCCTTGTTCGCCTGGAGCCGGGCGCGCGACTCATACAAACCCCTGCTCTCCGGCTTGATCGCCAACAGGGCGTCGTGCCGGCAGATCGCGTTGTCGAGGCTGGTCTCGCCCTCGCACGCGGAGAATTCCGGCGTCTCGCCCGATGCCGCCTCGCCCTCGTCGGCGAGCTCGATCTCCGGATCGGTCGTAGGGTCGGCGCCCGTCACGCCGGCCGGACCGGTGGCACCCGTCGTCCCGGTCTCGTGCACCCCTCGGGGCGGTCGGAGCGACGGGCTGGCCGAGGCCAGCGAGCCGATCGCGAGCAGCGCGACGATCGCCGTGATGGTGACCCGCCATGCCTTCCACGCAGGATCCATGTAACGGATATCGGCATCCGGGCCGCCCGAACTTGACCTGATCCTCGCCTTGTCGAGCCGGAGCGTCATGCGCTGAACTCGAAGCTCGGGTTGACCATCCGGCGCTCCGAGCGATGTTGGGCGAGCATGCCCTCGACGATCAGGCGGGTTCCCAGAGTGAGACCGCTGATCGTCCGGCGGCCCATCCACACCACCGTCACCTCACCGGTCCCGTCGTACAGGATCGCCTCGAGCGACTCGTGACCCTCGAGCGGACGAACGGTGATCCGCCTGACGGCTCCGGCGAGCTTGACGCGGCTCCGCGTCGGGGCGTCCGTGATCCGAACGCTGTCCGGGACCCGCCCCGCCCAGGCCTCGATCTCCTCCGCATAGCGCTGCTCGTCGCTCTCCGCCATGCGGCGGAGGAACCGGCGGAACCGATCCCAGAGGCCCATGGGCGACGCTCGGCGCCTAGGTGACGGGCGTGGTCTCGCGAGTCGGCGCCGATGCGCTCTCCGTCTCCACCATCAGCTCGGACTTCCGCGCCTTGGAGATCCAGATCGCGGCAGCGACGATCGCGACCGCGATCGCGACCACGACGATGCGGACGATCTCGTTGTCCGTCTGCTCGACGATCACCGCCGCGAACAGCAGCGAGACGAGGTTCATCACCTTGATCAGCGGGTTCAGTGCGGGGCCGGCCGTATCCTTGAAGGGGTCGCCGACGGTGTCGCCGATCACGGCGGCCTTGTGGGACTCGCTCCCCTTGCCGCCGTAGTGCCCCTCTTCAACGAACTTCTTCCCGTTGTCCCACGCGCCGCCGGAGTTCGAAAGCATCACCGCGAGCAGCTGGCCCGTGAGGATGGCTCCCGCGAGGAACGCGCCCAGCGCCGCGGCTCCGAACGCGAACCCGACGATGATCGGCGAGAGCACAGCGAGCAGGCCGGGCGTCATCAGCTCGCGGAGCGACGTTCGCGTGCAGATGTCGACCACCCGTGCGTAGTCGGGCTGCTCCTTGTACTCCATGATGCCGGGGTGGTCGCGGAACTGGTTCCGAACCTCGACGACCACCTGGGACGCGGCACGTCCCACCGCTCGGATCGCGAGCGACGAGAACAGGAAGGCCACCGAGCCGCCGATCAACAGTCCAACCAGGACCTGTGGGTCGTCGACCCGGATCGGGAACGACGTGCCCTCACGACCGAGCGCAGCCAGCACCGACTCGGCGAACGAGCCGAACAACGATGTCGCGGCGATGACCGCCGTGGCTATCGCCATGCCCTTGGTGATGGCCTTCGTCGAGTTGCCGACGGCGTCCAGGCCCGTCAGGACCTGCGCCGGCCGCCCGCTGAACTCGCCCGACATCTCCGCGATGCCCTGCGCGTTGTCGGAGACGGGGCCGTACGTGTCCATCGACACGATCACCCCCACGGTGGTCAGCATGCCCATGCCGGTGAGCGATATGAAGTAGAGGGCCTCGGCCGCGGTGTCGCCCAGCACGAAGGCGCCTGCGATCACGCCCGCGATGATCAGGATCGCCCAGACGGTCGACTCCATGCCGACCGAGAAGCCCGAGAGGATCGTCGTCGCCGGTCCGGTCTGCGTGGCCTCGGCGATCTCCTGCACGGGCTTGTACTTCGTGTCGGTGAAGTACTGCGTGAGGATCTGGATCACGCTCGCGAGGACCAGGCCGAGCAGGACGGCGACGGCCGGCCGGACGTCCTCCATGTACCAGGCGCTGATCACGAAGACCACGGCAGCGGAGATCGCCGCCGAGATGAAGAACCCACGGTTGATGGCGCGCATCCCGTGCTCGTTCTCGCTTCGAGGCGTGACGGCGAGGATCCCGATGATCGAGGTGATCACGCCGACCGCCCTGACGAACAGCGGGAACATCACGCCGGCGATCGCGCCGACCTCGGACCCCTCGAACGCCGCGGCGCCCAGGATCAGAGACGCGACGAGCGTGACCTCGTAGGACTCGAACAGGTCGGCGGCCATCCCGGCGCAGTCGCCGACGTTGTCGCCGACGTTGTCGGCGATCGTGGCGGCGTTCCGCGGGTCGTCCTCGGGGATCCCTTTCTCGACCTTGCCGACGAGGTCGGCACCGACGTCCGCCGCCTTCGTGAAGATGCCGCCACCAACCCGCATGAACATCGCGAGCAGCGCGCCACCGAAGCCGAACCCGACCAGCACGCTGGTCGCGTCCTCCTTGTACAGCAGCAGGATCAGCGTCGCGCCGAACAGACCGAGGCCGACGGTGAACATGCCGGCGACACCGCCGGCCCGGAACGCGATCTTGAGCGCCCGCCGCAGCCCCGACTCACGAGCCGCGTTGGCGGTCCGCACGTTCGCGCGAACGGCGAGCCACATGCCCGTGTATCCCGTGATCGCGCTGAACCCGGCGCCGAGCAGGAACGCGATCGAACGGCCGAGGCGGATCGACAGCTCGCTGTGCGCGGCGTCGTCGGGAACGGGCAGGGCGAAGAACAGGACCACGGTGAGGATCGCCATGAAGACGGCGACCGTTCGGAACTGCCGGTTCAGGTACGCCTTGGCGCCGATCTGGATCGCCTTAGCGATCTGCCGCATCTTGTCCGTGCCCTCCGGCGCCGCGAGCACCTCACGCACGAGGTAGTACGCGAACGCCAGGGCGATCAGGGAGATGCCGAGGATGACCCACAGCGCGTTGTTCTCGAACGACCCGAAGACGGCCTCGATGGGACCGCCTTCCTGGGCGAGGACACCTTGCACCAAGACGTTGACCTCCTCGGGTTCGGACACGCTTCACCCGGCGAGGCCGGGAACCCGGCAAGTATAGGAAGAACGTCTAGGTCGCGACCTCGCAACCTGTCGGCGACTGGCGTGCCCCGGCCGAACGCCGGGCGTCGGCCACGCCGAGGCACTACCTGCGGCGTCCGGCAGGCCGGAGGATGACGGCGCCCACTACCCCGGCCAGGACCGAGGCCGCCAGCACGCCGACCTTCGCCAGGTCGAGCATGCGCGGGTCCGGGAACGCGAGCTCGGCGACGAGGATCGACACCGTGAAGCCGATGCCGGCGACCGCGCCGACACCCAGGACGTGGCGCGGTCCCATCCCCTCGGGCAGCCTGCCGAGCCCGGATCGCACGGCGGCGAGCGTCGCGAGCGACACGCCGGCGAGCTTGCCGACCACCAGGCCGAAGATGATCCCGAGCGTGATCGTGCTGGTCGCGGCGTCGCGGATCGCGTCGGTCGAGAGCACGATGCCGGCGTTCGCCAGGGCGAACAGCGGGACGATCACGAGGCTCGTCCACGGGTGCAGGAGATGCTCCACCCTCGTCGCCGGCGAGACGGCCTCCCGCGCGAGGGTCGTGAGCTCGAGCCAGTGACCGGCGTCGGCGTCCGGCGGATCGGGTTCGTCCACGGTGAGGTGCGCTACCCGGTGGGCCTCCTCGCTCACCGCACCGGGTCGCTGGAAGGCAACCGCCGGCGTCAGTAGGCCGAGCGCGACGCCGGCGATCGTGGGGTGGATGCCGGACCGGAAGGTCGCCAGCCACACCAGACCACCGAGGCCCACGTAGAGCACGCTCGCTCGGACGTGGATGCGCTGCAGGAGGACGATGACCAGGCAGAGGCCGACGGCGATGCCCAGCGGTACCCATGAGACGTCGCCTGCGTAGAAGACGGCGATCACCAGGATCGCCCCGATGTCGTCGACGATCGCGAGCGTGAGCAGGAACGGCCTGACGCCGCTGGGCGCGTGCCTGGCGGCGATCGTCAGCACCGCCAGAGCGAACGCGATGTCCGTCGCCATCGGGATACCCCAGCCGCGCGCACCCTCCCCCCCGAGGTTGAGCGCGAGGAAGAGCAGGGCCGGGACGATCATCCCCCCGACGGCGGCCACGATCGGCACCGCGGCCGTCTGAGGCTGACGGAGCTCCCCGACCGTTAGCTCCCGCTTGATCTCGACGCCGACGACGAGGAAGAACAGCGCCATGAGCCCGTCGTTGACCCAGTGCCGAAGGTCGGCGGACAGCGACCATCGCCCCACGTCGAGCGTCAAGCTCGTGGACCAGAACTCCTCGTACGTGTCGCCCCACGGGAGGTTGGCCCACACGAGCGCGGCGACGGCCGCGACCAGCAGGACGACCCCGCTCGCCGCCTCTTCCTCGGCGAACGATTGCAACGGCTGAACGACGCGACGCGGGATCCTTCGGTCGGACCTCGACCATGGCGGGAGCAGGTCGGCCGAGCGTTCGGGCCCGTCTCCGGGATGGCTGGGCATGGCGCGTACTCCCGCCGACCAGTCTTCCCGGCACACCTTCGAGACGGCGTCATCGTACCCGCTGTGGCGGAGGCGGTTGCCGAACGTTGTTGCGACGGCACCTCGCGGCCGCTACCCTCACGGGCGTTTTGACCGACCGCACCACCCCCCCAACCGTCACCCCCAGCCGGGTCCAGCGCGGCGAGGACAAGCAACGGCGGGTTCCGCTCATACTGTTCATCGTGCCCATCGTGCTCGTCGCGGTCGGCGCCCTGATCGTCCTGCTGCTGCGCGACGGCGACGTGCCGATCATCGGAGGCGACGACGAGGTCGTCCCGGCGTTCGACTTCGTCCTGAAGGAGGCCGTCCCGGTCGCGACGGTGCTCGATCCCGACGAGGGGACGCTCGCCACCGAAGCCGAGGAGACGGCGCAGGAGATCACGCCGATGCTCGACGACCTGTTCACGAACGCGTTCCTGGATCCGGCCAACTGGCGAGACGGCGACTACGAGGAGGTCTTCGCGACGTTCACCTCGGACGCGGCGACGACGGCGGAGCAAGAGGTCGAGGTCCTGACGCTGGGCGCCGGCGCCGGAGACGTGTTCGAGCACGTCGACCCGGGCAAGAGCAG
>JBMDWR010000134.1:0-8093 GCA_048594645.1 Actinomycetota bacterium
CGCGTCGCGCAGATCGCGGAGTCGTTCGACCGCGCCGGGGAGCGCGAACTGGGCCGCGCCGAGCCCGTCCACGAAGTACCCGCGCCGGACCTTCCCGGACTCCTCGAGCGCGCGGAGCACCTGGTACACGCCGGCGAACCCTCCCGGAGCCCCTTCTGCGAGGATCGCCTCGCGCGTGAGGACGCCGTGACGTTCGAGGAGCTGCATCGCGCGGGCATGCGCAGCCTCGGTCGGGGACGGCTCCGGACGAAGGAGCTCCGAGACCAGCGACCAACGCCCGGCCGCGGCCGGCGGGCCCGCTCGCCGGAGCGTTCCCGGACGCGGTCTCCCGCCTCTTCGCGCCGCCTTGGAGGGACGCCGAACGAGGTACGACCGAAGCGGTGCGAGCGTGTCGTTGGTGATCTCGCCAGCCCACACCAGGTCCCAAAGCGCGGCGAGCACCGTTCGCTCGTCCGGCACGCCGGTCGCCGCCAGCAGCTCGGGCCAGAACGACGCGCCCTGGTGCAGGCGCTCGCGGATCGCGTCGTGGATCGGCCCCTCCGGAGCCGTGTCAGGCAACGGCGGAGCGACGAACCTCATCGCCTCGCGGAACCCCAGGGCGATCCGGCCGTCGTCGGCACCGATCCCTCCGGCGCCCATCCACACGACGTCTCCGCTCGCGCATAGGGCGTCGAGATCGCTCGGACGGTAGCCTCGGACGCGCCCGGCGAGCACCTCCGGCTCCAGGATCGAAGCCGCGATCGCGGCGCCCTGAAGCTGCGCGATCGCGTCGACGAGCGCCGTCGGGCCGCCGCGGGGGCTCGTGAACGCCTGCCACGACGGCAGGAACCGGCCGAGCGCGCCGGCGTCGACGGGCTCGACCTCCTTGCGCAGCACCGCCAGCGAACGACGCCGGATCGCACGAAGGACGTCGGGGTCGCACCACTCCCGTTCGAGTCCGCCCGGACGGAACTCGCCGCGCACGACGCGTCCCTGCGCCTCCAGGGACGCGATCGAACCGACGATGCGGTCCTCGTCCACGCCCAGCCGCGCCGCGACGTCGGCGGCGGTGAACGGGCCGTGCGTTCGTGCGTACCGCGCAACCAGACCCTCGAGCGGTGCGGGCGTGGGCTCCGTGAACACCGCCGGCACACCGAGCGGGATCGCCGCGCCGAGCGCGTCCCGGTACCTCCCGGCGTCCTCGATCGCGACGAAGCGCTCGTCTCCCGCGATGCGCAGGACGATCGTGCGCGCCTCGCCGCGCAGGGTCTCGAGCCATGCCGTCGGATCGGCGTTCGAGCGCGCCGAGACCTCCTCGGCGGTGAGGTCGCCGAGCCGGCGCAGCACGTCGTGCACGTCGTCGGCGTTGCGGGCTCGACGTCCCTCGGCCAGATGCTGCAGCTCGAGCTCGAGCTCCGAGAGCGCTGGCGCGTCGATCAGCTCCCGGAGGTCCTCGGCGCCGAGCAGCTCCCGCAGCAGCTCGCGATCGAGCGACAGCGCGGCCGCGCGCCGCTCGGCCATCGGCGCATCCGCCTCGTACATGTAGACGGAGATCCACCGGAACAGCAGCGACTGCGCGAACGGGGAGGACCGCGTCGTGTCGACGGGGACGACACGGATCCGGCGGGCGCGAACGTCGCCGAGGATCTCTCTCAGACCGGGAACGTCGAACACGTCGCGCACGACCTCGCGCGTCGCCTCGAGCAGGATCGGGAACGTGGGGTGGCGTGCTGCCACCTCGAGGAGGTCCGCTCCGCGCTGCCGCTGCTGCCAGAGCGGCGTTCGGCGACCGGGCGTGCGCCGGGGGAGGAGCAGCGCCCGAGCGGCGGCCTCCCGGAAGACCGTGGTGAACAGCGCCGTTCCCGGAAGGCGCGCGACGACGAGATCCTCGATCTCGTCGGGGTCGAACAGCAGATCCTCGACCGGGATGCGCTCCTCCGACTCGGGCAGGCGGATCGCGATGCCGTCGTCGCTCCACAGGACCTGCACGTCCAGCCCGTACCGCTCGGCCAGGCGACCCTCGATCGCCATCGCCCACGGCGCGTGCACGCGCTCGCCGAACGGGGACAGCACGCACACCCGCCAGTCGCCGATCTCGTCCGGGAAGCGTTCGACCACGATCGTGCGGTCGTCGGGGACCGAACCCGTCGCCTCGCGCTGATCCTCCAGGTACGCGGCAAGGTTCTCGGCCGCGAGCGCGTCGAGCCCGAACTCCGCCCGGAGCCGCTCGACGGCACCCGCGTGCTCCTGCGCCGCGAGCTCGCGCGTCACGGCGCCGATCGCACGCCCGAGCTCCAGCGGGCGACCGGGCTTGTCACCGTGCCAGAACGGCATCTTGCCCGGCTCGCCCGGCGCGGGCGAGACCACCACGCGGTCGAGCGTGATGTCCTCGATCCGCCACGACGATGCTCCGAGCATGAACACCTCGCCGCGCCGGCTCTCGTACACCATCTCCTCGTCGAGCTCGCCGACGCGTCGCCCGTCGACGGTGAACACGCCGAACAGCCCGCGGTCCGGGATCGTGCCCCCCGATGCGATCGCCAGCCGGCCGGCGCCCTCGCGGGCCCGGAGCGTGTCCGTCCGGCGATCCCAGACGATCCTTGGTCGCAGCTCCGCGAACTCGTCCGACGGATACCGGCCCGCGAGCAGATCGAGCACGTTTCGGAGCAGGTCGTCGGACAGCTCGTGGAAGTTGGCCGCGCGCCGAAGGACCCGCCCGAGGTCCGCGACGCTCCACTCGTCCATCGCGGACATCGCGACGATCTGCTGCGCCAGCACGTCGAGCGGAGTGCGCGGGTACCGCGTCTCCTCGATCGCCCCCTGCAGCATCCGCTGGACCACGACGGTGGTCTCGAGCAGGTCGCCGCGGTACTTGGGGAACACCTTGCCACGGCTCGGCTCGCCCACCTGGTGCCCCGCCCGCCCGATCCGCTGCAGGCCTCGTGCGACCGAGCCCGGCGACTCGACCTGGATCACCAGGTCGACCGCGCCCATGTCGATGCCGAGCTCGAGCGAGCTGGTCGCCACGATCGCCTTCAGGGTCCCGCGCTTGAGGCGGTCCTCGATCTCGAGCCGCTGCTCGCGGGCGATCGAGCCGTGGTGCGCTCGGGCGAGCTCCTCGCCGGCCAGCTCGTTCAGCCTGGCCGCGAGGCGTTCGGCCAGTCGCCGGGCGTTGACGAACACGATCGTCGAGCGGTGGGTGCGGATCAGCTCGAGGATCTGCGGGTGGATCGCGGGCCAGATCGACGCCCTCGGAGGCGCCGTGCCCGGCGTCGCGGGTCCGAGCATGAGCGGCATCCGCTGCGGCGGCTCGGCGACGTCCGTGAGCTCGGCCATGTCCTCGACCGGAACGACGACCTCGACCTCCATCGGCTTGCGGAGGCCGGCGTCGACGATCGTCACCGGTCGCGGGCCGTCGGCCGTCTGACCGCCGAGGAAGCGCGCGATCTCCTCGAGCGGCCGCTGCGTGGCGGAGAGCCCGATGCGCTGCGGCGGCCGCTCCGCGATCTCCTCGAGGCGCTCGAGCGAGAGCGCGAGGTGTGCTCCGCGCTTGGTGCCCGCCATCGCGTGGATCTCGTCGACGATCACCCACCGGACGCTTCGAAGCAGCTCACGCGCCTGCGATGTGAGCATCAGGTACAGGGACTCGGGCGTGGTGATCAGGATGTCGGGCGGCCGGGTCTGCATGCGCCGGCGCTCGTTCGCAGGCGTGTCTCCCGTCCGCATGGCGACGCGCGGTTCGTGGACGTGCTCCCCGAGGCGTTCGGCCGCGAGCCCGATGCCGACGAGCGGCGTCCGCAGGTTCTTCTCGATGTCGACGGCGAGCGCTCGGAGCGGCGAGATGTACAGGAGCCGGCACCGCTGGTCCGTCGGGGGCGGGGGATCCGTCATCAGACGGTCGAGCCCCCACAGGAACGCCGCGAGCGTCTTGCCCGATCCGGTCGGGGCGAGGATCAGGCTGTGCTGACCGCCGGCGATCGCCGGCCAGCCCTGCGCCTGCGCCGGCGTGGGCGATGCGAAGGTGCTCTCGAACCAGGACCGGACGGCGGGGGAGAAGGCCTCCAGGCTCATCGAACCACGGTACCGCGGACGAGCGACACGCCTCGCGACCGGCGTTCGATCGCCGGTCGGACCGCCGGGCCTCGTCGGCGACCCGTCGGTAGGATGCGCGCGATGCGCCTCGCCCGCTTGCTGCCCATGTTCGTCGTCGGCTCGAGCCTGGTGGCGCCTGCGCACGCGTTGGCGCAGACGCCGACCGAAGCGGACCCCCGCGACCAGATCGTGCTGTCGGGCGACGTGGAGGTGCGGCGCGGGCAGGTCGCCGGCGAGATCGTCGTCCTCCACGGCTCGGCGACGGTCGCGGGTGTCGTGCGCGGCGACGTCGTCGTCCTCGACGGGCGGATCGCCGTCACCGGGCAGGTGAGCGGCGCCGTCGTCAGCGTCAACGGCTCCGTGGTCCTTGGCCCGAGCGCGCAGGTGCGCGGTGACGTGCTCGCGCGCGATCGCGTTCGGGCGGCCCCGGGCGCCGAGGTCGGCGGCTCGATCCGTGAAGGCGTGATCTTCTCGTTCCGCGCGCCGATCGATGCGCTCGGGCTCTTCGCGCCCTGGCTGGCCGTGTGGCTGTCCGTCCTTGCCCTGGGGCTGCTGCTGCTGCTCGTCGTCCCGCGCGCGACCGAGGCGATCACCGCCGCCGCGGAAGAGGGACCGTGGGCGTCGTTGGGGTGGGGACTCGCGGCGTTCATCGGGCTGCCGCTGGTCGGCGCCATCGCCGTGTTCACCCTCGTATGGCTGCCCCTCGGGCTCGCTCTGCTGATGGCGCTGTTCCTCCTCTACTCCGTCGGCGTCTCGTCGAGCGCCTTCGCCCTCGGCCGCGTCCTATGGCGCCAACCCAGGAACCGCTTCCTGGCGTTCGTCATCGGCTGGGCGATCCTGGCGGCGGTCGCTTTGATCCCATACGTCGGTGGCGTCGTGTGGCTGCTCGCCGCCGTCTTCGGCGTGGGCGCGAGCACGGTCGCCCTCTGGCGCGCCCGGCGAACGGCGCCGCGCGTGCCTCGTGCCGGCGGCCGACACCGCCAGGGTGCGAAGATGCCGGTCGTGATCCCGGCGTCATCGGACGAGCCCGAGCGGATCGTCGTCGAGCGCACGATGGGCGAGGAGGGGGGCCTGTGAGCGATACCGTCCGACTGGTGCGGAACGTGCCGATCTTCGCGGAGCTCGACGACGAGGAGGTGCGCTGGGTCGCCGATCTGGCCACGGAGTTCGACGTGCCGGCGGGCTTCGTGCTGATCGAGCACGGTCAGCCAGGCTCGGGGATGTTCATCATCACCGCCGGCACGGTGACCGTCGAGCTGCCGCACGGATCGGTCGACCTCGGTCCCGGCGAGTTCGTGGGCGAGCTGCCGCTGCTCGCGGACGGGATCGCGCGCGTTGCGCGCGTCCGCGCCAAGACCGCCGTCGAGGGCCTCGCGATCGGTCGGACGGCGTTCGCGGAGCTGCTCGAGCGGGAGCCGCGCGTCGGCGCCAGGATGCTCCCGGTGCTCGCGCGGCGACTCGCCGAGGCCGAGTCCTAGCGCGCGGGCGGCGCCGAAGCGGTTCCTAGCCTTGCGAGCGCCGGGCGCGCCTTGCGACAAGCGCCAACAGCGCGCCTACGGCCGCCCCGGCGGCGAAGGCCCCCGGCCTGCCGATCAGCACGCGGGCGCCGTCCTCCACGATCACCTTCGGCGACGCCACGACGCCGACGAACGCGCCTCGGCCGAGCGTCGTGGGTCCGACCGCCAGCACGCTCTGCGTGCCGCCCTGCTCGATCGAGACGTTCCCGCGCGCGATGACGGGGCCGCATCCACCCTGGCGGATCGAGAGGTCGCCCCCGACGAACGCCGGGCCGCACCCACCCTGCCGGATGTTCACGTCGCCCTGCGCCGCCAGTGGTCCCGCCGCGCCCTGCGTGATCGTCACGTCGCGAGCGCTGACGAGTCCCGCGAGCGCCCACTCGATCCGAACGTCGCCCGCGGCCTCCACCGTCTTGAGCATTCCCTGCTCGATCTGCCCGCCGTCCCGATCGTCCATCCGCGTCACCTCCTCGAGCCATCGTAGACAGTCGGGCGGAGGGGCCCGCTCGATCGCGGATATCCTGTCGGCCGTGGGTTGGTCCGAGCAGCCGATCACGACGCAGAACGCACCGGTCTGCTTCCTATGCGGCCGTCCGACGTACGACCCCGACAAGCGCGAACGACCGTGGGTCCGGGCGACCTCGGACGGCCGCCAGGTGCTGGTCTGCCCGAGGTGCCAGGAAGAGCGACCGGACTGGGCCGTGCAGGTCGACCGCTGCGATGCGTGTGGGCAGACACGCCTCTCGGCGGTCCTCGGACAGGTGGTGTGTCGGGCATGCGGGCACGTTCGCGGCGAGCCCGTCGGGCCGGCATGGATGTGGACGGGCGCTTAGCTCAGAGGTAGAGCACTCGCCTTACAAGCGAGCGGTCGAAGGTTCGAGTCCTTCAGCGCCCACCGAAGCGTCACTCCACCTTGTTCTTCACGTCGACGCCGCCGAAGATCGCCGTGGCGTGGACGGCGAGCAGCGGCGCGTCGGCGGACGCCTCTCCATCCCCAGTCGTCTTGTCCTCGAAGCCACCGAAGATCGGCGTGCCGGAGAGCGAGACGCGCCACCCCTCGGGAACCACGACGTCCACGCCGCCGAACAGCGCGAGCGCGTCGACCGAAGCCTCCCGGTCGACGTGCGCCTCGCGAAGGTCCAGCGTCGCGCCGCCGAAGATCGCGGACACGTCCGAGTGCGCGAAGTGCTCCGAACGCTCCTTGATCTTCGTGCCGCCGAACATCACCACGCGGTTCCCGCTCTCGGCCGTCCGCCGGTGCCACAGGCCCGCCAGGACCACGAGCCCGATCACGATCAGCAGCGCGGGGCCGAACAGGTCCTCGTCGGTCCACTCGAGCGTGCCGGCGAGCAGCAGGACGCCGATGCCGACGACGATCGCCGGTCCCAGCGAGACCCTGCGCTCGACCCACATCCCGATGAGGCCGAGGCCGATGATGGCCGCGGGCCACCATCGGTCGATCGTTTCGCTGGACTCGAGCGTCCCGGTCGCGTCGAGGATGCCGAACACGCCGAGAGCCACGAGGACCAGGCCGATCCACAGCCGGATGGGTTTCACGGCATGCCTCCTCACTCGATCTGGTGGCAGCGTCGGTCCCAGGCGATGGCCCGGACAGGGCCGTTCCGACCCTCGCGTGAGAGCCATCCGCCGCCGGCTCCCGGCGACGCCACAGCGTCAGGCAGGCTCGAGCATCGCCGGCGGACGGCGGGCGGATGTCGCGAGCTCGAACGCGGACGCCACGCGGATCAGCGTCCCTTCGCTCCAGGCTCTGCCTATGAACGAGATGCCGATCGGCAGGTCGAACGCGAACCCCATCGGCACCGTGATACTCGGGTAGCCGGCGACCGCGGCCGGTGTTGAGTTGCCGCCGACGTAGTGGTCCCCGTTGGCATAGTCGATCCGCCACGCCGGTGCGTTGGACGGCGCCACCAGCACGTCGAGCCGGTGACCGTCCATCACCGCGTCGATGCCCTCGGCTCGCGAGAGCCGCCTGCACGTCGCGAGCGCCTCGAGGTAGGCGGCCTCCGTCAGCGGACCCTTCTCGTTCGCCTGCTCGAAATGCTCCTGCTCGAAGTACGGCATCTCCACGTCGGCACGCTCACGGTTGAACGCGATCAGGTCGATCAACGTCTTGTATGGCTGCCCCGGGCCGAGCGTCGAGAGGTACGCCTCGAGATCCGCCTTGAACTCGTAGAGCAGCAGTTGCTCCTCCGGCTCGTGCAGGTCCGCGGCATGGGGGAGCTCGGCCGGGTCGACGACCTCCGCGCCGAGCTCGCGCAGCGCGTCGAGCGCGGCCTCGAACAGGCGGTCCACGCGGTCGTTGAAGCCGGCGAGGTTCCGTGCGACGCCGATGCGCGTTCCCGCGAGCCCGGCTCGGTCCGTCACGACGAACGCCGTGTGATCGGGCTCGACCCGCGCGCCCGCGGTCGCCGGGTCTCGATCGTCGCTGCCCACGAGGGCCGAGAGCAGAGCCGCCGCGTCCGCGGTGGTTCGCGCCATCGGTCC
>JBMDWR010000135.1:0-8689 GCA_048594645.1 Actinomycetota bacterium
GGCGCCACGCTACGAGGACGTCGTCGCCGAGGTCCATGAGTTCCTGCGGGAACGGATCGAGGCGGCCGAGTTCGCGGGGATCGATCCCGAACGGATCGCGGTGGATCCCGGCATCGGCTTCGGCAAGGACCTCGAACACAACCTCGTGCTGATCCGGCGGATCGACGCGCTCGCCGACCTACGGCGGCCGATCCTCGTCGGGCCGTCGAGGAAGCGGTTCATCGGGACGCTCCTCGACCTCCCCGAGGAGGAACGCGTCGAGGGGACGGCGGCGGCCGTTGCCTGGATGGTCTCGCGTGGGGCACACATCGTGCGCGTCCACGACGTCCGAGAGATCGTTCGCGTCGTCCGCGTGGTCGATGCGATCGCGAGGGCCGGCGACGGCCTCCCGCGTCAGAGCGGCGGCGCGTGAGCTGGGAAGAGAAGCGCCGGCTCCGCCTCCCTGGAGGCGAGATCGCGTTCGTGGACACGGGGGACCCGGACGCACCTCCCGTGCTGTTGCTCTCGGGGGGCCTCACGTCCTCCTACCTCTGGCGCCACGTGATCCCGTTGCTCTCGCCCTTCATGCACGTCGTCGCCCCGGACCTGCTCGGCTCCGGCGACTCCGAGTCCCCCGACGGCGCGGACCTCGGGCTGCGGGCTCACGCCGGCACGATCCGCGACCTGCTCGAGCGACTGGGCATCGGTCGCTTCGCCGTGGCCGGCCACGGTCGCGGCGGCGGGATCGCGCAGCTTCTCGCGCTCGAGGAGGGTGTCGACGCGCTGATCCTGATCGACACCGTCGCATTCGACGCCTGGCCGTCGAAGACGATCGTGGAGCTGCGCGATGGGGCGCACCGCGTGAACGACGGCTTCATCCGTTCGTGGTTGGAGCGCCTGTTCGAGCTCGGGATGGGGCACCGTGAGCGGCTCTCCGAAGCAGACCTCGAGGAGTACCAGCGTCCGTTCGCCGGCGACGACGGGGTCGAGCGTTTCGTTCGCGTCGCTCGGGCGCTCGACGGCAAGGGGCTCGTCGGACTCTCGCGGAAGCTGGAGGCACTCGAGATCCCGGCGCTCGTGCTGTGGGGCGAGGACGACGCGTTCCTCCCGGCCGAGCTCGCGGAACGCCTCGGCGACGTGCTCCCGAGGGCATCGATCGCGCTGTTGCCCGGATGTGGCCACTTCCTGCTGGAGGACGCTCCCGAGACCGTCGCGCCGCTGATGTTCCAGTGGCTCCGCTCCCAGTACCTCGGGACGCCGCATACGCACGCGGACGCACCCGTCGCCGTCGAGCTCGGGCGACGACCGCCGGAGGACGGTCGGTGGTGACGTCACGGCTCGTCCTGCGGGGGATCTCCGCATCCGGTCATCACGGGGCGAACCCGGGCGAGAAGGAACGGGCTCAGGCGTTCGTCGTCGATCTCGAGGTCGTCGTGGAGGTCGGCGCCGACGCGCTCGCTTCGACGGCCGACTACCGAACGCTGATCCGCACCGCCCGCGAGACGGTCGCGACGCAGCGGATGGACCTGTTGGAATCGATCGCCGACGCCGTCGCCCGGGCGGTGCTCGCGTGTGACGGGGTGGTCCAGGCGACGGCGATCGTCCACAAGCCGGCGGCTGCGCGTTCGAACGGCGTGGGTGACGTGGCGGCCGCCGCGACCGTCGAGCGATGACGTGGCCACGCGGGCCTTCCTCGCGCTCGGATCCAACCTCGGTGACCGACTCGCCAACCTGCGCGGCGCCGTGGAGCTGCTCGCCAAGCGCGACGGCATCGAGGTCGTTCGGTCGTCCCGGGTCTACGAGACCGAACCCGTCGGCCCGCCGCAGCCCGCGTACCTGAACGCCGTGATCGAGGTCGCGACTACGTTGTCGCCGACCGAGCTCCTTCGAGCCTCCCAAGCGGTGGAGGAAGCCCTCGGCCGCGTCCGGACCGAGCGCTGGGGCCCCCGCACGATCGATGTCGACATCCTCACGTTCGACGAGGTGGAGGTGACCGAGCCCGACCTGGTGATACCGCACCCCCGGATGCACGAACGGGGGTTCGTCCTCGTTCCGCTCGGCGAACTCGACACCGATCCGATGCTGCCCGGCGGCAGGCGCCTGTCGTCGATCCGTCTCGCCCCCGATGCGGTGCTCGGCGTCCGGCCCTTCGCGCCGCCGCTCCCGGTCCCGTGACACAAGCGATCTGTTTCCGGTGCGAGTGGCGAGGCAGAGCCGTCCGGCGCCGTTGCCCGTCCTGCGGTGCTACGCTGCATCGACCCCGGGGCCGGGACGCGCGCGTCGACAGCGCGGAGGATGCGCCCGGACGCCGCTCCGGCGGCTTCTCGCGGGCGCCGAGAGGCGTCGCGTTCGGTCTGGCGGTCGTGCTGGCGCTCGCCTCCGTGGTGACGATCGAGCTCCTGGCGGCCGATGATCCGCCGCCGGAGGCGTCGAGCACCGATCTCGGCTCCGGCACGCTCGTGTACCTCGTCGCCGCGGGCGAGGGACCGGCCTCGCTCTGGCTGTTCGACCTTTCGACGGGCGTCGTCCAGCCCGGTCCGGTCGTGCCGCGTCGCACCGAGCAGCTCGTCGACCTCTCGGGCGCGGGCCACGGATGGGTCGGTCTGGAGCATCGCGCGCGCCGCGGCCGGGTCGTCGCCGCCGCGGTGGAAGGGCTGGGCGCGGCCGCCGACGTCGTCCGGCTCGGCCGGGGCGATCTCGTCGCGTGGGGGCCGAGAGGTGCCAGCCTCGTCTTCGCTCGGAACGGCCGCCACGGATCCCACGGATGCGCCCCCGTCCGGATCAGCCTCGTGAACGTCGTGTCACGAACCGAACGGTGGGCGCTCGACGATCCCGGGTTCTGCGGTCCCGTGCTCGCGCTCAGCCGAAGCGCGGCGGCCACGTACTTCACGGCCGCCTCCGGCGACCGCCTGAGCGTCTACCTCACCGGTTCGGTCGGCGTGCCGCACCTGATGTTCGAGGGCCTCGGGATGATCTCGGCGGCGCCGCCGTCCGCGTTCCTGCTGGCGAACGGCCGAGGCTCCGTCGGCGGCGAGGCGAGACTCCGACCGCGGACGCTGCTCGGCTGGAAGGGCATCGGAGGGCCGGTCGCGGTCGGACGCGACGGCGAAGATCTCGTCCTCCGACGGATCCTCGCGTGGTCCCCCGACGGTGCACGCGCGGCGGTCGTCGGCTCGGTCGGCGGGCGACGTGGTGTGTTCGTGCTCGAAGCCGGATCGGGCGCCGATCCGCGAACGCCGTCGTACGTGATGGCGCCGGCTTCGGGCGTCGACGCCACGTTCGACGCCGAGGGCCGCCTCTACCTCTCCGTCGGCGGGCGCATCGTCGTCGTCCGGGACTCCTCGAGGGCGGACCTGCCGTTGCCGCGCGGCGCCCCGCGACCCACGGGTCCGATCGTCTGGATCCCCTGAGCGCGATACTTCGCCGCATGGATGTTCGACCGACGGATGGCGCGCCCCTCGACCTCGGCCGCATGGACATCGCCGTGGTCGGTGCCGGGCGCGTGGGGACGTCGCTGGCGGTGCTGTGGCGGCGTGCGGGGCACCGCATCGTGGCGGTCGCGGGCGGCCCGGCGACCCCCGCTCGCGCCGAACGCCATCTCCCGGGCGTCCCCGTGCTCGACGCCGTCGGAGCCGCGGCCGGCGCACAGGTCGTCGTGATCGCCACGCCCGACGCCGCGATCGAGCCGGTGTGCACCGAGATGGCCGAGGCCGGCGCGCTCCACGGCGTCGATACCGTCGTCCACGCGAGCGGCGCGACGGGGCTCGACGCCCTCGCGGCGGCGGGCGCCGCCGGCGCGACGACGGTCTCGGTCCATCCGCTGCAGACGTGTCCCACGGTCGACGCGGCCGTCGAACGGATCCCCGGCGCGGCGTTCGCCGTGACCGCTGATGACGATCGTGGCTTTGCCCTCGGTGAGCGCCTCGCGCTGGATGCGGGCGGCCGACCGTTCCGCATCCAGGACGAACGCAAGCCCCTGTACCACGCTGCCGCCGTGTTCGCCTCCAACTACCTCGTGACGGTGACGGCCGTCGCCGAGGAGCTCGGGCGCGTCGCGGGGATGCCGGAACCGATCGCGGCGCTCATGCCCCTCCAGGACGCGACGCTCGCGAACGTGGCACGCGTCGGTCCGGCGGACGCGCTCACGGGTCCAGCGGTGCGGGGTGACGCCGTCACGCTGCAGCGGAACCTCGAAGCGCTCGCGCGACACCTTCCCGAGGCGGTTCGCGCGTACGTGGCCCTCGCCGACGTCGCGCTGTCGCTCGCCGACCGTTCCGGTCGCTCCGACGTGCGAGGTCGCGAGGCCGTCGAGGAGGTGCTCGGCCGCTGGAGGTGACGAGGACGCTCGCCGCCGTCAGGGCGGTCTGCGACCACGCCCGTTCGAACGGCACCAGCGTGGGCTTCGTCCCGACGATGGGCGCGTTCCATGCCGGGCATCGGTCGCTGATGCGCGCGGCCCGGAGTCAGAACGATCTCGTCGCCGTGTCGATCTTCGTCAACCCGCTGCAGTTCGTCGACGCGGGCGATCTCGCGCGCTACCCGCGTGATGAGGACCGCGACCTCGAGATCGCAACGGCCGAGCGAGTGGACGTCGTCTTCGCGCCCGAAGCCGACGAGATGTACCCGGACGGCCCACCGCTGGTGACCGTGGATCCCGGTCCGCTCGGCGAACGCTTCGAGGGCGCCTCCCGGCCGGGTCACTTCCGGGGCGTGGCGACGATCGTCACGAAGCTCTTCAACGCGATCGGGCCGTGTACCGCGTACTTCGGCGAGAAGGACGCGCAGCAGCTGGCGATCGTCCGGCGGCTCGTTCGCGACCTGTCGTTTCCCGTCGACGTCGTGGGGTGTCCGGTCGTGCGCGACGCCGACGGCCTGGCGTGCTCGAGCCGCAACGTGCTGCTGTCGCCGGAACGGCGCGAGGCGGCGTCCTGCCTGTTCCTCGCCCTGTCGGAAGCGGCGGAGCGGGCTCGTTCCGGCGAACGCGACGTCGCGACGCTGATCGCCGTGATGGCCCGAGAGATCGGGGCGACGCCGCAGACCGCGCTCGACCACGTGGCGGTGGTCGACGAGGCGACGTTCGAGGCGGTCGAGACCATCGAGCGGCCGGCGCGCGCCATCGTCGCGGCCCGGTTCGGCGACGTGCGCCTGATCGACACGCTGCTGCTCCCGGCACCCTGAACGGGTGTCTGCGAGCGTCCGGGCGTGGCAGGATGGCCGCTCAGGAGGTGAGGCCGGTGCTCCTGGCCGTGAACGTCGGCAACACGAACACCGTGCTCGGAGTGTTCCGCGGAGCGGACCTCGAGCGTCGCTGGCGCGTCTCCACGGAGCTCGAACGCACCGCGGACGAGCTCGCCGTGCTGTTCGCCGGCCTCCTCGAGCAGGCGGAGCTGTCGTTCTCGAGCCAGATCACGGGGGTCGTGATCTCGTCCGTGGTGCCGACCTCCACCACGCAGCTCCGCGAGATGGTGCACCGGTACTTCAACTTCCCACCCGTCGTCGTGGAGCCCGGCACGCGCACCGGCCTGTCGATCCAGACCGACAACCCCAGGGAGGTGGGTGCCGATCGGATCGCGAACGCGCTCGCCGCGTTCCATCGCTACGGCGGTCCGTGCATCGTGATCGATTTCGGGACCGCGACCACCTACGACGTGGTGTCCGACGCAGGAGAGTTCCTGGGGGGCGCGATCGCGCCCGGCGTCCAGACGTCCAACGCGTCGCTCTCGAGGGAGACGGCTCGCCTGCCGCAGGTCGAGCTTCAGGGACCGCGTTCGCCGATCGGCAAGAACACGGTCGAGGCGATCCAGGCGGGTCTGATCTTCGGGACCGCGGCGGAGACGGACGGGATGATCGAGCGGATCCGCAAGGAGCTGGGCGGAACCGCGACCGTCGTGGCGACCGGCGGCCTCGCCGGCCAGATCGTCCCGCACTGTCAGTTCGTCGACGAGGTGGACCCATGGCTCACGCTCGAGGGTCTCCGGCTCGTCTTCGAGCGCAATGTCGGGCGCACCGATGAGTGACGAGACCGCCGAGGCCGAGGACACGACGCCCGAGCGAGCCGACCACGCTCGTCCGCCTCCAGCCGCCGCTCGCGCCGATGCCGGCGAAGCGAGCTCCGGGCGCGAGCGCGAGGTCCTGCGGGCTCGACGCGAGAGCCGGGAGCGGCTCGGCGAGCGGGCCTTCGCGCTGAGCCTGGAGCAGGCGCTCGGCGTGCGCGAGGCGGACACGACGAGCGACATCCGCGAAGCATTCGGCGCCGTGGGGCCGGACGAGCTCACCGACGAGCGCCGGAGCGTCGCGGGCCGCATCGTGCTGAAGCGGGACATGGGCCGGCTCGTGTTCCTGGTCCTTCGAGATCGGACGGGCGACCTTCAGCTGGTGGTCAACCAGGAGAGCGGTGCCGACGTGCTGGCGCTGCTGGAAGACGTCGACCTCGGCGATATCGTGGCCGCCGCGGGCCGCGTCGGAACCACCCGCAAGGGTGAGCTGTCGATCTTCGTCGAGCGGATCGCGATGCTCTCGAAGGCCCTCCGCCCGCTGCCCGAGAAGTGGCACGGGCTGCGGGACCCCGAGCTGCAGCAGCGCCAGCGCTACCTGCATCTGGCGACGGACGTCGGTGTCCGTCGGCTGGTGGCCGCGCGGGCCAAGACGCTCCGCGCGATCCGCGCGTACCTGGACCAACGCGGGTTCGTCGAGGTCGAGACGCCCGTCCTCCAGACGATCGCAGGTGGCGCGATGGCGCGTCCGTTCCAGACGCATCATCGAGATCTCGGCGTCGACCTCTACCTGCGGATCTCGCTCGAGCTGTACCTGAAGCGGCTGCTCGTCGGCGGCCTCGAGCGCGTCTACGAGATCGGCCGGAACTTCCGCAACGAGGGAACGGGGTGGAAGTACAACCCCGAGTTCACGATGCTCGAGCTGTACCAGGCGTACGCGGACTACGAAACGATGATGGAGGTCACGCGCGACCTGGTCCGGACGTGCGCGCGCGAGGTCACCGGATCGCTCCAGGTCACGTTCCGCGGGCACGAGATCGACCTGGGGGGGGAGTGGCGGCGCGTGACGGTGCTCGGCGGCGTGTCGGAGGCCGTAGGCGAGGAGGTCACGCTCGATCGGACGGACCTGGCCGAGCTGGCGAAGCGTCACGAGCTTCCCGTGGAGCCCGCGTGGCCACCGGGGAAGATCGTCCTCGAGCTGTTCGAGAAGCTCGTCGAGCCGGAGCTGATCCAGCCCACGTTCGTGTGCGACTTCCCACGAGACGTCTCGCCGCTCGCTCGCCCCCATCGGGGAGACCCGAGCCTGACCGAGCACGTGGACCCCGTGATCGGTGGCATGGAGCTAGGGACCGGCTACTCGGAGCTCACGGATCCGGACGAGCAGCGGGCCAAGTTCGTCCTCCAACAGCAGGCGCGCGAAGCGGGCGAGGAGGAGACGCACCCGTTCGACGAGGATTTCCTCCAGGCTCTCGAGCACGGGATGCCTCCCGCCGGCGGTCTCGGGATCGGTATCGACCGCCTGCTGATGCTGCTCACGGACGTACCGAGCGTGCGCGAGGTCATCCTGTTCCCACTGCACCGGCCGGAGGACTGACGCGGCGGGCGGCGCCGACTTGATGCGGGCTCCGGCGCCTCCTGCAGGGCCTACAGGCTGGCGTCTGCCGCTTCGTGAAGCACGACGACGATATCCTCGAGCGCCGTGCCCTTGGCGAGGAACCCCGACGCGCCGGCCTCCCTGGCCTCCCTCTCGACGCCGGGGTCGGCGTGGGCGGTGAGGATCACCACCGGCAGGTCGGGCCGATCGCGATGGATCCTGCGCATGGCCTCGATGCCATCGAAGTCCGGCATCGACAGATCCATCAGCACTAGGTCGGGGTCGGTCTCCCGAGCCTGGGCGGTGGCCTCGTGTCCTCCGCCAGCCTCCGCGGCGACCTCGATGCCCTTCACCATCCTGAGCGCGGAGGTGAGGGCCCGACGGAACGCCGGGTGATCATCCACGACGAGAACCCGCAACGTGATCCTCTCCTAATCGGGAAGGAGACAGGGGGAAGACCAGGTATCCGTGCGAGCATCGTGCCCGACGCGGCGGGTACCGGACAACGCCCCAAACGGCTGAACTTCCGGTAGTCCTTTCGGGCCATGTCCGGTCCGGGAGACCTACATCGCTCCCGATGACTCATCCCGAGGGTCGGTTCGGTCGAAGAAGGGGTATGGAGGTCGGCGTGAGGCACACACGCGGCATCTCGGGCGGGGGGGTTGCAGCGGGGCGGGGGGTATACTTGCCTGCGTGGGGCGCTTCGGCGGGCGCACGAGATCGTGCCACTCCGGAGCGCTCGACCCGCCTCGGGGGTAGGACGGGGTCCGACGATCTCCGAGGCCGTTCGGTAGATGGGGCCTCGGCCCTGGGGGAGTGACATGTTCGAGCGTTTCACCGACCGAGCCCGCCGTGTCGTCGTCCTCGCCCAGGAAGAGGCGAGGATGCTCAACCACAACTACATCGGGACCGAGCACATCCTGCTCGGCCTGATCCACGAGGGCGAAGGCGTCGCCGCCAAGGCCCTCGAGTCGCTGAACATCTCCCTCGAGGCCGTGCGTCAGCAGGTCGAGGAGATCATCGGTCAGGGCCAGGCCGCCCCGACCGGGCACATCCCGTTCACGCCGCGTGCCAAGAAGGTCCTCGAGTTGTCGCTCCGCGAGGCGCTCCAGCTCGGCCACAA
>JBMDWR010000136.1:0-5718 GCA_048594645.1 Actinomycetota bacterium
CAGATCCATCCAGCTCGACTCGATCGAGACGTAGCGCGCCCAGGCCGCCTGCCATCCCTCGTCGTTGCGCGGGAACGTCTCGACCGCCTGCTGCGGCGCGTTGCGATCCCAGATCCCGAAATGATCCGGCGCGTATCCGAGCAGGTACCGGACGCCGGTGTGCGTGAACTCGATCTTCGCCTCGGCGACGGGCGGCTGCCCCGCCGCCGCGGGCGCCTGGGCGGCCGCCGGCTCGGCGGCCGGAGGCTCGGCGGCCGGAGCCGAGACCGCGCCCACCTGATCCGCGGAAGCCTCGACGGCCTGCGGCTCGGCCTCGGTCGCCGGCACAGGCGCCATCATCGTCGCCGGCGGCGGCTGCTCCTCCTCGACCTCGGCCTCACCGGCGACGGCACGCTTGGGGGGTCCTTCGGCAGAAGCCGGGATCTCGTCGACGAGCCACGATCCGCACCAACGGCACTTGATCGCCGCGTCCTGGATCTCTTCCGCGCAGTAGGGGCAGGTCTTCATGGCACCGCTCCTTCCCGATCACAACTCCCCGTGTCGGCTGTTTCCTCGATCACACGCTTTCCCCGTGTTCACGCTCTTCGCGATCATCCGTGTCCCGAAGCGTACCTTGTGGCCCGGCACGCGGGCTCGACGCGCTCATCCTGGACGAACGACCCGTCCGCCCTTCATCACCAGCGCGACCTCGGTGAGGAGCTCGATGTCGCCGAGCGGGTCGCCCTCGACCGCGATGACGTCGGCGAGCGCCCCCGGCTCGATCACACCGACGAGCTCCCGTCGCCCGAGCAGCTCGGCCGCCATGATGGTCGCGCTCTGGACCGCCTGCATCGACGTCATGCCCTGCTTGACCATGGTGGCGAACTGCCTCGCGTTCATCCCGTGCGGGTACGTGCCGCTGTCCGTGCCGAAGGCGATCCGCACGCCCGCCTCGAGGGCCTTGGAGAATCCCTCGCGCTGGACGTCCGTCGTCTCGCGCAGCTTGCGCATCACGCTCGGCGACCAGCCGTCGCGCTCCCCCTGCTCGAGCATCCAGTCGCCGCACCAGACGTCGGCCACGAGGTACGTCCCGCGCTCGGCCATCAGCGCGATCGCCTCGTCGTCCATCAACGACCCGTGCTCGATCGAGCGGACACCGGCCCGCACGGCGCGCTTGATGCCCTCGGCTGCGTGCGCGTGCGCGGCGACGTGCGCGCCGTACGGCGCCGCCTCCTCGACGGCCGCGCGGATCTCGCCCTCGCCGAACTCGGGCGCCGCCGGTGTCGTCCCCTCGGTGAGCACCGCGCCGGTCGCGATCACCTTGATCAGGTCGGCGCCGCCGTGAAGGATCTCACGCACGACGCGGCGGACCTCGTCGGAAGAGTTCGCCACGCCGAACCGCAGGTCCCGCGGCACGGTGGCATCCACGTCGGGCGGGAGCCCGGTGACGTCGCCGCCACCACCCGAGACCGTCACGTACGCCCCCGCGCAGACCATCCGAGGCCCCTCGACGCTCCCCACCTCGATCGCGTCGCGAAGCGCGACGTCGACGAAGGCTCGGAACGTCCCGACGTCCCGGACGGTCGTGAAACCAGCCAACAGCGTGTCGCGCGCGTTGGCGACCCCGGCGAGCGCCTCCTGCGCGGCGCTCCGTTGGATCACGTGCGCGTAGCCGTGACCGCTCTCGATCTCGCCCACCAGGTGGGTGTGGCAGTCGATCAGCCCCGGCAGGACGGTGTGGTCGGACAGATCGAGGTCGACCGGCGTGCCGTCGTACGGGCCGACGGCCTCGATCCGGTCACCCTGGACGGTGATCAGGTGGTCGGGAACGACCGATCCCGCCAGCACGTCGACGAGCCGCCCCGCCCGGACACGCGTGCGCTCAGGCATCGGGGCCATCCAGCCGGAACGAGGCGTCGGCCGAGACGTCCGCGACGTCCATCTGCGCCTTCTGGAGCCGGCCCGAGTAGTCCCAGTTCATCGCCTGCCACCGCGTGAACTGCTCGAGCACCCAGACGCCCGACTGGCGCGCCCCGTTGCCGCTCCGGCCGTTGCCGCCGAACGGCAGGTGCGCCTCGGCCCCGGTGGTCGAGTTGTTCACGCTCACCATCCCCGCGGAGATGCGCTCGCGGAAGCGGAAGACGTTCAGCGGGGCGTTCGTGTAGATCGACGACGACAGGCCGAAACCGTGTCCGTTGGCGAGCGCGATCGCCTCGTCGAGGTCCCCGAACGTCGCGACGCCCACGATGGGCCCGAACGTCTCCTGCTTGTACAGGTCGTCGTCGACCGTGACGCCGTCCACGATCGTCGGGTGCACGTAGAGGCCGTCGTCGGGATCTCCGACGAAGCCGGCCCGCGGGTTGGACGCGGTGATGCGGCCGGTGCCGCTCGAGCCGTGGAGCGCATGGTGCGGATGCACCCAGTCGAGCCACCCGAGGAACCGCTCGCAGAACCGTGACGAGATCATCGGGCCGTAGAGCACGTCCTCGAACGGGTCGCCGATCGCGGCGGCCTCGACCGCCCTAGCGAACCTCGAGAGCAACTCGTCGTGCACGCTCTCGTGCACGATCACGGTCCCCAGCGAGGTGCACCGCTGGCCGGCCGTCCCGAACCCGCTGAACAGCGCGCCCTCGACGGCGAGATCGAGATCGGCGTCCTGCATCACGACGAGCGGGTTCTTGCCGCCGAGCTCGAGGCACGGAGACTGAAGGTGGCGCCCGCACAGCTCGCCGATCCGCCGGCCCACCTCGCTCGAGCCCGTGAACCCGACCTTGTCGACCAGGCCGGCCTCGAGCGCCTGGGACAGCCCATCGAACGTCGACGCGCCGTCCGCGAGCACCATGTTGAACACCGCCTCGGGGAACCCCGCGTGCAGGAAGAGCTGCGCGAGCGCCTCCGACGTCCTCGGCGCGTATTCAGCGGGCTTCCAGACGACCGTGTTACCGCTGAGCAGGGCGGGCACGAGGTACCAGGACGGCACCGCAACGGGGAAGTTCCCGGCGGTGACGATCGCCGCGACGCCGACCGGGTTGCGGAACGTGAACAGCTGCTTGTCCGGCAGCTCGGACGGCACCGTCATCCCGTACAGGCGCCGGCCCTCCGACGCGAAGAACATGCACGTGTCGACGACCTCCTGCACCGATCCCCGAGCCTCGGCGATCGGCTTGCCGATCTCGCGCGTCATCGTGCGGGCAAGCGTTTCCGCGTTGTCCTCGACCAGACGTCCGAGCTGCTGGATCGCTCGGCCGCGCACGGGAGCCGGGACCTTCGCCCACGCCGGCTGAGCGTCCCGCGCCGCGCGGCAGGCCTCGACGAACGTGGTTGCGTCGCCGAGGAGCGCGGTCGCCACGGCGTCGGACAGGCGTGCTGGGTTCGGGACGTCCAGGCGTCCGCCTGGCGCGTCGTCCCGGGGCCGTCCGGCGATAAGCGAGGAGACGGTTCGAGCCATCGGAGCCTCCCAACGACCGAGATCCCTCCGATGGTAGCCGCCGCGCGTGGCGCGCCGTTTGCACCCCGGCGCGGCGGCTGCGACGATGGAAGGCCATGCCGGTCGGACGACGCCCGATGGCGACGATGCTCGCCCGCGTGCCCCTGTTCGAGGGCTGCACCAACATGGACCTCTCGCGGATCGCCTCGCTCTCCGAGGAGCGCATCTACAAGGAGGGCCAGGTCATCGTGAAGGCCGGCGACCCCGGCAAGGCCTTCTACGTCATCACCAACGGCAAGGTGAGGATCGTCGCGGGCGAGGACCCGGACGGAACCAAGCAGGCCGAGCTCGGACGCGGCGAGTTCTTCGGCGAACTGTCGCTGCTCGACGGCGACACGCGGACGCGCACCGTCGTCGCCGAGACGCCGCTCGAGACCGTCCGCATCGACCGCTCGGCGTTCCGGAGGCTGCTGCGCAAGGAGCCGAACCTGGCGATCCGGCTCCTCGAGGGGATGGCGCGGCGCACCCGGAACATCCTCGACTCGCCGTCGCTCTGATCGCGGACGTCGGTTGACCGGACCGCCGGAGCGCTCCGAACGCCCCGACCTTCGGCAACGCTTCGAACGCGACATGCGCGCGGGCTACCCGGCCCCGGCCGTGATCCTCGGACGCCCGATGCTCGGCGGGAAGGTCCTGTCCGGCGTGGACGTTCGGATGCCGCTCTCGACCCTGAACCGCCACGGGCTCGTCGCGGGTGCCACGGGGACGGGCAAGACGAAGACGTTGCAGGTGATCGCGGGACAGCTCTCCGATGCCGGCGTGCCCGTGTTCGTCGCCGACGTGAAGGGCGATCTCTCCGGACTGGCCCAGCCGATCGAACCCGACGCGAAGGTCACCGATCGCGCGAGGTCGCTCGGCTGGACGGTCGAGCCGCGCGCTCATCCCGTCGAGCTGCTCTCGCTGAGCGGCGCCCTCGGCGCCCCGGTCCGGGCGACGGTCGAGGCATTCGGGCCTGTGCTCCTCGCCAAGGTGCTCGATCTCAATGAGACGCAGACGGCGGTGCTCACGCTGGCCTTCCACTTCTGCGACGACCGCGACCTACCGCTGCTCGACCTCAGCGACCTGCGCACGGCGCTCCGCTTCCTGACGTCGGACGAGGGTGCGAGCGCCCGCGATGAGTACGGAGGAGTCTCCAACGCGTCGGTGGGCGTCGTCCTTCGTTCGCTCCTGAGCTTGGAGGAGGCGGGCGTCGGCGCCTTCTTCGGCGAGCCCGCGTTCGACGTCGCCGACCTGATGCGGACCGATGACGGCAGGGGCGTCGTCAGCCTGCTCGAGATCTCCGACGTCGTGGACAAGCCCCGCCTTTTCTCGACGTTCATGCTCTGGCTCCTCGCACGCGTGTACGCGACGCTGCCGGAGATCGGCGACCCGGACAAGCCGATCCTCGCGTTCTTCTTCGACGAGGCGCACCTGCTGTTCGACGACGCGTCGGACGCGCTCCTCGAGCAGATCGAGCTGACCGCCCGCCTGATCCGGTCGAAGGGCATCTCGGTGTTCTTCGTGACGCACGCGCCCACCGACGTCCCGGCGGCCGTGCTGAGCCAGCTCGGCAACCGGATCCAGCACGGGCTCCGCGCCTTCACGCCGAACGACGCGGACACCCTCCGCAAGACCGCGCGGACGTTCCCAGTCACGGAGCACTACGACGTCGAGGAGGCGCTCACGTCGCTCGGCATCGGCGAGGCGCTGGTCATGGTGCTCGCGCCCGACGGGACGCCGACCCCGCTCGCCTGGACCCGGATCGTGCCCCCCGATTCCCGCATGGCTCCGGCGGACGAGGCAGTACGCGAACGCCTGACGTCGCAGAGCCCTCTTCGCGTCAGGTACTTCGCGGGCCCGGACCGCGAGAGCGCACACGAGGTGCTGGGCGAACGACTCGCCTCGGCGAAGGCGGTCGCCGCCACGCCTCCGCCGCCACGCCGACGAGAGCGCTCGGTGTTCGGGACGCTTCACGTGCCCCGCCGGTAGCCGTTCATCGCCGAACGGTCACGGTTACGCCGCCGCAGGCATGCGGTCGGAACCACCGATTGCCCTTCGGCCGATGCGGCTCGGTAGTTGGAAGGCGCGACACGGGCGCGATCGCCTTCCCCGCCGGGCGCGTACGGCGTCCGCATAGGACACTCCAGATCGGCTGTCCGCGAACGTTGAGCCCTACAATCGAGGTCCGCGCCGGTAGCTCAGTCCGGACAGAGCGGCTGCCTTCTAAGCAGCGGGTCGGAGGTTCGAGTCCTCCCCGGCGCACGGCGAACCGG
>JBMDWR010000137.1:0-2045 GCA_048594645.1 Actinomycetota bacterium
GCCGCCGCTCGGTCCCTCGAGGTTCTGCCCGACCCCCGACGTGGTGGCGACCCCCATGAGCAGCCCGAGCAGGAGCGATCCCGAGTCGCCCATGAAGATCCTCGCCGGGTGGAAGTTCCACGGCAGGAACCCGAGGGCGACACCCGCCACGATCGCGGACATCAGGGCCGCGACGCTGGCCTGGTCGCCGCCGTCGGGCGTTCGGAAGTACGCGAAGAACGCGATCGCGGCGATCGCCACCATGCCCGCCGCCAGACCGTCCAGGCCGTCGACGAGGTTGACGGCGTTCATCAGCGCGACGATCCACAGGACCGTCAGCGGCACGGCCAGATCGGGAGACAGCGAGAGCACACCCTGACCCGGGAAGTAGAAGTAGAGGAGCTGCACGCCCAGCAGGACAACGACCCCGGCGACCAACACCTGCCCGGCCAGCTTGCCGATCGCAGAGACACCGCGGCTGTCGTCCACCACGCCCAGGACGACGACGCCGGTCGCCGCGACGAACGCGGCATCCAGCTCGGACGAGGACTCGTACAGGCCGGCCAGGAACGGCACGAACCGCGCGACCAGCAACCCCGCGGCGACGCCCAGGTACATCGCGAGCCCACCCGCCGTCGGCGTGGGAGCCGGATGCACCTTCCGGTCGGACGGGCGGTCGATCCAACCGAGCCGCAGGGAGAGTCGACGGATCAGCGGCGTGGCCGCGAAGGTCACGCCGAAGGCCGTCGCGAAGACCGTCAGATATGGACGCACGCCTCCGGCCGATGCTACCCCTCGAGGACCGGCGAAGGCCTGCTCAAAGGGATCCCGCTCCCGGCGACGGACGCCGAGCGCCGGGCGTGGGTCAGGCCGGGTACACGGGGAACCGCTCCACCAGCTCGGCCACGCGCGAGCTGCACGAGGCCTTCACCTGGTCGTCCTCGGGATGGCGAAGGACCTCGCCCATGATGCTGGCGACCTCCTTCATCTCCGGCTCGTCCATCCCGATCGTCGCCGGCCCCGGCGTCCCCACGCGGATGCCGGACGGGTCGAGCGGCGGCTGAGGGTCGAACGGGATCCCGTTCTTGTTGATCGCTATCCCGATCTCGTCGCAGACCGCTTCGGCCTGCTTGCCGCCGATCCCCAGCGGACGGACATCACACAGCGCGAGGTGGGAGTCGGTGCCGCCAGACACCAGGCGGATCCCCTCGTCGCCGAGCCCCTGCGCGAGCGCGCGCGCGGTGCGGACGACGCGAGCCGAGTACTCACGGAACGCCGGGCTCATCGCCTCCTTCAGGCAGACCGCCTTGGCCGCGATCACGTGCTCGAGCGGCCCTCCCTGCATCATCGGGAAGACGGCCTTGTCGATCGCCTTCGCGTGCTGCTCCTTGCTGAGCACGATGGCCCCACGCGGCCCGCGAAGCGTCTTGTGGGTCGTGAAGGTCACGACGTCGGCGAACGGCACCGGACTCGGGTACGCCCCGCCGGCGCACAGCCCGACGAAGTGGGATGCGTCGACCCACAGGACCGCGCCGACCTCGTCCGCGATGCTCCGGAACGCCGCCCAGTCGATGACGCGCGGGTACGCGGTGAACCCCGCCAGCACGATCTTCGGCCGGTGCTCCCTCGCGAGGTCACGGACGCGGTCGTAATCGAGCTGCTCGGTCTCGTGGTCGACCTCGTAACCGACGAACGTGAACCACATGCCCGAGACGTTGACCGGGGACCCGTGCGTGAGGTGCCCGCCGTGCGCGAGCACAAGCCCCAGGACCTTGTCGTCGGAGCGCGGCTCGAGGAACGCGCCCATCACGGCGAGGTTCGCCTGGGCGCCGGCGTGCGGCTGGACGTTCGCGTGCTCGGCGCCGAACAGCTCCATCGCGCGGTCGATCGCGAGTTGCTCGGTGATGTCGACGAACCGACATCCCCCGTAATACCGGCGCCCGGGATAGCCCTCTGCGTACTTGTTGTTCATCGTCGAGGCCTGCGCGGCGAGCACCGCCGGGCTCGCGTAGTTCTCGGAGGCGATCAGGCGCAAGGTGGTGCGCTCGCGCTCGACCTCGCCGGCG
>JBMDWR010000138.1:0-10337 GCA_048594645.1 Actinomycetota bacterium
CGCAAGGTTGCGGCCCCCGGTCGCAGGCTCCAACCCACACGCTCTGACGTGCGGCGTTTGAGTTCTTACACTGTTCCCCTCGCCTCCGCGTGGAGAGAACCGGGCGAAATTGTGGAGTCCACGAGCTCGACGTCCTCTCCCCTGATCTCACGACCAGGCCTTCAGCAAAACCATCCAGCATTGATGCGCATGACGCCCCACAGGATCCGTACGACGCCGTTGAGCGCCAAGCGACGTTAGGTCCTCGGCTCCGGCTCGACGTCGGAACGATACTTCCCCGGTCGCCGTAGGCGATGGTCTGAGAGGCTCGGAGATTCACCTCGTCCCATATTTCACCTCAGGCTGCTTCCCCCAACGGCCGACGGGATGAAGGCTCGCAGCTCCTTCATGACCTCGGCGGTCTGCTCGTCGTGCGGATTGTGACCGGCGCGCTCGATCAGCTTTAGGCGCGAGTTCGGTATGCGCGCTGCAAGCTCGGCCTCGTGCTCGGGCGGGAAGATAAGTCGTCCTTGCCCGCCATCGCTCGCGGTCAAGTGTTCCCTCCGCGTCCGTCAATGGCGGTCGTGCTCAGGCCCTGAGAATGTAGGCGGCTCCTACCTGCACGAACGCGCTCGCCGGTTTTCGCCGTCGTCTGGCTTCCCGCCAAGGAGCCCCCGCAGGTGACGCGACTCGCCCTCGAGGTCGCCCCTCTTGTCCAGCGACGTCCTGATCGAAGGAACTCGCGGCGCGAGCGCTCCGAATGAGGGTGGCGCTGCCGCCGTCTCAGACGTCGTATTCGTAGTACGGCATCCGCGGGCCGTCTAGGATCCTTCGGTTCCGGGCTGGATACCGCGGATCATGAGATCGAGCCCGAAGTCGAACTGCTGGTCGGTGGTGCAGTCGGTGAAGTACGGCAAGCACTCCATCACGTTGACGAGCCCGGAGCCCTGCAGGGCCTCGACAGCGAGATCGTGCTGCCGTGCGTGCTCGTCGTCGTTCCCGAGCATGAGCCCCTGCTCCATCATCACGAAGCCCAGGATGTAGCCACCCAGGGCGTTGAACGCCTGGGCGGCGTCCCGCGCCGAGAGGCCCGCCCGACGCAATACGCCCAGCGCGGAGTCCATCGCTCGATAGGTGGCCAGGCCCTCGAGCGGCTTGTGCCGCTCCGCGAGCAGCTGGCAGACGCTTGGATGCAGGCCGAGGAGCCTGCGCCACTCGCGGGCCATCGCGCGGGCATCTTCGGCCCAATCGCTGGTCGTGTCCGGGAACTCGAACTCGTTCATCACGCGCTCGGTGACCCCTTCGAGGATGTCCTCCTTGTCCTCGACGTGGTTGTACAGCGACATCGCCTCGACCCCGAGCTCCCGCCCGATCCGGCGCATCGTGACGGCCTCGAGCCCCTCGTCGTCCATCACCCGCAGGGCGGCCTCGATGATCCGGTCTCGCGAGAGGCGCCCGCGGCTCGGTGCTTCTTCGGCTTGGGTTCTCGTGCTCACGTTCATCCACCGTCCATATCGTTCAGGCATTCCTACCCGGTTTCGGAAGCATCTTCCGGTACCTGGGGTTGACAGCTTACAACGTATTCCTATACTCCATACGACGTAAGCATATGCTGTAAGTCCGCCGAGGGCAAGTTGTCGACGCGAGGGACGGGAGGACGGGGATGAGGCTCAATCCGGAATCCATCGCACGGGCGAGCAGCAAGCACCCGTGGCGGACGGTCGGCGTGTGGTTCGTGATCTTCGTGCTGGCGGGGGCATCCAGCTCGGCCATGCTCGGGTCGGCCCTTACGACCGACATCGACTTCACGAACACGCCCGAGGCGAAGGAGGCGCAACAGATCCTCGAGCAACGCCGCCTCGAGCAGGACATCGTGACCGAGAACTGGGTCATCGCCGGGCCCGATGAGGGGGCTGTGGAGGATCCCGCTTTCGCCGAGCAGGTGAACACGGCCCTCGAGGACCTGAACGCGCTCGGCCCGGACGTCGTGACCTATGTGCCGCCGGCCTTCCCGCTGCCCGCGGAGGTCGCCCAGGATCCAGACACAGCGCCAATGGGCCCGATCCCCTCCCAAGACGGGCGGGCGGTCCTGTTCACGGTCGTGATGGCGGGAGACATCGACGACGCCGCCGAGAGCGTCGACGAGCTCGAGACGATACGCGAAGAGGCGAGCACCGGCGACCTGCAGGCCTTCATCCTCGGCGACGCCACGTCGACGGAGGACTTCCGGAAAGTGTCCGAGGAAGACTTGCGCTTCGGAGAGTCGATCGGGGTCGTCGCGGCGCTGGTCGTCCTGATCGCGGTCTTCGGGGCGCTCATCGCCGGTGTCACGCCGATCATCATGGCCATCTTCGCGATCTCCGTGACCCTGGGGATCGTGGCAGTCATCGGTCAGCTCTGGAAATTCACGTTCTTCGCGCCGAACCTCATCTCGATGATGGGTCTGGCGGTCGGGATCGACTACTCGTTGTTCATCGTGTCCCGGTACCGCGAGGAGCGGCGCAGGGGCGGAGAAAAGCTGCGTGCGATCGGCCGCTCCGGCGCCACGGCGAACCGAGCGGTGTTCTTCAGCGGTCTGACGGTGGTGATCGCCCTGTCAGGCATGCTCCTCGTTCCCACGACGATCTTCCGAGGCCTGGCGGGCGGCGCGATCATCGTGGTGCTCGTTTCGGTCGCCGCCTCGATGACGCTCCTTCCGGCGGTCCTAGGTCTCCTGGGCGATCCTGCGAAGCGCGTGGGGGCGGATTGGCTCGATTGGCCGTGGATGTCGAGGATCTCGAACGCTCTCGCGCTCCTCGGCATGATCGTGGTCGCGGGCGTCGTCGCGACCATCGCTTCCGTTCTCGGCGCGCCCGCCGCTCTCGTCGCGGTGGCGGGTCTCCTCGGGTTCGTCCTGGCCGCGATAGGGCTGACGCGATGGCTACGCAAGGAAGGATCGTGGCTCGCCCGGCGTGTCCGGCACGGTCAGATCGAGCAGGGTCGGCCGGGCGGGTTCTGGGACCGGGCCAGCCGCGCGGTCATGGCGCGCCCGGTGATCAGCCTGGTGCTGTCGGCGAGCTTCCTGATCGTCCTATCGCTCCCGTTCTGGCTGCAGCCGCACCCCGAGGACGATGGTCGAGGGATCAAGCAGGGACTTTCCGGGATCACGACCCTGCCGGACGACATCCAGACGAAACAGGCGTTCCTCGCCCTAGTCGAATACTTCCCGAGGTCGGGTGCGAACTCCACCGCGCAGATCGTGATCCTCGGCAGCCCGACCGATCCGGAGGTGCAAGAGGGTATCGAGACGCTCGCCGCCGAGATCGCCGACGACCCGCGGCTGGGGACGCCGGCCGAGCCTCGCGCGAGCGAAGACGGAAGCGTCACGGTCCTGGACATCCCCCTCGCCGGCGAGGCAACCGACGCGCAGAGCGAGGCCGCCGTCCTGGCGATCCGAGAGCTTCGGGGGACGTATATCCCCGAGGCGTTCGACGGCTCGGGCATCCGGGTGTTGGTGGGTGGCGACACCGCGTTCATCACTGATTTCTTCGATGTCTCGAGCGACTACACGCCGCTCATCATCGTGATCGTGCTCGGGTTGTCGTTCCTCCTGCTCACGGTGGTGTTCCGATCGCTCGTCGTGCCGGCCAAGGCGATCGTGATGAACTTACTATCGGTGGGCGCTGCGTACGGCCTGATCGTGCTGGTCTTCCAGAAGGGCGGCCCGGCGATCGGCAAGACGATCGCGGACGCCTTCGGGTTCCAGCAGACCGATGCGATCGAGGCTTGGCTCCCGCTGTTCCTGTTCTCGATCCTGTTCGGGCTGTCGATGGACTACCACGTGTTCCTGCTGACGCGGATCCGGGAGGAGTACGACAAGACGCGCGATAACGCCGAGGCCGTCACGTACGGGTTGCGAACGACCGGTGGGATCATCACCGGCGCCGCGATCATCATGGTGGCCGTTTTCGCTGGGTTCGCAGCGGGCCGGCTGACGGCGCTCGAGGAGATGGGCTTCGGCCTCGCGATCGCGGTCCTGATCGACGCCACAATCGTGCGATCGATCCTGGTCCCGTCGGCGATGAAACTCCTCGGCGACCGCAACTGGTACCTGCCCAAGTGGCTGCAGTGGCTGCCGGACCTCGACGTCGAAGGACACATGCCCGAGCAGCCCGTCGTGGTCCCCGAGGCTCAGCCCGTGGGGATCGGCGACGCCAGCTGATCGCGGTCGGTTCGGAACGAAGGAGGGGCCTCCGCCAGGCCCCTTCTTCGTTGCGGAATGATGGTCAAGAGGCGTTGGTGTGGCTCTCGCGTCTCGCGATCACGGCGATCACGACAATGGCTAGGAAGAGCAGGCCTCCGATAACCGTCAATGTCATCGTCACCCACCTCCACTCAAATTGTGCATCGGCGATACCGGTGCGCCAAGGACCAGGGTCCCGATAGAGGGAGGTCACCCGGAGGTCCGGATGGGCCGTAGGATGCTTCGGGTTCCGGATCTGTGTCCCCGTCGTCAAGATCGGGTCGACCCCTCATCAATGCAGGCTAACCGTCGTTCCTCGGAACAAACCCGATGAAGTCCCTCGAACGAGCATGCCGTCAGCGGGACGCAGCCGTTGTAGGCAATGCACGGCCAGGGCGAAGGCTTCCGCCTACTCGGATCTGTTGATCGTCGGTCGGATCACCCTCCGTGCGATAGACCCCGGCCGAGCGCACGCCGGCCGCCGCGAGCCCATGGCGACCGCCACCAGACCGGTGACCCGGAGTGCCGGAACCCGGTTCTCGCAGGCTCCGTTGCCCAAGACGTCGCGCGCTCAACGTCCGAGTCGGTACGCGGCTACCACCTGCACGAACGCCCTCGCTGGGTTTCGTCCTTTTCGTCCGGTTCGGGCCGGGGGCACCGGGGGGCACTGACAGAGGGACGACGTGGCGTCCCCCTCGCGGATCCGATCATGCGCCTCGAAGGGTGACCAGGCGGGATTCGTACGCGACCACCACAGCCTGCGCGCGGTCACGTACGCCGAGCTTGGCGAACACGTGGCTGACGTGGGTCTTGACCGTCTCCTCCGACACCACCAACCGCTCGGCGATCTCGGTGTTCGATAGACCTCCGGCAACGAGCCGAAGCACTTCGGTCTCTCGGGACGTCAGCTCCCGGAGCGCATCGGGCGGGGCAGGTGGCCCCGGGCGCAGCCTGGCGAACTCGGTGATGAGTCGACGGGTCACCCGCGGGGACAGGAGGGCGTCGCCGGCGGCCACCACGCGCACGGCGTCGAACAGCGCCTCGGCGGTGGCGTCCTTCAGCAGGAACCCGCTCGCGCCGGCGGCAAGAGCGTCGTAGACGTATTCGTCCAGGTCGAAGGTGGTGAGCACGAGGACCCGCGTGCCCTCCCTCACATCGAGCACGATGCGGCGTGTTGCCTCGATCCCGTCCACCCTTGGCATGCGCACGTCCATCAGCACGACGTCCGGGCGCCGTTCGCGACACAGCTCGACGGCGGCGGCGCCGTCGCCCGCCACGCCGATGACCTCGAAGTCTGGCTGCGTCTGCAGGAGCGCTGCGAAACCCGAACGCACGACCTCCTGGTCATCGACGACGGCCACGCGGATCGTCACTGCCCGCCCCCACTCGCGGGGGGTGCATCTGTCGGCAGCTCGGCCTCGACGACGAACGCCCCGGCGTCACTGGTGCCGATCCGAACCGTCCCGCCGACAATCGCGACCCGCTCCCGGATGCCCTGGAGGCCGTGACCGTCCGAGGGATCAGACGTCGGGCCCGGCCCGTCGTCGGAGACGCGGATGTGAAGCATCGACGGCTCGTAGCGGAGTTCCACCTCCACGGTTGCGCCAGGCGCGTGGCGACGCGCGTTCGTGAGCGCCTCCTGGACGATCCGGTAGGCCGTCAGATCGACACCCGGGGCGAGCGGGACGACCTGACCGCTGAGCGAGAATCGGACCGGGGACCCCGACTGACGGGCATCGACGATCAGCACCTCCAGATCCGCGAGGCCGGGTTGCGGAGCCCGCTCCGCTTCGCCGCCGGCGTCCTCGCGAAGGACCCCGAGGACGCGGCGCATCTCGCTCATCGCCTCGCGCGCCGTGTCGCCGATCTCGCCGAGCCTGGCGCGTTCTTCCTCGGAAACGGTCGGATCGGCGACGCGACCGACCTCAGCCTGGATGGCGATCTTCGAGATGTGGTGGGCGGCGACGTCGTGGAGCTCGCGTGCGATGCGAGCTCGCTCCTCCATGGCCGCCCGCTCCCGCCAGGAGTCGGCCGCCTCGCGACGGCTCTCGTCCCGCTCGGCGATCGCCCGGTCGCGTAGCCGCCACAGGCTGCCGAGCGCGATCGCCGCGAACACCAGCACGAACGGGAGAAGGTCCGAGAACCCCGGAGCGCCGCCGGACCAGTTGAAGAACACGTTCAGCAGATACGGGACTGCGAACGGCGCCGAGACCAGGGGTCCGAAGCTCTCGGCGACAAGGAACAGGGCGACGAGCTGAGCCACGACCGCCGACCCGGTGATCACGACGGCGCCGCTGAGCGGGATCATCATCAGCACGGTGACGGCCACGGCCGCCCACAGACGCCACCGGAACGCGAACGCGAGCGGGATCGCGATGGCGACATTCGCCACCATGGCGGTCGCTCGGTCGCTCGGGCTCGCGTACGCGAACGCCTCGATCAGCGCCCCCAACCCGAGGGCGGCCGCAAGGAGCGGCCACAGGTTCGGACCCCCGAGGAGTCCCCCGATCGAGATGATGGTTCGCCCGCTCCTGCCTTCGTCCATGACCCACATCATGATGGCCGGACCTCGTTCCGACGTCCCCCCGCGGGGGGAACTCCCGCCTTCCACCCCGGGGTGACCCGGGACCGACGTCGCCCACTCCTTCGGGAGTCCGAAATGCGCTCTCTCGCGTGATGGAAGCAGGGCGCGAGCCGCGTAGCGTCGCGGCCATGGACACGACGATCGAGGTTCGAGGATTGACCAAGCGGTACGGGCACACGGTCGCGGTCGACGACCTGACGTTTTCGGTGACGCCCGGGCGCGTGACGGGTTTCGTGGGACCGAACGGCGCTGGCAAGAGCACGACGATGCGCCTGATCCTGGGGCTGGCCGCTCCGAACGCAGGGACGGCACTCGTCAGAGGCGAGCCGTACGTCGAGAAGCGGTTCCCGCTGCGGGAGGTCGGGGCGCTTCTGGACGCATCCGCGACGCACCCCGGCCGGCATGCCCGCGATCATCTGTTGTGGCTCGCGCAGAGCAACGACATCCCCCGCTCGCGCATCAACGAGGTGCTCGAGCTCGTCGGGCTCTCTTCGGTCGCCGGTCGTCGCACGGGGGGTTTCTCCCTTGGGATGTCCCAGCGGCTCGGCTTGGCGGCCGCGCTCCTCGGCGACCCGCCAATCCTGATGCTGGACGAGCCGGTCAATGGCCTCGACCCGCAGGGCATCGTGTGGATCCGCGGCTTCCTTCGCTCACTCGCGGCCGAGGGCCGCACCGTGTTCGTCTCGAGCCACCTGATGAGCGAGCTCCAGGGGACGGCCGACCACCTGATCGTGATCGGCCGGGGCCGGCTCATCGCCGACACACCCGTCGACGAGCTGCTGGCTACGCCGTCGAGCGGATCCGTCGACCTCCGAACCCCCGACCTCACGCGGACCATGACGGTGCTCGCGAACGCCGGAGCCACGGTGACCTCGACCGGCCCCGATTCGGTGACGGTCACCGGCCTCGGCGCCGAGCGGATCGCGGACCTGGCCCGCGAGCACGGTGTACGGCTCTACGAGCTGACTCCCCGGCGCGCCACGCTCGAGGACGTCTATCTCGAGCTCACTCGCGATGCTGTCGAGCACGTCGCCGGCCGTGACGGTGAGCGGTCATGACCGGCACCCTGGGGCGGGCCCTTCGAGCCGAATGGACCAAGCTCCGATCGGTTCGGAGCACGACGTGGATGGCCCTCGCGATGGTGGCAATCAGCGTCGGTCTCACGGCTTTCCTGGCGACGAAGAGCGGCACGGACGCCAACCAGGCCGGAGGAGGGCCGGGAGACGACGACGTCGTAGTGAATGGCCTTCGGGGCGCGTGGTACGGACAGGTCGCGATGGTGGCGCTGGGGGCCGTCGCGGCCACGTCCGAGTTCGTCACCGGGACGATCCGCGCGACGTTCGCCGCCATGCCGCGTCGTGTGGGCGCGCTCGGCGCCAAGGTCGCCATCGTCGGAGCTCTCGCGCTGGTGGTGGGCTCGGTGGCGAGCGTCCTCTCCTTCGTGATCGCCCAGCCGCTGCTGCACGAGGGCGGCTACAACCCGCCGGCGTATCCGCACGTGACGCTCGCCGACGCGTCCGCGATACGAGCGGTCGCGGGTACCGCGATCCACCTTACGCTGCTCGCGCTGTTCGCGGTCGGCGTCGGGACGATCGTTCGACACACGGCGGCCGCGATGACCACGGTCGTCGGCCTGGTCCTCGTGCCGACCGTCGTCATGGAGTCCTTCCCCCGATCCGGGATCCGAGATCTGCTCCAGCACTTCGTGCCGTCGTCGGGCCTGTCGATCCAGGTCACGGCCCCGGCCTACGACACCCCGCCGTTCGGTCCGTGGGGAGGTCTCGGCGTCACGGCCGCGTGGGCGGTCGTCGCCCTGCTCGTCGCGGCTTGGTCGATCCGGGCCCGCGATGTCTAGGGGACGCGCCGTGGGTCGAACGCTCCGGGCGGAGTGGACGAAGCTCCGCTCGGTACCGAGCACGTCCTGGCTGCTGCTCGCAGCCGTCGCATCGACGATCGCGTTCGGCCTGCTCGTGTGCTCCAGCGTCGATACCAGCGGTGGGCGACCGGGGTGCGAGCCGGGCGCGCCAGGATGCGGTGACGAGGACGTGGTCCTGAACAGCCTCTCGGGGGCGTACGTCGGACAGATCGCGTTCGTCGCTCTCGGCGTCGTCTGCGCGACATCGGACCACGCGTGGGGCACGATCCGGTCCACGTTCGCAGCGATGCCGTGGCGATCGGGCGTGGTGCTCTCGAAGGCCGTCGTCCTCGCCGCGACGGTGGTCGTCGCCGGCATCATGGCCAGCTCGCTGTCGTTCCTGCTCGGCCAACCGATCCTGCACGGCAACGGGTTCGTCCCGGCCCAGGGGTACCCGACCCGCTCGATCGCCGAGCCGTTCGTGATGCGGGCGATCGCCGGGACCGCCGGGTACCTGAGCCTGGCGGCCCTCCTCGGCTTCGCCGCCGGTCAGATCACGCGTCGCGCCGGCTCCGCGATCGCCGTCGTCTTGGCCGCCCTCTTGGCGCCCACCGTCGTGTCGTTCATGTTGGCCGATCCCGTCCGCAGCTCGGTGCTGCGACTCTCACCGATGACGGCCGGGCTCGCCGTCCAGCGGACCGTCGAGCGCGCGGACAGCGTGCCGATCGGGCAGCTCGCGGGCCTCATGGTCGCCGTCGCATGGGCGGCCGCGGCGATGCTCGTGGCGGTCTGGCTCGCCCGACGGCGAGACGTGTGAGGCAGGTCACCCTTCGGATCGGGCCGTGAACGGGGGCACCGGCACGGGCGCGCGCACGGCGATCCGGGCGTCGACGACGACGGCTCCGCGCTCGCCGACGATCACCGGGTTGCAGTCCATCTCGGTGATCGCGTCGTGGTCGGCGGCGAGCGCTCCGATCCGAAGCACGATGTCGGTGAGGGCGGCGACGTCGGCCTTCGGCGCCCCGCGGTATCCGTCGAGCATCGGGAAGGTCGCGAGGGAGCGCATCATGCGGTCGGCATCGAGATCCGTGAGGGGTGCGACGCCGATCGACACGTCGCGGGTGAGCTCGACGGTGGTGCCCCCCGCGCCCACCGCGATCACGGGGCCGAAGACCGGGTCGACGATCGCGCCGACGAGCATCTCGACGCCGGGGGCCGCCATCTCCTGGATCAGGAACCCGTCGAGTGGCTCGCCCGACGACCGCGATCGCTCGAGCATCGCCCGGGCGGCCGGTCCGACGTCGTCGGGATCGAGCCCGAGCACGACGCCGCCGACGTCCGTCTTGTGCAGGGGGCCGATCGCCTTGAGCGCGACCCGGCCGCCGAGCGCACGCGCCGACGTGGCTGCGGCGTCCGGCGTCTCGGCCTGCTCGGACCGCGGGACCGTGATGCCGTAGCAGTCGAGCACGGCCTGCACCTCCCGAGGCTCGAGCCACCCCTCCCCGCCCTCGAGCGCCCCGGCGATCGTGGCCGCCGCCTCGTCTTGCCGCACGTCGAACGCGGGCACCTCGCCCACGGGCGTCGACCGCCACGTGCCGAGCGCCGCGGCGCGGCTGAGGGCGATCGCCGCCTGCTCCGGGTACGCGAACGACGGCACCCGCACGTCCGGCGCGCGCAGAGCGTCGGGCAGCCCGCGC
>JBMDWR010000139.1:0-1588 GCA_048594645.1 Actinomycetota bacterium
GACCGGTTCGGCGATCTGCTCCTGCTGTTCGGCGTCGTGAACGTGTTCGTGGGGTTCCTGAACCTGCTGCCGCTGCCGCCCTTCGACGGAGGGCACCTGGCCGTCCTGGCGATCGAGAAGATCCGCGGCCGCGCCGTGGACATGCGCAAGGTCATCCCGATCTCCGCGGCCGTCGCGGCGTTCTTCGTCGTGTTCACGTTCGCGATCGTGTACCTCGACGTGGTCAAGCCGCTCTAGGCACGAGGCGTGCCCGCCTGGCCGGACGCGGTACCGGCGCCACGATTTCTCAACACGTCCTCGGGAAGGCCGGCACGCGTGATGGATACGATGAGCGCGTGAGCCAGCAGACCGTCCTGGTCGTGGACGACGAGGCCGCGATCGCAGAGGCGGTTCGCGCACGCCTGTCGAGTGAGGGCTTCCGTGTCCTCGTCGCATCCGACGGACCACAGGCGCTCCGGATCGCGGACGCCGAGTTGCCCGATCTGGTCGTGTTGGACCTGATGCTGCCGGGCATGGACGGGCTCGAGGTCTGCAGGCGCCTGCAAGGCCCTCGGTGGGTGCCCGTGCTCATGCTGACCGCCCGGACGGAGGAGGCCGACAAGGTCGCCGGGTTCGCCGTCGGCGACGACGACTACCTGACCAAGCCGTTCAGCCTTCGAGAGCTGGCGGTGCGCGTGAAGGCGATCCTGCGGCGCGTCGAACGCATCGCGTCCACGCCCTCGACCGAGCCAATCGAGTCCGACGGGCTGTCCCTCGACCCGTCCAGGCGGCGAGTCACCAGGGACGGCGCGGAGATCCAGCTGACGCCGCTCGAGTTCGAGATCCTGCTCGCCCTCGCGCGCGAGCCGGGCGTGGTGTTCACGCGCGAGGAGCTCATGGATCGGGTCTGGGGGTATCGCGACTACGCGGGCGGCCGCGTGGTCGACTCGCACGTCGCCCGGATCCGGCGCAAGCTCGGCGAGGACGGCGCCGAACCGCGGTTCGTCCGAACGGTGCACGGCGTCGGATACGCGTTCCGGGACGCGTGAGCCATGACGCTGCTGCAGCGACTCCCGACGATCCGGTCCAAGCTCGGATCGGTGATCGTCTTCGCGGTGGGCATGACGATCCTGCTCGTCTACTTGATCCTCGGCGTCGGGTTCGAGGTCTTCACGATCCGCGATCACTGGTGGGAGCTCCTGATGGCCGGGGCGCTCGGCGCCGGGATCGCGTTGGTGATCGCCCGATGGGTCGCACGCGGGATGACGCAGCCGCTCCGGGACATGGCACGTGCCGCCCGGCGGATGGAGACCGGTGACTACTCCCAGCGCGTCGTCACCGAGTCGCGTGACGAGGTCGGCCGGCTCGCCGAGGCCTTCAACAGGATGAGCGCGGAGCTCGAGGGGCTCGAGCGGCTGCGGCGCGACCTGATCGCGAACGTGTCCCACGAACTGAAGACGCCGATCTCGGCGCTCCGAGCGCACCTCGAGAACCTCCTCGACGGCGTCGAGGAGCCGGACCCCGAGACGATCCAGGTGATGCTCGTGCAGTCCGAACGGCTCGGCCGGCTCGTCGACGAGCTGCTCGACCTCTCACGGCTGGAGTCCGG
>JBMDWR010000014.1:0-2583 GCA_048594645.1 Actinomycetota bacterium
CAACGACGCGCTGCCGGGCTTCACGGCGCCGAAGCTGCTCTGGCTCCGGCGCCATGAGCCGAACGTATGGGCCGAGATCGACCACACGCTGCTGCCGAAGGACTTCGTGCGGCTTCGTCTCACCGCAGACCATGCCGTCGACCGTGCCGACGGTGCTGGAACCATGCTGTTCGAGCTTGCGGCGAGGGACTGGTCCGCGGCGATCGTGGACGCGCTCGGGATCGACCGCGCTTGGCTGCCTGAGACGTTCGAGGGACCGGAGATCACCGGCGTGCTGACCGCCTCCGCGGCGGCTGCGACGGGGCTTCGGGCGGGAACGCCGGTCGTCGCGGGTGGGGGCGACCAGGCCGCCGCAGCGGTGGGGGTCGGCTCGATCGAGCGCAGCGTCTCCTCCCTGTCGCTCGGGACCTCGGGCGTGGTCTTCACGACGACGGACGGCCCGGTCGTCGAACCCCAGGGCAGGCTCCACGCGTTCTGCCACGCCGTGCCAGATCGGTGGCACCTGATGGGCGTGATGCTTTCGGCCGCGGGCAGCCTGCGTTGGTATCGGGACGCTGTGGCCTCGGGGGTCGCGTTCGACGACCTCGTCGAGGAGGCGACGGCCGTTCCCGAAGGCAGCGATGGCCTCCTGTTCCTGCCCTACCTCACCGGTGAGCGCACCCCGCACGTCGATCCTATGGCCCGCGGAGCGTTCGTCGGGCTCACGGTGCATCACGGCCGACGTCACCTCACCCGGGCCGTCCTCGAGGGCGTCGCGTTCGGACTGCGCGACTCGCTCGAGCTGATGCGCGCGGCCGGGATCCCGGCGCCGAGCGAGATCCGCGCCACCGGCGGCGGTGTCAGGAGCGCCCTGTGGCGTCAGATCCTCGCCGACGTCCTCGGTACCCCGATCGTCACGACCTCGACGGCCGAGGGCGCGGCTCACGGGGCGGCGATCCTCGCCGCGGTGGGAGCGGGCTGGTATCCCTCGGTGCAGGAGGCCTGTCGCGTGGTCGTCGAGACGGGCGAGCCGACGGAGCCATCCGCTCGCGCCGATGCGTACGGGTCGGCTTACGCGAGGTTCCGGGACCTCTATCCGGCGCTTGCGCCGACGTTCCACGCCACGCCGGCGGAGGCCTGATCCGGCGCCTCGGGACGCGCGAGATCAGCCGACGCGGAAGATCTCTTCGATCACGCGAAGGTTCGCGACGGCGTCGGCGGGGGGCGTCGGGAGGGGCGCGCCGTCCAGGATCGCCGAGGCGAAGCGCTCGGCTTGGATCGCGTACGCATCCGCCGGGTCGAACGTGAGCGTTTCGGTATCGGGCCGGACCGGCGGGTCGCCGCCCGCGGTGACGAACACCTGGGTCGGGAGGTCCGGCGGGATGTTGAACGGGATCTCGATCGAGATGCGGCCCTTCGTCCCGTAGACATGCACGCGCTGGTCCGGCTCCGAGCGGATCGAGCACGTGAAGGTCGACACGCCGCCCGCGAACTCGAGGATCGCCGAGGTCCGCACGTCGATCCCCATGTCGGGATCGCGCGTCACCGCCGCATGGATCCGGGTGGGCTCCGCATCGAACAGCATCCGAGACAGGTTCACCGAGTAGCATCCGATGTCGAACAGTGCCCCGCCGCCCGCCTGCGTCTGGTTGCGGATGTCGCTCGGGTCGTCGTTGAAGTACGAGAACCAGCTCTGCACCTCGCGAAGTTCGCCGATCCGGCCCGACGCGACGAGATCGCGAACCGCCATCCACGTTGGGTGCAGCCGGTACATGAACGCCTCCATCAGCAGGACGCCCTCGGCTTCGCAGGTGCCAACCATCCGCTCGGCCTCGGCCGCGGTCATCCCGAGCGGCTTCTCGCACAGGACATGCTTACCGGCGCGCGCCGCCGCGATCGTCCACTCGGCATGCAGGTGGTTGGGGAGCGGGATGTACACGGCGTCGACGTCCGGATCGGCGAGCAGGTCCTCGTACGAGCCGTGTGCCCGCGGGAGCCCGAGGTCGGCCGCGGCCTTCTCCGCCCGGGCCAGGTCGCGAGAGGCGATCGCGACCACCTCGCATCTCGATGCCGTGTGCATGGCGGGGATCACCTTGCGAACCCCGATGTTCGCGGTCGAGACGATGCCCCAGCGCAGCGGCTCGCTCGTCATCCCCATGACCCCTCGGTCACGGGCCGGAACGCCATCTCCAGGATCCGATGGTTCCGCGGCCGGGTGATCGCGAACACGACCGCGTCCGCGACGTCTTCGGCGGACATCATGCCGCCCAACTCGGGCATCTCCGGCGTCCGGCCCCGGCCCATGGCGAACTCGGTCGCCACACCCCCCGGGCAGATGTTGGTGCAGCGCACGCCCTCGGGGCGAAGTTCGTGGTCCATCGCCCGCGTGAACCCCACCTGCGCGAACTTGGACGCGCAGTACACGGCCTCGAACGGGAGGCCGCGACGACCTGCCTCGGAGGCGATCGTGACGAAGTCGGCACGGTCGCTCTCGAGGAGATGCGGCAGGCACGCCCGCAGCGCGTAGATCGTTCCCTTCACATTGGTGTCGATCATCTCCTCGAGATGGGACGGATCCAGCTCGAGGAACGGCCCATACGCGCC
>JBMDWR010000140.1:0-1147 GCA_048594645.1 Actinomycetota bacterium
CGAGGATGTCGAACCACTCTGGCCCGGGTGGTAGGCATACGGCGACGACGTCTCGCGGGGCGAGCGCGATCGTCAGGTGTTCGGTGCCCGGCACATCGGATAGGCTAGCCCACACCGTTCGAGTATCCGCTCTAGGAGTAGATGGTCATGACATCGGACGAGGCCGTGCCCACGTGGAAGCGCTCGGGGGACTACACCGACATCCGGTACGAGACGGCGGACGGGATAGCGAAGATCACGATCGACCGGCCGGAGGTCCGCAACGCCTTCCGGCCGCAGACCGTGAACGAGATGGGTCACGCGTTCGACGTCGCCCGTCACGATCCCGACGTCGGCGTCGTCGTCCTCACCGGGCAGGGCCCGGACGCCTTCTGCAGCGGCGGCGATCAGCGGATCCGCGGCGATGACGGCTACGTGGACGAACGCGGCATCGGCCGCCTGAACGTCCTCGATCTGCAGATCCAGATCCGGCGGCTCCCGAAGCCCGTGGTCGCGATGGTCGCCGGCTACGCGATCGGAGGCGGCCACGTCCTGCACGTCTGCTGTGACCTGACGATCGCGGCCGACAACGCACGGTTCGGCCAGACCGGTCCCAAGGTCGGGTCGTTCGACGGGGGCTACGGCATCAACCTGCTCGCGCGACAGATCGGCGAGAAACGGGCGAAGGAGATCTGGTTCCTGTGCCGTCAGTACGATGCCCGCACGGCGCTCGAGTGGGGTCTCGTCAACGCCGTGGTCCCGCTCGAGGACCTGGAGGCCGAGACCGTGCGATGGTGCCGGGAGATGCTCCGGATGAGCCCCCTCGCGCTGAGGCTGCTGAAGGCCGGGTACAACGCCGGGGTCGACGGCCTGGCGGGCGTCCAGCATCTCGCTGGGGACGCCACGCTCCTGTTCTACATGACCGAGGAGGCGCAGGAAGGCCGCGACGCGTTCGTCGACAAGCGAGCCCCGGACTTCACCAGGTTCCCGAAGCGGCCGTGACCCGGCTGGGTGTCTGGGTCCACGGCGCTCGTCCGCGAACGCTCGCGGCCAGCATCACGCCCGTGGTCGTCGGAACGGCGGCCGCGGGGCACGTCGTGGTGTGGCGGTTCGTCGCCGCGTCGCTCGTGGGCGTCGGGCTGCAGGTCGGCGTCAACTTCGCGAACGA
>JBMDWR010000141.1:0-1810 GCA_048594645.1 Actinomycetota bacterium
ACGCAGCGCACATCTCGACCAGAAAACGTCGGGTCCCTACGCGGACGGGACCTCCGGCACGACCGCGGCCGGGAGCATGTCCTTACCGTTCGGCGGATGGGCTCGTCCGAACCACGGCGGGAAGCCCGCCGTTCGCTGCTGCGCTTCTCGGACGACGAGCTCGAGTCGCTCTTCGCCGAGCGCTACTTCTCGCAGGCGCTCCCCCGAACGCGGTTCGCCCTCGTGCTGGCGGTCGTGCTGTTCGCGCTGTTCGGGATCCTCGACGCGTTCGTCGTCCCGGACCAGGCGCCGGCGATCTGGGTGATCCGGTACGCGATCGTCTGCCCGGCGGGGCTGCTCGTCCTCGGCGCGACCTACACGTCGTCGTTCAAGCGTTTCATGCAGCCGACGCTCTCGGCGTTCGCGACGCTGGGTGGGCTGAGCATCGTCGCGATGATCGCGATCGCCGACGTCCCCGCCGCGTACCTCTACTACGCAGGCCTCGTGCTGGTGATCTTCTGGGTCTTCACGTTGCTCCAGCTCCGCTTCTCGTACGCGACGGCGACGTGCCTGCTGATCGTCGCGGGCTACGAGGTCGTCGCGATCGTCCGCGAGACCCCGACCGACTTCCTCGTCAACAACAACTTCTTCTTCCTTTCGGCCGCGATCCTCGGCGCGACGGCCGGCTACACGATCGAGCGTGGGATCCGAACGGAGTTCCTCCAGCGTCGTGTGATCGAGGAGCAACGGGCGGAGCTCGAGGACCGCAACGTGAAGCTCGACTCGGCGCTCCAGGCGACGCTGGACGAGGTCCGGCGCCAGGCCGAGGAGCTCCGAGCGTCGCGAGCTCGGATCGTCGTCGCGGGCGACATCGAACGCCGTCGGATCGAACGCAACCTGCACGACGGTGCCCAGCAGCAGCTCGTCGCCATGGCCGTGAAGCTCTCGCTCGCCGAGTCGCTGGTCGGGCGCGACGAGGAGCTCCGCGAGGTGCTCGCCGGCCTCCGATCCGACGCGCAGGACGCGCTCGACACCCTCCGAGACCTCGCGCGCGGCATCTACCCGCCGCTCCTCGCCGACCACGGACTCCTCACCGCGATCGCGGCGCAGGCCAAGAAGGCGCCGCTGCCGGTGGAGGTCCGGGGAGCCGATCTCGGCCGTTACGCTGCCGAGATCGAGGCGGCCGTGTACTTCTCCGTGCTCGAGGCCCTCCAGAACGTCGTGAAGTACTCGCAAGCAACGGCGGCGACCGTCACGCTCACGATCCGAGGGGGTTCCCTCACCTTCGAGGTCGCCGACGATGGCGTCGGGTTCGACGCGCAGACGGTCTCACGAGGCATCGGGCTCCAGAGCATGTCCGACCGCCTGGAGGCGCTCGGCGGTTCGGTCGAGGTGCGTTCGACGCCGGGCCGTGGGACCACCGTCGCCGGATCTGTCGAGTGCGGCCGCATACCGCGCCTGTCCTCCTGACTCGGCCCGGTCGCCCGGCGCGCGAACCTAGGCGCCCGGCTTGAACACCATCAGCCAGATCACGACGACAAGGATCACGAGGTCCAGGCCGTTGAGCATCAGCAGACGGTCCATCCTCTGTCGAACCTCGGGGTGCTCGGGTCCCCGTTCGGCGACGATGCGTCCGATCCGCCTGCCCTCCGGCCCGAAGTACCCCATCCCGAGGACCATCGACACGGCTACGAGGACCAGCGACAGCCAGATCCATGTCTGGGCGAAGTCGACCCAGTCCTCGATGATGGTGATCCAGATCCCCGCTGCGACGACCACCAAGGCGGACGGACCGATGAGCCGCGGTCCGACCCATTCCAGTTGCTGAGCG
>JBMDWR010000142.1:0-10137 GCA_048594645.1 Actinomycetota bacterium
GACCGTAACGGGAGCCTCCGGATGACCGTCCGGGGGCTCCCACCGTAGACTCCGGGCCATGGCCAAGACCGAGGATCGTCCCCAGCCTTCGGTTCGAACGGTCGAGGACCGGATCGACGAGCTCCGCAAGCGACGTTCCGCCCTGCTCGACGGAGCCCGGAAGGATGCCGTCCGCAAGCAGCACGAGAAGGGCAAGTTGACCGCGCGAGAGCGCATCGAGCTCCTCGTCGACCGCGGGACGTTCCAGGAGACCGATCCCTTCGCGGCGCACCGCTCGCACGACTTCGGCATCGAACGCAACCGCCCGGCGGGTGACGGCGTCATCACCGGATACGGGACCGTCGACGGCAGGCGCGTGTTCGTCGCGTCGCAGGACTTCACCGTCTTCGGCGGATCCCTCGGCGAGGTCCACGCGCAGAAGATCTGCAAGGTGCAGGACCTCGCGCTCTCGACGGGGGCGCCGTTCATCCAGATCAACGACTCGGGCGGGGCCAGGATCCAGGAGGGCGCGGCGAGCCTCGCCGGCTACGGCTACGTGTTCGAACGCAACGTGCGCGCGTCCGGCGTGATCCCGCAGGTCAGCGTGATCATGGGCCCGTGCGCCGGTGGCGCCGTGTACTCCCCGGCGATCACCGACTTCACGTTCATGGTCCGCGAGACCTCGCACATGTTCATCACCGGCCCCGACGTGATCAAGGCCGTGACGGGCGAGGAGGTCACGTTCGAAGAGCTCGGAGGCGCGATGACCCACGCCAGCCGCTCGGGCGTCGCGTCGTTCGTCAGCCAGGACGAGGAGGAGTGCCTCGCGATGGTCCGCCACCTCCTTTCGTACCTGCCGTCCAACAACCTCGAGGATCCGCCGTCGTTCGTGGCCGTCGACGATCCCGACCGCCGCGACGAGGGGTTGACGCATCTGATCCCCGACTCGGCCCGCGAGCCCTACGACATGCACGAGGTGATCCGCCGCGTCGTCGACGACGGCGACTTCTTCGAGGTCTTCCCCTTCTGGGCGATGAACGTCGTGACCGGGTTCGCCCGCCTCGACGGCCGAGCGGTGGGCATCGTCGCCAACCAGCCCAAGGTCCTCGCAGGAACGCTCAACATCGACGCGTCGGAGAAGGCGGCACGGTTCGTCCGCGTCTGCGACGCGTTCAACGTCCCGATCGTCACGTTCGTCGACGTCCCCGGGTTCCTGCCGGGGACCGACCAGGAGTACGACGGCATCATCCGGCACGGCGCCAAGCTCCTGTACGCGTTCACCGAGGCGACGGTGCCGCGCATGACCGTCATCACGCGCAAGGCCTACGGTGGCGCGTACCTCGTCATGAACTCCAAGCACCTGCGTGCCGACGTGTCGTTCGCGTGGCCGACGGCCGAGATCGCCGTGATGGGTCCGGAGGGGGCGGTGAACGTGGTCTTCCGAAAGCAGATCGAGAAGGCGGGCGACCCGGCCGCGGCTCGCGCCGAGCTGATCCAGCAGTACCAGGACAAGTTCGCCACGCCGTACATCGCGGCCGAACGCGGGTTCATCGACGATGTGATCGAGCCTGCGGAGACGCGCCCGCGCCTGATCAGCGCCCTGAGGATGCTCTCGACCAAGCGCGAGACGATCCCCGCCCGGAAGCACGGGAACATCCCGCTGTGAGCGACGAACGCCGCTTCGAACTGCCCGGCGACCTCACCCCCGAGCAGGAGCGCGCGATCATCCGCGCGCTCGAACGCTACTTCGCCCAGGAGAGCCCACATCCGCACCCGTGGGTGCTCGCGGGCCGGATCGACGCGACGGGGCTCGGAGCGCTCCAGACCCGTCATCACACCGCGACGCCGTGGGCCGCGAACGGCCGCGTGCCGTTCGCGCGGCGCGGCATGCCGCGCCAAGGCGGCCGCGCAGACGTCGCGTAGATGGCAGCGACCAGGACCGCGTCGGTGGTCGACGGACGCGGGGCCGCGCTCGACGCGTTCCGTGACGAGGGCTGCTCGGCGCCCCGGTCGTGGGGCAACGCGCCGGGCGACACCTACGGGCGGCATGCGCACGCGTACCACAAGGTCCTGTTCTGCCTCGAGGGTTCGATCACGTTCCATCTCGACGACGGCGACGTCGAGATCCGGGCCGGGGACCGCCTCGACATCGAGCCGGGGACCGAGCACGCCGCGACCGTGGGCTCCGCCGGCTGCTCCTGCGTCGAAGCGTCGCGATGAAGGTCGCGGTCCAGGTCGACCAGCTCTTCTTCGATGTGCCCGGCGGCATCGGCACGTACATCCGGAACCTGGTCCCGGCCCTCGCCGCACGAGATCCGTCGCTGCGGCTGACGCTGTTCCATGCGGCGTTCGGCATGCGTGACGTGCCCGAACGGTGGATGCGCGACCACTGGGTCGAGGAGCTCGCCGATGCGTACCGGTCGCTGTACCCGCGCTGGGCGGCGTTCGGCCGGCCGGCGCTTCCAGCGTCGCTCCAGGCCCATGACGTCGTCCACGCCACGAACGTGACGTCGGTTCCGCCGGTAACGGACGGCCAGCGCCTGGTGGTGACCGTGCACGACCTCGCGTTCGAGCGCTACCCGTCGATGTTCCCGGCGAAGTGGCGAGTGCTGTACCGGCTCGGCCTGCGTGCGGCCGTCAGGCGCGCCCACGCGATCCTCACGCCGTCACGGAACACCGCCGAGGACCTGCTGTCACGGACCGCCGTCGACCCGCGCAGGCTGCACGTGACCCCGCTCGCGGCGTCGCTGCCACAGGGTCGCGCCGACGCCGCAGAGGTGCTCGGGCGCCTGAAGGTTCGGCCGCCATACATCCTGTTCGTCGGGACGCTCGAGCCTCGGAAGAACCTCGTCCGGCTGGTGCGGGCGTATCGCCGGGTCGCCGCCACCGGCGTTCCGCACGCGCTCGTCCTCGCCGGCCCGCTCGGCTGGCATCACGAGCCGCTCATGCGCGAGATCGCGCTCGAGGGCGCGGGCGAGGTCGTGATGACGGGCGCCCTCGGGGCCGACGAGCTCGATGCCGTGTACCGGGCCGCGGACGTGTTCGCGTACCCGTCGCTCTACGAGGGGTTCGGCCTCCCGGTCGTCGAGGCCATGCGCCGCGGCGTCCCCGCGGTGGTCTCGAGCACGTCGTCGCTTCCGGAGGTGACCGGCGGGGCCGCCCTCGACGTCGACCCGCGATCGGTGCGCGAGATCGCGTCGGCCATCGAGTCGGCGTGCACCGACGTGGACCTCGCGGAGCGGCTCGCCGCCCGGGGAAGGGCGCAGGCGGAGCGCTTCTCCTGGGACGAGACCGCGAGGAAGACGATCGAGGCATACGAGCGGGTCCTGGAAGCGAAGTGACGAGCGGTTCGGGGCCGAACGCTCCGGCCGTCAGCCTTCGTAGTCGTAGAAGCCTCGGCCGACCTTGCGACCGAGCCGCCCCGCCGTGACCATGCGCCGGAGCAGCGGCGGCGGCGCGAACGTCGGCTCCTTGAACTCGTCGAACAGCACGTTCGCGATGAACAGGTGCGTGTCCAGTCCGATGAGGTCGATCAGCCGCAAGGGGCCCATCGGGTGGTTGAGGCCGAGGTGGATCGCGGTGTCGATGTCCTCGCGCGTCGCGAACCCCTCCTCGAGCATCCTGATCGCCCCGTTCAGATACGGGATCAGCAGCGCGTTGACGATGAAGCCCGCGCGGTCGCGTGACTCGACGGTCGTCTTGCCGAGGATCACGCCGTAGGCGCGCGCGAACTCGATCGTCTCCTCCGATGTGGTGATCGCCCGGACGAGCTCGATCAGGCCCATCACCGGCACCGGGTTGAAGAAGTGCATCCCGAGCACCTTGTCGGGTCGGCTCGTCGCCGCACCGAGCTCGGCGATCGGGATCGACGAGGTGTTGCTCGCGAGGACGACCTCGGGCTTGGTCACCTCGTCGAGCCGCCGGAACAGGCTGACCTTCGTCCCGTGGTCCTCGGTGGCCGCCTCGACGACCAGGTCGACGTCGGCGAGATCGCTCACGTCGGTCGTCCCGGTCACCCGGGCGAGCAGCCCGTCCCGCTCCTCGGCTCCCATGCGATCGCGCTCGACGGCTCGCAACGTGGACGTCTCGATGCGATGCCGGCCGCGTCGAACGAGCTCGTCGTCCGCCTCGAGGAAGACCACGGAGCTGCCTGCCCGGGCGACGACCTCGATGATGCCCGAGCCCATCAGGCCGCAACCCACGACGCCGACCTTTCGAACGTCTTCCGCGCGCATCGCCCCACCGTCCTCGTCAGTGGGCAAGCGTACAATCACGACGACCCCCAACGAGGAGAGTGCCGGCGTGCGCGGCCGGGCCTCGCGGTCCGTGGGCGGGACGGTTCGAGACGGCGAGCACGACCGTATCCTCGGGTAGAGACCCATGGAGGACCGAGACATGGCTTCAGTGCAGCGGGCTCAACCGACGGGCGAGGCCTGGCCCGTGCCGACGGTCTACTCGGCGCTGGCCGTTCTCTCGCTCGCCACCGCCGGGATCCACTTCGCAGTGATGGCCGACCATTTCGCCGAGTACGCGCTGTTCGGCGTGTTCTTCTCGCTCGTCGCGTGGTTCCAGGCCCTGTGGGCCCTCGGCATCGTGATGGCGCCGACCCAGCCGCTGCTCCTGACGGGCGCCATCGCCAACGCCGTCGTCGTGATCGTGTGGCTGATCTCGCGGACCGTCGGGCTTCCGATCGGACCCGACCGAGGCATCGCCGAATCGGCGGCGTTCCTCGACGTGCTGTCCACCGTCCTCGAGATCGTGATCGTCGCCGTTGCCGCAGGCCTCCTCCTGCGGGGCCGCCCCGCTCGGAGCCGGAAGAACGGCCTCCTGTTGGTGGGCGGCCTCGTCGTGGGCATGATCCTGCTGACGACCTTCGCCGTCGCGTCGGCGGACGAGGGACACGGCCACGCCGAGACGACGGGCACCCACACCGAGGAGGAGACCGGCGGCGCGCACGCCGAGGAGGGCGAGGACGACCACGCGGCCGGCGAGGGCACCGGCCAGGTCGGAACCCCGGTGGTTTCCAATGTCGACTTCGGCGACGGCGCAACGCTCCAGGCTCTCCTCGAGCGCTCCGGCGGCGCGGTGCAGGTCCACCTGACGTTCTTCGAGGCGGATGGCACGGCGCTCCCGATCGAGGAGGTCGAGGTGACCGGCATCTCGCCGTCGGGCAGCCAGACGGCGATCCCCGTGGAACTGTTCGAGCCCGGTCACTACGCGACGACGATCGACCTCGCGCCGGGCGGATGGGAGTTCGAACTCCACGGCCACCTCCACGACGGAGGCGAGGTCTCCACGAGCTTCCACGTCGACGTGCCGTGACCGTACCGGCGACCGGCGCTCGATGATGTTCGTCGTCGCTCACGCCGGCGGGGCACCCGAGTTCGCGTCGACGGCCCTGATCGCGAGCGGGCTCGTCGTCGGGTGGATCGGGCTCTCCCGGCTGCGTGGCCGCGGCTTCGGCAGGCTGCCTCGCGTCGGTGGCTTCGTACTGGTCGTCCTCGCGCCCGTGGCGGTCGTCGGTGCCGTCGTGGTGCCGGCCCTCGTCTGGCCGGACGCGCCCCCGGGCGGGGCTCGTCCCGCGTCGAGCGCGCGGATCGCGTTCGGCGAGCCGTCGCCCGGGCAGGTCGTGACCGACGCGGACCTCGCGGTGAGCGTGCGGCTCGAGGACGCCTCACTCGTGGACGGCACCTCCGCGAACCTCGCGCCCGATACGGGACACCTCCACCTGTTCCTCGACGGCATGCTCCTGTCGATGACCTCTGCGGGCGAGCAGATCGTGGACGTCGGACAGCTCGAACCCGGACCGCATCGGCTCCGGGCCGAGTTCGTCGCGGCGGACCACGCGCCGTTCGACCCTCGCGTCGTCACGGCGGTGACGTTCGTGAAGGGCGGCCCGTGACGGATCTGCGGGCGCTCGTCGTGCTGATCGCGGCGGTCGCGCTCGCGGCGTGCGGCGGCGACTCGGAAGGCGCCTCCGGCGGCGCCCACGGCTCGACCGGAGATCGCCCCAACAGCACGGCGAGGCTCTCGATCGTCTCCCCGGAGGTCGGCGAGGTCGTCCGCGGCTCGACCGTCGACCTGCGGCTGCGGCTCGAGGATGCGACGATCGTTCCCGGAACCTCGACCGACATCCAGCCGGACGAGGGACATCTGCACGTGCTCCTCGACGGATCGCTCATCTCGATGACCGAGGGCCTCGAACAGGACATCACGGACGTCCAGCCCGGCGCGCATCGGATCCAGGTGGAGTTCGTCGCCACGGACCACGCCCCGTTCGACCCGCGGGTGATCTCGGTCGTCGCGTTCGAGGTGAAGGCGTGACCGTACGCACCGACGCTCTGCCGCCGCGGCTCGGGTGGACCGTCGTCGGCGCCGGCATCGCGCTCCTGGTGCTCCGGCCGTTCGCGGTCGTGGAAGAAACGGACCAGCGGCTGACGCTGCTTGGCGCGGGGTACGCCGCGACGATGCTCGCGTCGATCGCCGTCCCCGTCGCGCCCGGTCGCCCTCGATCCGCACCCCTCGTCGCGCTGCTCCTCGGCGTCGCCGGCGTCGCCGTGGTCGCGACGGCGGGCGCCCCCGCCGCCCCGGTCGCATGGGGCGTCGCCGCCCTGCCGCTGTCGCTGCTCGCCGCCGTGGCCGAGGAGGCGCTGTTCCGGCGTGTCGCGTACGCGCAGCTCGAGCGCTGGGGGGGCGTCGTCGCGGTCCTCGGCTCGGCCGTCTTGTTCGCGATCGTCCACGTCCCGGCGTACGGCGTCGCGGCCCTGCCCGTCGACGTCGGAGCGGGCGTCCTGTTCGGATGGCAACGGTGGGCGTCGGGCACGTGGACGGTCCCCGCCGCGACGCACGCGTTCGCGAACGCGATGGTGGTCCTCGGATGAGGCGACCTGCGGGGGTCGCGCTCGTCGCGCTGCTGCTCGCCGGCGCCTCGTGCACCTCCTCCACGCCCGAGCCGCTCAGGATCGGGGCCGTCTACCCGCTGTCCGGCGGGCAAGGCCCCGGCGGCATCGACGAGTTCCGAGGCGTCCAGGTCGCCGCCGACCTCGTGAACGAGGACGGAGGCGTGAACGGGCGCCCTGTCGAGCTCGTCCCGATCGACGTCCCAAGCTCCGACGCCGCTCCCGGCGCGATCGAACAGCTGCGCGCCGACGGGGTGCGGCTCGTGCTCGGCAGCTACGGCAGCACGATCTCGGCACCGGCGGCGGAGGGGGCAGCAAGGCGCGGGATGCTTTTCTGGGAGACGGGCGCGGTCGGTGAGATGACCGGCCGCGGCGCGGGCGAGCTGGTCTTCCGCGTCGCGCCGTCGGGCGCCATCCTCGGCCGCAACGCGATCGCCTTCGTGGCCGACCGATACGCTCCGGTGCTCCGCGTCGATCCGTCCCGCCTCCGCTACGCCGTGACGCTCGTCGACGACGCGTACGGGCGGGCGGTCGCGCAGGGTGCGCTCGACGAGCTGGCTGCTCGTGACTACCGCGTCGTGGGCACGTTCGGCTACGACCCCCGGGCCGTGCACATGCGCGCGTTCGTTCGACGCCTGAAGGCGAGCGATCCGGACGTCGTGTTCGTCTCCGCCTACCTGCGCGACGCGATCGTCATGCGGCGGCAGATGGTCCGGCAGGGGCTGGACCTCCTCATCGGCATCGGCACGTCGTCGAGCTACTGCATGCCGCGGTTCGGCTCGACGCTCGGCGAGGATGCCGTCGGCCTCTTCGCGTCCGACAAGCCGGCATCGGACGCCCTGAACGTCGACGGCCTCACCCCGGCCGGCCGCTCGCTTCTCGAACGCGCGCGGCGCGCGTACGACCAGCGCTTCGGCGGCGCGATGAGCGCCGCGGCGCTCGCGGGGTTCTCGGGCGCGTGGGCGCTGCTGCACGAGGTGCTCGGTCAGGCGACGGCTCCCACGCCAGACGCGGTGTCGGCGGCCGCGAACCGGGTCCACCTGCCGGAGGGGTCGCTTCCGAACGGCGCCGGTCTCCGGTTCGGGGAGCCCGGCACCGTGACGGCGGGCGCCAACCTGTTGGCGAGCAGCGTCGTCTGGCAGTGGCAGGGGCCGGGCGAGTATGCGGTCGTGTGGCCCGACCGGTTCGCGACCGGTCCGATCGAGCGGATCGATCCGCTGCCGTGACGCGGCGGGCACGAGCGCTCGGCGCCGGCCTCGCCGTGACGCTTCTCTACATGGCGGCGGCCGCGTGGTCCGGGCATCTCAGCCCGCTCGCGCGGCGGCCCCTCCTCGATGGCCTCGCCCCACCGACGGCGTACCGTTGGGTCGAGCCCCCTCCTGAGTTGCAGGCGACGAACGAGCCGCCCGCGCCGGGCACGTTCGGCGCCGACCTGCGTAAGGAGGGAAGCGAGACGGCGGTGTTCACCACCGGCGACGCGCAGGTCTCGTTGATCCTGCCGGCGGGCGCGTTCGCGCCCGAGACGCGCCAACGGAGCGTCGAACTGACCGTCGAGCCAATCGCACCGTCGGAAGTGTCCCCGGCCGACGATCCGCTCCGGATCATCGGGAACGTCTACCTCCTGGAGGCGACGTACCAGCCGTCCGGCGACCGGGCCCGGCTCACCGGGCTCGCGACGATCGTGCTCGTCTACCCACTGCTCGCCAACGACCACGGCGCCCACTCGATGCTCTGGTCCGCCGACGGCGACCGGTGGGAGGTGCTCGAGACCGACGACCTCCCGAGCATCCAGCAGGCGGGCGCCGACGTCGACGCCCTCGGATTCGTGGCCGTGGGCGGCGAACCTCCCACCGCGACGGCGGCCGCCGCGTCCGAGGGCGGTTCGATCGCCACGATCGCGATCGTCGCGGCGACGGCGGTGCTCACGGCGCTCGCCGTCGTGGTGCTCGTTCGCCGCAGGTCCCGCGGCTGATCGGGGCGGATCCGGCCCGCGAGCCGTCCGCCGCGACTAGCAGACCTGCGAGAGGAGCGGGAAGGGGTTGATCGCGCCGCCGATCACGCTGTAGCCGTAGGGGCTCGGCGGCCACTCGCTCGGGATCACATTCGGGTGCCATTCGAAGTGATCGTGCGGCGTGCTCGTGTCGCCCGTCTCGCCCACGTACCCGACGATCTGCCCCGCCGAGACCTGCCCCGTGTACCCGGGTTGCATCAGGTGGGCGTTGTAGGTGTAGCCGAGGTCGCCGTAGACGTTCACCGAGTACCCGCCCAGCGCGTTGGTCCCGGCCTGCGCGTACCCGTCGAACGTCGCGCGGATCGGGGTGCCCTGCGGCGCGATGATGTCGTTGCCGGCATGCGGGTGATAGCCGCCCGCGTACCTCGGCGCGCCGAACCCGTCGTAGACGGCGCGTGGCTGGTCCACCGGACAGACCTTCAGCACGCCGTCGAAGAACCGCACGTCGAACATCGCCGCGAGCTCCCGCTTGTACTTCTTCTCGAGATCCTCGACGAGGTCCTCGGCGCGTGCCTTCTTCGCGTTGAGGTCGTCGAGAACCGCCTGCTGCTCGTCGAGCTTCGCGTCGATCCTCGCCTGTGCGTCCTCGACCTTGCGGACCGCTTCGGCTCTCCTGGCCTGAAGCTCCTCCTGGTCGTCCTTCTTCGCCGCGAGCGTGTTGCGGAGGTTCTGCACCTCTGTGGCGAGGTCGGCGTCCTCCTGGCTGAGCGCGTCCACGTACTCGACGCGAGCGGACAGGTCGGCGATCGATGTCGCGCCGAGGAGGAACTCGAGCCCGCTGCCGGGACCGGTGATGAAGGCCTGACGCGCGCGCTCCTCGAGCCTGCCCCGCAAAGCCTGGTACTCGTCCTGCGCCGCGCCGAGGGCTAAGCGCGTCTCTCGAAGGCGCAGCATGATCTGCTCGTAGCGGCCGTTCGCTACCTCCCAACGTTCGGCGAGCTTGGCCGCCTCGAGCGACAGACGGTTGAGCACCTGCTGCTGCGCCGCGATCTGGTCCCTGAGCTGCTCGAACTCGCGCTTCGCCGCCTCGAGCTTCTGCTTGGTCGACGGCTCCGCCGCGGCCACCTGCGCCAACGTCGTCACGAGCGCAAGCGCCGCCAGGACGGCGAGGACGCGACGGACGACGACGCGGGCTCCTGTGGGGTTCTCGGCCATCGGGGAAGGCCCTTTCCTATCGGACGGCCGCACGGGCGTCAACCGCGGCACGAGCGTGCTCGCTCGAGCGCGCCGATGCAACCATCCTCGGCG
>JBMDWR010000143.1:0-11733 GCA_048594645.1 Actinomycetota bacterium
CATCAGCGTGCCGGCGCGGAGCGAGTCGACGACGCCGACCCCCGGCGTCCAGAACGAGCCGAGGATCACGTCCTCGTCGATGAACGGCACGAGCTTCTTCGTCTCGGCCGGCGACAGGAGCTCGACCGGTTCGATCCCCCAGGACGTGGCCGAGGTGATCCGGCGCTGGAGCTCCTCCATGCGCTCTGGCGTGCGGGCGACCTCGACCCCGCCGCTCTCGGTGAACACGCCGAGCTCCTTGTACTGGCGGACGCTCTCGAGCGTGAAGGCCGTCATCTCCTTGGAGTGGTCGACGAGGTAGATGAAGTTCGACGCGTGGCCCGTCGAACCACCGGGGTTGGGCATCGGCCCCTTGTCGATCAGGACCAGGTCCGTCCAGCCGAGCCGCGCGAGGTGATAGGCCATGCTGTTGCCGACGATGCCGGCGCCCACGACGACGGCTCGCGCCTCCTCCCGCATGGGCGGGAGTCTCTCAGGTCACCCCTGCCAGGAACAAGCCGGCAGAGCAGGCGTCACGATCAGGTTCCGCATGAACGGCCCGGATCGTCCGGGTGGAGGACTCTCAGCCGAGGCGTACGACGATCGTCTTGAGCTCCGTCAGCCGCTCCATCGAGAAGCGGCCACCGACGCGCCCGACACCGCTCGCCGAGCCCGCGCGCCCGCCGAACGGCAGGTGCGACTCCCAGTAGTTGGTTCCCTCGTTCACGTTCACCCAGCCTGTCCGAACGCGCTCGGCGAATCGGAGTCCACGGCCGACGTCCCGGGTGAACACCGCCGACAACAGGCCGTACTCCGAGCCGTTCACGAGCGCGATCGCTTCGTCCTCGTGTCGGATCGTCGAGATCGGCGCCACTGGCCCGAACGTCTCGTGACGCGCGATCTCCATCTCGTCGGTCACGCCATCGAGGATCGTGGGCTCGAAGAACAGCTCCGTGCTGAACCCGGCGGCTCGCTCCCCGCCGACCAGCACGCGGGCACCGCGGTCGGCCGCTTCGGACACGTGACGCTCGGTCTTGGTTGCCACCGCCGCGTTGTTGAGCGGGCCCATCGTCGTCGCCTCATCGAACGGATCGCCCAGACGGATCCGCTCAGCGATCGCGGCGCTCAGCTTGCCGACGAACGCCTCGTGCACGGCCGCGTGGATGAGGATGCGTTCGCCCGCCGTGCAACTCTGCCCCGCGTTGAGGAAGCAGGCGGTGAGGGTCGCCTCGACGGCCGCGTCGAGGTCCGCGTCCTCGAGCACGACGAGTGGGCCGTTGCCGCCCATCTCGAGCAGCAGCTCCTTGCCGGCCGCGCGTTCTGCCACCCGATGACCCGTCGCGATCGATCCGATGAAACCCACGGCGGCCGTACCGCGGTGCGCGGCTACCGCGTCGCCGACCACCGGCCCGGGACCCGTCACGAGGTTGAACACTCCCGGCGGGAGGTCGGCCTCGACGAGGCATTCGGCCAGACGGACAGCGCAGACGCTGGTCGAGGGCGCCGGCGCGAGCACGACGGTGTCACCGCACGCGAGTGCCGGGGCCACGATCTCGGCTGGCATCGTGTACGGCCAGTTCCAGGGGCTGATCACACCGACGACACCCCGCGGCACGCGATAGAGGTACACGCGGTTGCTCGCGTCGACGCTCGGCGGTAACAAGCCCTCGATCCGCGTCGCGTCCGCCGCCGCCATCTCGAAGTACGCGACGAGCTCGTCGACTTCGTCGTACGCCTCGGCGTGAAACGGCTTCCCCTGGTCGAGCGCCAGCATCCGCGCAAGGTCGTCGCGGCGGCCTTCGATGACCTCGGCCACCCGGCGCATCGCGGCCGCCCGGTCGAACGCAGATCGGGACGACCACAGCTCGAACGCCTCACGCGCCGCGTCGACCGCTCGGGCGACGTCCTCGCGGGTCCCCTCGGGGACCCGCGCGATGACCTCGCCGCTCGACGGCGAGAACGCTTCGAACGTCGCATCGTTCTCGGCATCCACCCAGGCGCCGGCGACCAACATCCGGACACGCTCGCTCATCGCACACTCCGTCCCATAAGGGGTACGAGGGGCGGTCGGTTCGACCGCCCCTCACCATCCGCGGCGCGAACGTCAGTCACTCAAGACGCAGGCGGCAGCCAGGCCTGCCAGGTCTCCTCGTTCTGATCGAGCCATGCTTGAGCCGCCTCTTCCGGGTCCGTGCCCTCCTCGATCGCCAGTGCGACCTCGTTCTGGTCGTCTGCGGTCCACTGGAAGTTCGAGAGGAACTCGAACGTGGCCGGGTCCTTCGTCTCCAACTCTGCGCTGAACGCCTTGTAGAGGACATCCTCCGCGTAGTCGCAGTCGTATCCCTCCGCTACATCCGGATCCTCGAGCGCGATCTGCTCACACTCCTCGTCGAACGGCGGCAGCTCGACCTCGACGAGGTCGTACTTCGCGTTCGCCCACTGCGGGGTCCACCAGTACATGAGGATCGGCTCTTGATCCTGAACGGCCTTGTCGAGGGCGGCCAGCGAAGCTGTCTCCGAGCCGGAGTAAACGACCTCGAGATCCAGGCCGAGGCTCGTGATGATCGCCTCGTCGAAGATCGAGTACGTCGTGTCGGCTCCGAGGAATCGTCCCTTATCGCCGGTCTCCGCCGTCGAGAAGATGTCGGCGTCGTCCTTGAACCCTTCCCACGTTGCGTAATCGGGGTTCTGCTCCACGACGTAGGACGGCGTGAACCACCCTATGTTGCCGATGATGCCGAGCTCACCCCCGTCGACCACCTCGCCCGTGCCATCGATGTAGTCCTCGCGATCCTTCGCGTGTCCGGACGGCCAGACCTCGAGCGTCGCGTCCACGTCGCCGTCAGCCATCGCGGGGAATTGCGCCGATTCGTTGATCTCCTGGAGTTCGACCGTGCAGCCCATCTCTTGCTCCATGACGACCTTCGCCACGTTCGCATTCGCCTCTGCACCCACCCAGGGGTTGACCGCGATCACGATCGTCTCGTCTCCGCACTGGGCGGCCGCCGCACCCGTCTCAGCTCCGCCTCCTCCGCCACCGCCGTCGCCACCTTCCTCGACGTCGCTGCATGCCGCGAGCAGGAGCGAACCGACCGCAGCGGTCGCCACCAGCCACAAGTGCTTCCTCATCACTCCCCCTTCCCCGCTTCGTTGTTCCCGTTGCCTTTGACCGGGATCGCCCGGATACGCGTCCACCAGCCCAGGCCGATCCCCACGGGACCACGCATGGTACGAGCGGCCGACCCCATCGCCTGAGATATTCGGTCCAGGACGATCGCGAGAAGTAAGATGCAGACGCCCGCGACCACACCTCGCCCGATCTGCTGCTTACCGAGAGCGAAGACCACCTCTTGGCCCAGACCCGCCGCACCGATCAGGCCGGCGATGATGACGACGGAGAGCACCATCATGATGGTCTGGTTGACTCCCAGCAATATCGAGGGCTTGGCCGCTGGGAGCTGCACCTTCCGAAGTAACTGCGTGCGCGTCGAACCGAAGGCGATGCCAGCCTCAACGAGCTCGTCGGGCACCTCCCGGATGCCGAGGTTCGTCAGGCGGATGCCGACCGGGAGCGCGTACACGAACGAGGCGATGATCGCTGGGACGCGTCCAGGCTCGAGCAGCAGCAGCACCGGAACCAGGTAGACGAACGCCGGCATGGTCTGCATCGCGTCGAGCACCGGCCTCGAGAGGCGTTCGAAGACATCGCTGCGCGCCGCCAGGATCCCGAGGGGGATCGCGAACGCGATCGTGATGACGACGGCGACGAGGACCTCCGTCAAGGTCCCCATCGCGAACGTCCACATACCGAGCAGACCGATCGCCGTCACACACGCCAGCATGCCGAACGCCAATCTGATACCGGCCAGCCGGAACGCGATAACGGCGAACCCACCGGCCACGATCCACCACGGAACACCGAGGAGGAGTCGTTCGATCGGATCGAGGACGTACTTGATCAGGAAGTCGCTCAGGGGACCCGACACGCTATCGAGGTTCGCCTGGAACCACTCGACGACGGCATTCGCAGGTGTCGCCAGCGACGTTTCCCATCCTTCCGGGAAATCCTGTTGCCGGAGGATCTCGCGCCCGATCACGATCGCGAGGACGGTCGCGCCGATCGCCGCGACCACGAGGAGCCGCCGGCGGACGACCCGTCCACCGATCCTCACCGGTCGGCTGCGCTTGCGTTCGCGTTGGCTCCACGCGGTCGTGACGCGGTCAAGGACGATCGCCATGACGACGATCGCGACGCCGCCGTTCAACGCCTCGCCGACGTCGAGCCGCTGCAGGCCGTCGATCACGGTCTGACCCAGACCGCCGGCCCCGACGAACGCGGCGATCACCACCATGCCCAACGCCATCATGATGGTCTGGTTGACGCCCAGCATGATCGAGGGCTTGGCCAGGGGCACCTGGACCTTCCGCAGCGTTTGCCGCGCCGTCGCGCCGAACGCATCCGAGACTTCGACGGCCGTCGTCGACACGCCCCGGATCCCGAGGGCGGTCAGGCGGACCACCGGAGGGAGCGCGAACGCGAGTGTCGCAAGGAGCGCGGGCGGCTCACCGACGCCGAACAGCAGGACGAACGGCAGCAGGTACGCGTAAGCAGGGATCGTCTGCATGGCGTCAAGGATCGGGCGAAGGACCCGTTCGGCGCGCGGCCGGCGACCCGCCCAGATCCCGAGGGGGATGCCGATCACGAGCGCCATGGATACGGAGACGATCATCAGGGCGAGGGTCTCCAGCGCCGCTTCCCACACTCCAAGGAACCCGAAGCTGAGCGCGCCGGCGGCGGCGAGCACAGCCAATCTCCACCCCGCAACCACGCCGGCGAGAGAGGCGGCACCGATGACGAGCCCGAACCATGTCATGCGCTCGAGGATGGTGATCGTGACTTCGAAGAGGGTCGTGACGGCCTGTTCGATCGGGTCGAGGATGTAGATGAACAGCCAGCTCGTAGAGCTGTTCTCGATCGCCCAATCTCGGAACGCGTCGAACCGGCCCGTGACGTCGACGACCCATCCGTCCGGGAACCCCGGCGTCAGCCACGTCAAGCCGACCCATACGATGGCGACCGACACAAGCATCCAGGAGATGCGACGCGGCCATGGGCTCGGCTCTTCGAGTAGGGCGATGGTCTCGGGCGGAACCGACAGGGTAGACGCAGTCCTGGCCCGTTGGTCGACCGCCATGGCTATCGATCCTCGATCAAGGAGGCCATCACCGCGTCCCGGTCGATGGAGCCGATGGGCGTTTCGCCGTCGAGCACTCGGATCTCTCGGTCCGACCGAACGACGAGTCCGAGCAGATCCTGTACGACCGTATCCGCCTGAACCGATGGTCCGTCGGGAGCCATCGTTCCATCGACCGGACGCATGATGGAGCGTGCCGTGAGGACGTGCGCCCGCGGGACGTCCCGCGTGAAGTCCGCGACGTAGTCGTCCGCGGGGTGCGCCACGACCTCCTCTGGCGTCCCGACCTGGACGAATGCACCATCCTTCATGATCGCGATGCGGTCCCCGAGCTTGAGGGCCTCGGCGAGATCGTGTGTGATGAAGATCATCGTCTTGCGCACCTCGCGCTGCAGCCGGATCACCTCGTCCTGCATATCCCGCCGGATCAGTGGGTCGAGCGCGCTGAAGGGTTCGTCGAAGAGCATGATCTCGGGATCGGTTGCGAGCGCGCGCGCGAGCCCCACCCTCTGTTGCATGCCGCCCGACAGCTCATCGGGATAGTGCTGGCCCCACCCCGCGAGTCCGACGATCTCAAGCACCTCGGTTGCCTTCGTCAGACGCTCCACCTTGTCGACCCCTCGGACCTCCAACCCGAACGCCACGTTGTCTGCGATCCGACGATGCGGGAGCAGTCCGAAGTGCTGGAAAACCATGCTGACCTTCTGTCGCCGCAACTCCCGAAGACGTTCGTCCGTGAGCGAGAGCACATCTTCGCCATCGATGAGCACCTGCCCCGACGTCGGAGCATGAAGCCGATTGATCATCCGGACGAGCGTCGACTTGCCCGAGCCCGACAGCCCCATGACGACGAAGACCTCACCGGGCATGACGTCGAACGAGACGTCCTTGACGGCCGCTACGCAACCGGTCTTCTCGAGCAGTTCGGGGCGCGGGAGGTCCGCGTCTGGCGAGTCGACGATGCGCTCAGGGTGCGGTCCGTAGACCTTCCAGACCCCACGGCAAGACACAGCCGTGTCGGTAGTCGCAAGAGTCACCGGATCCCCCAACCGAGCAAGCTCGCTGCGCAACGTCTCGAGGTGCGTTCAGGCCGCATCATGTCTCCGACGGCCCGAACGATGCAAGGTAGCCGGGCGAGCTCAGCCGCCCGACCTCGGTTAGGGCAAACTGGCGCCCATGACGTTGGCGTTCGACTTCGTGATCGTCGGGGGCGGCTCGGCAGGGAGCGTGCTGGCGAACCGGCTCTCCGCAGACCCGTCGAACCGGGTGCTCGTGCTCGAGGCCGGGCGTCCCGACTACCCGTGGGACGTCTACATCCACATGCCGGCGGCGCTCACGTTCCCGATCGGCAACCGGTTCTACGACTGGAAGTACGAGTCGGAGCCCGAACCGCAGATGGGCAACCGGCGCATCTACCACGCGCGCGGGAAGGTGCTCGGGGGCTCGAGCAGCATCAACGGGATGATCTTCCAGCGAGGCAACCCGCTCGACTACGAGCGGTGGGCGGTCGACGCCGGGATGGATACTTGGGATCACGCGCATTGCCTCCCGTACTTCCGACGGATGGAGGACTGCCTGGCCGCGGATCCCGCCGACGTCTTCCGAGGCCACGGCGGACCGCTCGTCCTCGAACGCGGACCGGCCACCAACCCGCTGTTCGGCGCGTTCTTCGAGGCCGCGCACCAGGCGGGATACGCGCTGACCGACGACGTGAACGGGTATCGCCAGGAGGGCTTCGCGCCGTTCGACCGCAACGTCCACCGTGGGCGACGGCTCTCGGCCTCTCGGGCGTACCTGCGCCCCGTCATGGGTCGCCAGAACCTGGAGGTGCGGACGCGCACGTTCGTCACGCGGATCCTGTTCGACGGAACGCGGGCGGTCGGGGTCGAGTACACGCGAGGCCGAGGGCGGGTACGGCGCGTCCGCGCGGGTGAAGTGATCGTGTGCGGGGGCGCGATCAACACGCCACAGACGCTCCAGGTGTCCGGCGTCGGCAACGCGGCCGAGCTAGCAGCGCTCGGCATCGACGTCGTGCAGGACGTCCCCGGCGTCGGCGAGAACCTCCAGGATCACCTCGAGGTGTACGTGCAGCACGCGTGCACGCAGCCCGTCTCGGTCGCGCCGTACCTCAAGTGGCGGTACCGCCCGTGGATCGGGTTCCAGTGGCTCGTGTTCCGCCGCGGTCCCGGTGCGACGAACCATTTCGAGGGCGGGGGGTTCGTCCGCAGCAACGACGACGTCGCGTATCCCAACCTGATGTTCCACTTCCTGCCGATCGCGATCCGCTACGACGGCTCGGCGCCGGCCGGGGGCCACGGCTACCAGGTGCACATCGGCCCGATGTACTCCGATGCGCGCGGATCCGTGAAGGCCGTGACCGCCGATCCGCGCGTCCATCCCGCGCTGCGCTTCAACTACCTGTCGACCGAACAGGACCGGCGCGAGTGGGTGGAGGCGATCCACGTGGCGAGGACGATCCTGCGCCAGCCCGCCATGGACCCCTACAACGGCGGCGAGATCTCGCCGGGACCGGAGGTTCGGACGGACGAGCAGATCCTCGCGTGGGTCGCACGCGACGCAGAGACGGCGCTGCATCCCTCGTGCACGTGCAAGATGGGGACCGACGAGATGTCCGTGGTCGACCCGACGAGCATGCGTGTGCACGGTCTCGAGGGCCTGCGGATCGTGGACGCCTCGGTGTTCCCCTACGTGCCGAACGGCAACATCTACGCGCCCGTCATGATGGTCGCCGAGAAGGCGGCGGACGTGATCCTCGGCAACACGCCGCTCCCACCCGAGAGGGTCGACTTCTACCGCCGATCCCCCGGAACGGATCCCGGGTGACGAGCCGAGCCGTCACCCGAGCCCGAGCATCAACAGGCCGGTGATGACGAGGCCGACACCGACGTACTGGTTTGCCACCAGGCGTTCATGCAGGAGGGCGACGCCTCCGAGCACCGGGATCACCGGGTAGGTGGCCGAGGCTGCCGTCACGATCGAGACGAGACCCACCTGAGCGCCGCGCGCGTACACGATCGTCCCGAGCAACTCCATCACCCCGGCGATCGCGGCGAGCCGGAACGCTGCGGGCGGGATCTCGGCGTGCAGTGGGCCATCCTTCTTGGCGCGGAGCCACGCGATGGACGCGGCTCCGACGACGACGATCGACAACGTCACGCGGGCGAACCACATCGAGGGAAGGAAGCCCGCTTCCTTCGCCGACCATCCCAAGACGTAGGTCGCGACCCCGAACAGCAGGGTCGACGCGATCGCCCACGGAACGCCGGCGAACCGAGTGAACGTTCCGCCCGCGAGCGCTCGAAGATCGGTCGACGTCAACACCGCCCCCGCGATCGTCACCGCGGCCCCCCACCATTCGATCGCGCCGAGCCTCTCGCCCAGCAGTGCCACGGACAGCATGACCGGGATCACCGCGTAGGTGGCCAACACCGGCGACACGACCGCGACCGGACCGAGCTCGAGGCCGCGGTACAACGTAGCGAACGCGGCGGCGCCGACGAAGGCAGCGGGGATCAGCCACGGGACCACCTTCGGGAGACCGGACAGATCCGGCCTCGCGAGGACCAACAGGAGGGTGGCGAAGATCGCTACAGCGATCTGGGCGATCACCAGCGTCCGGCCGCTGCCGATCCGGCGGCCAGAGATCGCCGCCCAGAGGTCCCCGAGCCCCCAGCCGAACGCCGCCGCGAGGCCGTAGATCACGCTCGGTCCCGATACCGCGCGTCGCGCCAGGCGATGGCGGCCTTCAGGCCCTCCTCCTGCGTGATCCTGCGGAACTCGTCGCGTGCCGGAAGGTTGGCCGTCTCGATCATCACGTCCAGCTCGGTGTTGGCATCCAGCGCGGCTCGGAGGCCGGCGACCTGCCACGCCCGGTTGATCGACGCCTTCATCGTCTGCACGACGAACGGCTCGTTCTTGGCGATCTCCTCGGCCAACGCCATCGTCGCGTCGTCGAGCTCGGCCCGTGGGACGACGCGGTTCACCAACCCGATCCGCAGCGCCTCGGATGCGGGGACCCTGTCCTCGCCGGTGAACACGAGCTCCTTGGCGTTCCTCACGCCCACGACCCACGGCAGGAACATCGACACGACGCCGGAGCCGAACCGCACGTCGACGTACCCGAACATCGCGTCGTCCGCGGCAACGGCCAGGTCGCACGCGAGCATCAGGTCGGTCCCACCGGCGAGGCAGTACGAGTGCACGGATGCGATGACGGGCTTCGGCTGCTCGAGGATCGCGAGGAGACGAACGGTGTCGCGATCGAGCTCGCGATGCCAGTCGGCCGCGTCCAGGACGCCCTCGCCCGCGTCTTCGTTCAGGTCGTAGCCGGCGCAGAAGGCTCGCCCCTGCCCTCGGAGGATCACGACGTGGACCGCCGGATCCTCGGCGGCGTCGGCGAACGCGGCTTCGAGGGCGTCCATCAGCTCTCGGTTCAAGGCGTTCAGGGAGGCCGGGCGGTTCAACGTGAGCCGTCGAACCGGCCCAACGTCCTCGCTCAGCAGGACCGGTTCCGTGTCGCTCACCCCTTCCCCCCAGTCTGGATGGGCCGCGATGATACACACGCGACTGAACCGCGCTTCAGGCCGTCCCGCCATCTCCGCCGCGCAGGATGCCGACGATCTGGGCGGCGGCGCGCGCCCCGCTCCTCAGCGCACCGTCCATCGTCCCCGAACGCTCGCGTGCGGTGTGCTCGCCGGCGAACGCGACGCGACCGTGCATCCGTTCGAACACCCCCGCACGTGCGAGCGAACGCTCGTCCCACCACGAGTACGCGCCTCGGGCGAGCGCATCGGCGCTCCACACCTTCATCACCGGCTCGCCGGCCGGGACGAGCTCGGGTGCCAGCTCGAGGATCCGCCCCACCCACGCCGAGGGATCGCCCCCCTCGATCCCGAGCTCCACGTGCGGCAGCTCGCTGCCCGCGAACGACGTCACGACGCGCCTCGGCGTGCCGGTCGGGCCGTTCGCCGTCCACAACCAGAACGGAAGGTCCACGCACTGAACCGCGAGACGCGGCGGCTCGGTGGCGAGCGGCACCGCGAGCTTCGCGGCGACGCCCATCGGCAGCTCGGCGAACGCGCGCCGCTGCTCCGCCGGGAGCGAGGGCTCGAACGCGATCTCGGAGGCGATCGGGGCGGGCACCGCGACGATCGCGGCCGAGCACCGAGCCTCGTCGCGATCCGAGGAGACCACGATCCCCCGGCCGCTCGCGGCGATGCGAACGACTCGGCACCGCAGCCGAACGTCGGCCAGCCGCCCGGCGATCGCGTCCGCGATCGTCGATGCCCCGCCGCCGACGCGGCGATACACCGCAGGCGGGGCGGCGAACCGCCACGCGGTCGGGACGGGCACGCCAGACAGATCCGTCGCGAAGGTCCCCTGCAGCCGAGCGCGAACGGCCGCACGCGCGCGTTCGTCTCCGCCGGCGCGGTCGATCACCTCCCCGAGCGGCGAGGCCGTGCGACCGGCGCGAGCCAGCTCGTCGTCGGCCGCGGCGAGGAAGCCATCCACCTCGTCAAGCCCGACCGCTCGGCTCCCTCGCGGCTGCCGGCGCAGGTAGTCGACGCCTGCGTCGACGAGGCGCAGCCCCAGCCTCGCGGTGATCGCCTCGAGCACCCCGTCCTCCGGCATCACCCACTCGGCGCCCAGCTCGGCGATCTCTCCGTTGCCCAGACGGACCGAGAAGACCCTGCCGCCGACCCTGTCGCGCGCCTCCAGCACGATCACGTGCAGGTCCGCTTCGGTCAGGGCGAGCGCGGCGGCGAGCCCGGCGAACCCGGCTCCCACGACCACGACATCGGCCCCTGTGGACACGATGCCGACGATACGTGCCTTGCGGAGTGCGGTGCCGCTGTGGTACCCACGCGTTGAACGGCTGCTCAAACGGCCAGCGTCCAGGAGAACGGAGATCGGAGGGGGAACGGTGCATCCACGCGAACGTTCGTCGGGTCTCAGCCGCCGTGAGTTCCTTCGGCGGTCAGCGGGAACAGCCGTCGCGCTTCCGAGCATGGCGGCGCTCCTCGCCGCCTGCTCGAAGCCCGGGACCGAACAGGAGGAGCAGGTCGACCTGCTCGTTCCACGACCCGACACCCCGGTCACGCTCCCGATGAAGGGTGACCCGATCGCGGCCGACACGCCGATCGAACAGGGCGCGGAGCTGTTGATATACAACTGGGACGCGTACCTGTGGAAGAACGTCCTTCGACGGTTCGTCGAGCAGTACAGCGATCACGACATCTCCTTCAACGCCGTGACCACCTTCAACAACATGGACGAGGCGGTCGCGAAGATGCAGACGGGGCAGATCGAAGCGGACGTGTTCTTCCCGACGATCGACGTCGTCCCGCGGCTCGCGGTGGCAGGCCTCCTCCAGCCGCTGAACCACGAGCTGATCCCGAACCTCGAAGCGAACTGCTGGCCCGCGTACCAGAACCCGTACTACGACCAGGAGTGGCGGTACACGGTTCCGTACGTCGTCTACAACACCGGCATCTCGTACCGACGGGACGTCATCTCGGACGACGAGATCCGCTCGATG
>JBMDWR010000144.1:0-2413 GCA_048594645.1 Actinomycetota bacterium
CAGCCGGTAGTTCGCGAGGTCGGTGAACTCGCGGTAGACGACGTCGATCAACCCGTTCGCGTCCGGGATCTCGAGCTCTCGCAGGAAGATCCCGTACACGTCGTGCCAGAAGCGTCGCGAGCGCTCGGGCGAGGTCGTCCACAGCTCGTTCGCCTGTGCCGCCGAGCGGAAGCGGTCGAACACGACGTGGCCGCGTTCGCGTACGGTTTCCGGCGAGACGTCGTGCCCCTCGCGGCGCAGGACCTCGGCGAACAGGTCCGGGAACGTGGGATGCGGGTGGACGAGCGTCTCCCCCGCGTCGAAGAACACGGCGGCGTACGTGTGTGACGACACGCCGGAAGGATATCCACGGCCCCTCAGGCGCGACGTGAGGCGGCCGCTCGCTCCGCGAGGGTGGACCCCAGACGCGCGACCTGTTGCTCGAGCTCGCCCAGCGTGCCGTCGTTGTCCACGAGCATGTCGGCCACCTCGGCCATGGCCTCGGGCGGAGCCTGGGCCCCGATCCGGGTCTGGATCGCTTCCTCGGACATGCCGCGGTCACGCATCAGGCGCTCGACCTGCGTCCGTGGTTCCGCCGAGACGACCACCAAGACGTCGAACGCCGTGTGCATGCCGGTCTCGACGAGGAGCGGCGCGCTGAAGACCACCACACGGTCGGTGTCGTGGTACGCCTCTGTGCCCTCGGCGAACAGGCGGCGCACCTCGGGATGCACGATCGCTTCGAGGTCTCGTCTGGCCGCCCGATCCGCGAATACGATGCTCGCGAGCGCCTCGCGGTCCAGCCCGCCGCCCGGCGCGAGCACGGCTGCGCCGAAGCGCTCGATCACCGCGTCGTGCCCGGGTGTCCCCGGTTCGACCGCCTTCCGGGCGAGCGCGTCGGCGTCGAACACGACGGCGCCATGCTCCTCGAGCATCCGAGCGACGGTGGACTTTCCCGACCCGATCCCGCCCGTCAGGCCGACGAGCAGCACCGGCTAGCCCGAGCGACCTTCGCGGCGCTTCAGGTCCTCGAGGATCGCCTCGAGCGAGATGTCCTCCTCGCTCCCCTCGGCGGCTTCGTCGGTCGCGGCCTCGGCGGGAGCCGCTTCGGGCTCCTTCGCCTCCTCGCTCGGACCGGCCTCGGGGGCCGCGGTCGGGGCGGGGGCCGACCCCGCGCCACCGTCGGGTCCCTCGTCGGCCTGAGCGGCCACCGGAGCCGGCTCCTCGAGCTGCGCGGGCGAGGGGGGCGGAGCACCAGCCGCCATCGCCTCCGGCTCGGGTGGGGCTTCGGCCTCCTCCTCTTCGATCTCGGTCGCGGGACGCGGCATCGCACCGCCGACCTGGCGCATCGAAAGGCTGATCCGCCGGCGCGGCACGTCGACCTCGATCACCTTCACACGCACCTCGTCGCCGACCGAGAGAACGCTCTCGGGCGTCTCGATGTGCTGCTCGGAGATCTCCGAGATGTGGACGAGTCCCTCGATCCCGGCCGCGACCCGCACGAACGCACCGAACGGCACCAGCTTGGTCACCTGACCGTCGATGATCTCGCCAGCCGAGTACTTGCGCTCGAACTCCTTCCAGGGGTCCTCCTGCGTGGCCTTCAGCGAGAGCGACACGCGCTCGCGGTCCAGGTCGACGTCGAGCACCTCGACCTCGACCTCCTGGCCGACCTGGACCACCTCGCTCGGGTGATCCACGTGCTTCCACGAGAGCTCGGAGACGTGCACCAGGCCGTCGACGCCGCCGAGATCGACGAACGCGCCGAAGTTCACGATCGAGGACACGGTCCCCTTGCGGCGCTCGCCCTTCTGCAGCGACTCCAGGAACTTCTTCCGACCCTCGCTCTGCGACTCCTCCAGGAAGGCACGCCGCGAGAGCACGACGTTGTTGCGGTTGCGGTCGAGCTCGATGATCTTGGCTTCGAGCTCCGTCCCGACGAACGGGTGTAGGTCCCGAACGCGTCGCAGGTCGACCAGGGATGCGGGCAGGAACCCGCGCAGGCCGATGTCCAGGATCAGGCCGCCCGTCACGACCTCGATCACGGGCCCCTTGATCGTTCCACCGGACTGCATGACCTCTTCGATCCGGCCCCATGCGCGCTCGTACTGCGCGCGCTTCTTCGAGAGGATCAGCCGCCCTTCCTTGTCCTCCTTCTGGAGCACGAGGGCCTCGACCTGATCCCCGACCTTGACCACCTGCGTCGGGTCGACGTCGTGGCGGATCGAGAGCTCCTTGGTCGGGATGACGCCTTCGGACTTGTAGCCGATGTCGAGGAGCACCTCGTCACGGTCGATCTTGACGACCGTGCCCTCGAGGATGTCGCCCTCCTTGAAGTCCCGCAGCGAGGCCTCGATCGCGTCCCTGAGCTCGTCGGGGGTGAGGTCTCGCGTCTCGCTCGCCGTATCGATCTGCACCAGCTCCTTCCGCCGCA
>JBMDWR010000145.1:0-11645 GCA_048594645.1 Actinomycetota bacterium
GCGCCGTAGAGCCCGTCACGGTCGACGAGCGCGACCGCCGGCATCCCGAGCTCGGCCGCGCGACGCGCGAGCGCTTCGGGTGAGAACGCGCCTTCCTTCAGGGAGAAGAACGAGCGGACGTCGAGATGGACGAACCCGCCGACCATCTCATCGCTCCGGCCGTGCGTTCGCGAGCGCTAGCGCTCCCAGACGGCGGCGTCGTGTGCGAAGTGCACGCGGACCGGGTCGAGCGCTCGGAGCCGCTCGACCGAACGCGGGTACGCGGGGTCGCGCGCCGCCGACGCGCCGGACGCGCTCGGCTCGGTGGCGCCCTCCCACTCGGCTCGTGACTGCAACGCCTGTCCCGCGAGGACGACGGTGCCCTCGGGCGACTCGACCACCAACGACTGGTGACCGGCCGTGTGACCCGGCGTGGGGATCAGGCGCAGACCCGGTCCGACGTCGACCGCGCCGTCGATCACCTCGTACGCGAGGCCCGGGACGTCGATCCACGCAGGAACGGTGTAGTCGGGCTCGTGCACCATGGCCCACTCGGCGCGCTGCACGAAGATCGGCACGCCCGATGGGAGCCGAGCGTTCTGACCGCTGTGGTCGAAGTGGAGATGACAGTTCGCGACGCCGGTCACGTCCGCGAGCGAGATCCCGTGCTCGGCGAGCGCGTCCTCGATCCGCGTGACGCGCGGCGAGAACGACGCCTCGATCTCGGGATCGCCGAACCCGACACCGTTGTCGAACAGGAAGACGCCATCCCGATGCACGACCGCGTGCGCGTACGACGGCCACCACTCGCGGCCGAGCATCTGCTGCTCCTCGGCCGGCAGGCGCAACTCCGAGACCATGAACGGGATCACTCGCACATCCGTCATCTACAACGCCTCCGCACGTCTGGCCAGGTCGCGAGCGATCACGACGCGCTGGATCTCGGTGGTGCCGTCCACGACCTGGAGCATCTTCGCGAGCGCGATCGCGCGGTCGAACGGGTGATCGCGCAGCCAGCCGTACGCCCCGAGCACCTCGCTGGAAGCGATCGCGGTGCGAAGCGCCGCGTCCGGACAGAACCGCTTGGCGTGGGCCACCGCCACCGAACCCTCGGGCGTACCCAGGCGCGCGGCGGCGTAGCGGACCAGCAGACGGCCCGCGACCAGGTCGGTCTCGGCGTCGGCGAGCGTCCACGCGACCCCCTGATGCTCGATCACGGGCTTGCCGAACACCGTCCGCTCGCGCCCGTACCGCAGCGCGGCGTCGAGGCATGCCGCCGCGAGGCCGTTCGCGATCGCCGCGATGTCGCACCGGGCGACATCGATCGCTCCGAGCGCGGCGCGCATCCCCTCGCCCGCCGGGAAGACCACGTTGGCAGGTGCGGCCTCGAGCGCCATCTCCCCGATCGGCAGGAAGTCGGCGCAGGCCTTCCGGTAGATCTCCGGGAACGAGACGCCCGGCGCCTCCCGCTCGACCGCCATCACGGCGACGTCGCGATAGCCCGGTTGGTCGCCGGTCTTGCACACCACCAAGAAGACGTCCGCCTCGGCGGCGAGCGAGACCCAGGCCTTGCGGCCGCTGACGCGCCATCCATCCGAGGTCTGGGTCGCGTGCGTGGTGATGGCGGTCGCGTCCGAACCGGCGTGCGGTTCGGTGAGCGAGAACCCGCCGAGCGCCTCGCCCGCGGCGAGCCGCCGGGCCCAACGCGTTCGAAGCGCCTCGTCGCCGAACCGCGCAACGACGGAGGTCACCGCGTTGTGCATCGAGAGCGAGAACGCGAACGCGGCGTCGCCCCGACCGAGCTCCTCGAACACCGCCATCCCGTCCGGATACGGCAGGTCCAGCCCACCGACGTCGGAAGGCGCGAACAGTCCCGTCAGCCCCGAGCCGCGCACCACGTCGCGCGGATAGGCGGCGTCGCGCTCCCATGCCTGGACGTTGGGAAGGACCCGTTCGCGCACCAGCCGAGCGGCGAGCGCCGTCGGTTCCGCGAGGCCGGCCACGTCCGCGATTCAATCCCACAGACGCTCCATGTGCCAACGGTCGTGCTGCCGGTCGTGGTACAGGTCCCACACCGCGCCCCCGCGGGCCTCGACCCGCCAGTACTCCCGGTCTCGGCCGTCGGACCACCACCGCCCCTCGATCCGCCAGCGCCCGATCACGTCGGCGACCTCGTAACGGCGACCCCGCCAGACGAACGCCGAGGGCATCCCGGCATCGCGTTCGACCCGGACCTCGACCTCCTCGTCGTACCGCTTGACCACCGCGTCTCCTCGGGTCGATACCCCCTCTCCAGTGAATCGAACATATGTTCGAGGGGGGTCTCGAATGTACGCCCGGTCGCCGACACGAGTCAAGCCGCGGTACCGGGGTCAGGTGGTCGTCCGGCGTTCCGCGTACCACTCGCGGTGCCGAACGCATCGACCGCGCTCGTCGAAGTCGAGCACCAGGACGCCGTCGAGCTCGACCCGACCGCCGTCGGCGTCGAACGAGGCTCGCCAGCTCGCCACGCCGCGCTCCCCCATCACCGCGAGCGGCTCGAACGCCGTTCGGAGCCCGGGGTGCGCGCCACCGTCCACCCAGCGCCGAACGATCTCGTCTCGGCCGCGAGCCTCCTCGCGGAACGGCCCGTAGGAATAGGTCGCGTCCTCGGCGAAGAGCGCCGAGACCTCGACGGGGTCGTTCGACGTCCAGGCCGCGAAGTACCGTTCGAGCCACGCCGCGAGCGCGTCCAGTTCCACCACGCGCATCGTAGGCTTCCGGCGCGATGGCTGAACCCGACGCGCTCGTCGCCTGCGTGCCGAACTTCAGCGAGGGCCGGCGCGCCGAGGTGATCGACGCGATCTGCGACGCGCTCGCCGAGCCCGCCGGCGCGCGCCTCGTCTACCGCCAGGCCGATCCCGAGCACAACCGGCTCGACACGACGATCGTCGGCGCGCCGAGTGCCGTGCGCGCGAGCGCGCTGGCCGGGGCGCGCACGGCCGTCGAGCTGATCGACATGACGAAGCACTCGGGCGGCCACCCACGGATGGGAGCGGCCGACGTGATCCCGTTCGTGCCGCTCTCGAACGTCTCCATGGACGAGGTCGTCGACCTCGCGCGCGCGTTCGCCGAGGAGCTCGCGGACGCGCTCCGGATCCCCGTCTACCTCTACGACCGCGCCGCGTTCGTGCCCGAACGCGTGAGCCTGGCGGAGGTCCGAAGGGGCGAGTTCGAGGGGCTGCGCGACGCCGTCGCGCGCGGAGAGCGGCTCCCGGACTTCGGCCCGCACGAGATCGGTCCGGCGGGCGCCACGGCCGTCGGTGCACGAAAGCCGCTCGTCGCGTTCAACATGTACCTGACCGGAACGGAGGAAGCGGCCGGGGAGATCGCTCGGGCCGTTCGTGAGTCCGGCGGCGGGTTGCCGGCGGTGCGCGCGATCGGGTTCGCCGTCCCCGAGCGCGGGTGCGTTACGGTCTCGATGAACCTGGTGGACGTCGACGTGACGCCGCCGCGTGTGGCGTTCGACGCGGTCGAGCGTCTGGCGCGAGAGCGAGGGATGGAGGTGCTGTCCTCGGAGATCGTCGGACTCGCGCCGATGGCGTCGCTCGCCGGCGGAGACGCCGAGCATCTGCGACTGGAGGGATTCGATGCGGACCAACAGATCCTGGAGCGGCTCGTGAGCGCCGAGGGGACGTCGCGATGAGCGGCATAGGCGACGAGACGGTCGATGCGTACCTGGCCGAGCTCGCCTCGGATGCGCCGACGCCAGGCGGCGGCGCGGTGGCCGCGGTCTCCGCTGCGACCGGCGCGGCCCTGATCTCGATGGTGTGCAACCTCACGATCGGCAAGAAGGGCTACGAGGAGGTGCACGAGCGCATGAGCGGCATCCTGCGCGATGCCGAGGAGGCGCGCTCGGCGCTCCTGGAGCTGGCCGATCGGGACGCGACGGCCTTCGACGGCGTCATGGCCGCGTTCAAGCTGCCGAAGGAGACCGACGCGGAGCGGGCGGTACGCGCCCAGGCGATCCAGCAAGGGTACGCCTCGGCAGCGGAGGTCCCGCTCGAGATCGCGAAGCGCGCGGCCGAGCTGATGGAGCTCGCGCGCGAGACCACCGAGATCGGCAACGCGAACGCGGCCTCCGACGGGGCGTGCGCGGCACAGGCGCTCTCCTCGGCGGTGTGGTCGGCGACGTACAACGTCGAGATCAACGCCGCAGCCTTGAAGGACGCGGCGAAGGCGCAGGCGCTCCGAGACGAGGTCTCGGCCCTGCGCGCCAACGCGGCCGCGCTGCTCGACGCGACGAACGCCGCGTTCGGCTCCCGCCTCGGCTGAGGTGGTGCCGGTATTCGTTCCAGGTGACGCGATCGCCTTGCGCGAGGTGTGGCGCGGACGCGTGTGGTCGGCCCGCCCGTGCACCGTCGTCGAGGACGATCCAGGACGGATCACGCTCTTCATCCCAGCAGGGATCGCGTGGTTCGCGACCGCGACCGACGGACGGCGGCTGAAGGTGCCTCGATCCGGGTTCGACCTGGTCGAGCAACGATGGGAGGAGGCGCACGTGCTCTCGTTCGCGTGGCCGGGGTCTTGGGCCGCGGTGCTCCTGCTCTACCGGCCCGATTGGTCGGGCTTCACGTGGTACGTGAACGTCGAGGAGCCGCTGCGACGAACGCTGGTCGGGTTCGACACCCTCGACCTCCAACTGGACGCCGTCGTCGAGGACGACGGAAGCTGGCGCTGGAAGGATGAGGACGAGCTCGCGGAAGCCATCGCCCGCGGTGTGGTCGCGGCCGGTGACGAGCCCAGGCTCCGGGGCGAGGCCGAGCGCATGGTCCGACGGATCCTCGAGCGCGAGCCGCCGTTCGACCGCGAGTGGAGCGACTGGCGACCCGATCCATCGTGGTCGCTGCCGGAGCTTCCCGACGGTTGGGACAGGCTCTAGCCGAGCGTCGGCATCACGGTCTCGATGAACTCCATCAGCCGTCCGCGGCCCTCGCTCGGCCAGTCGACGATCAGGTACGAGACGTCGTTGGCGACGTGCCGATCGAACGCGCGGCGCACCTCGTCCCACGGCTCGCTGATCGACAGGCTCGAGGCCCGGGCGATCGCCTCCGGATCGCGGCCCGCGTCCTCGGCCGAGCGCCGCACGACGTCCCACCTCGCCGCGTAGTCACCTCCCCACGAGTGCCACACGTCCGCCCGGCGACCGACGATCGGGAGCATCCGCCTCCGTCCGGAGGCCCCGATCCAGATCGGCGGGTGCGGCCGCTGCACGGGTACCGGCCGGTAGAGGGCGCCGTCGAGCCGGTAGTGCCGGCCCTCGAACGAGGCGCGCTCGCCGCTCATGAGCAGCCGGAGCACCTGGACGCCTTCCTCCAGCCGCTCCGCCCGTTCACGCGCGGACGGGAAGGCGATGCCGAGCTCGGCGTGTTCCTCGCGGTTCCACGCCGCGCCGATCGCGCACTCGACACGCCCGCCGCTCACGTGGTCGACGGTGACGACCTCGGTCGCGAGCACGGAAGGGTGACGGTGCGTCATGCCCGTCACGAGCGTGCCGAGGCGGATCGTGGACGTTGCGGCGGCGAGGGCCGCGAGGAGCGTCCAGCCCTCGAGGCACGGTCCATCCGGATCGGCGTAGAGCGCCGTGAAGTGGTCGAACACCCACGCCCCATCGAAACCGGCCTGCTCGGCCAGACGCGTCCGCTCGAGGATCTCCGTCCACGTGAGCTGGTGTTGAGCGACGTCGAGTCCGAAGCGCATGAGCCCCACCTCCGGACGCGCGCGGTTGCCGGGTCGGCGTCCGTGGGCGAGTCTATGCGGCGATGGGTTCGTTCGACCCCGCCGGCGTTCGCGCGAACTTCCCCGCCCTGTTGCGGGAGATAGACGGACGGCCGGCCGTGTTCGTCGACGCGCCGGGCGGCTCCCAGGTGCCGCAAGAGGTGATCGACGCGATGGCCGGCTACCTCCGGCGGAGCAGCGCCAACGCCCACGGCGCCTTCGCGACGAGCCAGGAGACGGACGCCGTGATCGCCTCGGCCCATCGTGCCGCGGCCGATCTGCTGAACGCAGACGCCGACGAGGTCGTGTTCGGGCCGAACGCGACGACCCTGCTGTTCTCGATCACCAGATCGATCGCCCGAACGCTCGAGCCGGGCGACGAGGTCGTCGTCACGCGGTTGGACCACGACGCCAACGTTCGCCCGTGGGTCCTCACCGCCGAGGACGCGGGTGCTACCGTCCGCTGGGTGGACGTCCGCGACGAGGACGCGACGCTCGACCTCGGGTCGTTCGAGGCGGCCCTTTCGGAACGGACGAAGGTCGTCGCGTTCACGCTGGCGTCCAACGCCGTCGGATCGATCCCTCCCGCCGCCCAGCTCACGAGGCTCGTCCACGATCGGACGCCCGCGATCGTGTGCTGCGACGGCGTGCACCTCGCCCAGCATCGGCGGATCGACGTCCGGGCCGTCGGTGCCGACCTTGTCGTGTGCTCGCCGTACAAGATCTTCGGGCCGCACCTGGGCATCCTGTTCGGAACGCGCGAGCTTCTGTCGAGGTTGCGCCCGTACAAGCTCCGGCCGGCCGAAGATGCGCTGCCGTTCGCGTTCGAGACGGGGACGCAGAACCACGAGGCGCTCGCCGGATGGATCGCGGCGACGGGGTACCTGTCGCGGCTCGGCGACGAGGGCTCGTCCGGCAACTCCTCGACGAGCGGCCAAGGGATCGCCGCCGCCTTCGACCACGTCATCGTCCCGTACGAGGCCGAGCTCTCCAGACGCTTCCTCGACGGCCTGAGCCGGATCGGCAACGTCCGCCTGTACGGGATCTCGGACCCCGGACGCGTCGGCGAGCGCACGCCGACGTTCGCCGTCCGCGTCGGCGACCAGCACCCCGCGGACACGGCGAAAGCACTCGCGGAGCGCGGGATCTTCGTCTGGGACGGCAACTACTACGCGCTCGAGCTCATGGATCGCCTCGGCCTGGAGGGAACGGGCGGCGCGGTCCGGATCGGGTTCTGCCACTACAACACGCTCGCCGAGGTCGACCGCGTGCTGGAGGAGCTCGGATCGCTGGCCTGACGCACCGTTGACAGCCCTGCTCGTTGCTAGGATGAGCCGGCCTTGAGACCCCAACGGGCGCACCCATGCGAGTCCTGATCCTCGGCGGCGACGGGTACCTCGGCTGGCCCACGTCGATGCACTTCGCGCGGCGCGGCCACGAGGTGCACGCTGTCGACGACTACCTCCGCCGGCGCGCCCACCGCGAGGCCGGGACGGACTCGCTGACGCCGATCGGCCCGTCGCTGCCGGCGCGCGCCGAGGCCTTCCGCGAGATGACCGGCTGCGAGATCGGCGTGACCGAGGGGGACCTCACGGACTGGAGCGTCGTCGAGCGCGTGTTCCGCGAGTTCCAACCCGAGGCGATCGTGCACTACGGGGAGATGCCGAGCGCTCCCTATTCGATGATCGACCGCGAGCACGCCGTGTTCACCCAGACCAACAACGTCGTGAACACCTTGAACGTCGTCTACGGGATGGCGGAGCTCGCGCCCGATGCCCACCTGGTGAAGCTCGGAACGATGGGCGAGTACGGGACGCCCAACATCGACATCGAGGAAGGGTTCATCGAGATCCGCCACAACGGCCGTTCGGACACGCTGCCGTTCCCGAAGGTGCCCGGATCGATGTACCACCTGTCGAAGGTGCACGACTCGCACAACATCCACTTCGCGTGCCGGGTCTGGGGGCTACGCGCGACCGACCTGAACCAAGGCGTCGTCTACGGCATCGATACCGAGGAGACCAAGCTCGACGAGCGCCTGCTGACGCGATTCGACTACGACGAGGTGTTCGGCACGGCGCTGAACCGGTTCTGCCTCCAAGCAGTGATCGGTCAACCGGTAACCGCGTACGGCAAGGGCGGCCAGACGCGCGGGTACCTCAACATCGTCGACACGCTCCAGTGCGTCGAGCTGGCCGTGACGAACCCACCCGACGCCGGCGAGTACCGCGTCTTCAACCAGTTCACCGAGCAGTTCTCGATCGTCGAGCTCGCGGAGCTGGTGCGGCATGCGGGCGCAGAGGTGGGCTTGACCGTCGATGTCGAGCACGTGGACAACCCGCGGGTCGAGCTCGAGGAGCACTACTACAACCCCAGGCACACCAAGCTGCTGGACCTCGGCCTGAAGCCACACCTGCTCTCGGAGACATTGATCGAGTCGATGTTCGAGGTGATCGGGCGCTATAAGAACCGCGTGATCGCGGATCACATCATGCCGGCGACCCGCTGGCGAGCGATCCGCGAGCCGCTCCAACGCTGACGACGAACGGTTCGCGCCGACCCACCCGCGCTGACCCGACCCCAGCAGTGCATCGAATAGCATCCAGCCCATGTCCGCCCTGCGGATCCTCGGAGGCGTCTTCGCGGTCGCGATCTTCGCGCTGGTGGTCGCGCGCTACCGCAGGAGGCAGATCAGCCGCCTGTCGCTGATCATCTCGACGCTGATCGCCGTCGCCCTGCTCGTGCTCGCGATCGCCCCGGGGCTGTTCGATCCGGTCTTCGAGACGTTCAACTTCAGGCCCGGTACGGGCCAGCGGCTGACCGGCGTCCTCCTCGCGTTCGTCCTGATCCTGTTCCTCCTCGGGCTGCGGATGCAGTCGTACGTCGACACCAACGAGCGCTCGATCCGGTTGCTCGTCGAGTCGATGGGGCAGGCGGCGTTCGACTGGGACCGGGCCGCCGAGCTGCCCGACGGGGAGCGGATCGTCGTGATCTCGCCCGCGTACAACGAGGCGGAGAACGTGGCGGCGGTGATCCACGCGATGCCGTCGGAGGTGCAGGGGCGCCCCGTCGTGCCGATCGTGATCGACGACCACTCCGACGACGGGACCCCGGACGTCGCGCGCGCCGCGGGCGCCCTCGTTGCGAGCCTGCCGATCCGTCGCGGCGGTGGGCTCGCGTTGCGCGTCGGCTACGACATCGCCCTCAAGCTCGGCGCCGAGGTTGTGGTCACGATCGACGCGGACGGCCAACACCAGCCGGAGGAGCTGCCCGCGCTCGTGAAGCCGATCCTCGCGGGAGAGGCCGACCACGTAAACGGCTCCCGCATGCTCGGCGACTTCGAGCGGGGCAGCATGATCCGCCACCTCGGGGTCCACTTCTTCTCCCGAGCGGTGACGCTGCTGACGGGCCAGCGCGTCACCGACATCTCGAGCGGCTATCGCGCGACACGGGCAGACACGCTGCGCAAGCTGATCCTCGAGCAGGACCAGTTCTGGACCTCGGAGGTGACGATCGAAGCGCTCCGGCAGCACGCGAGGATCGTCGAGGTGCCCGTGACGTTCCTCACGCGGCGCGGCGGAGAATCCAAGAAGCCGAAGTCCCTCCGGTACGGTTGGAACTTCTCGAAGGCGATCGTCAAGACGTGGCTGCGGTAGCCGCCGCGACCGCCACCTCGGCGGCGAGCGCGGCGTTCGACTCGAGCAGCGCGAGGTTCGCCTCCAGGCTTTCGCCGTCGGTCCGCTGGGCCATGCACGAGAGCAGGAAGGGCGTGACGGCCTTGCCGCGCACACCCTCGCGCTCGGCGATGCGCTCGCAGGAGCGGACCGCGTCCTCGACGACCGCGGGATCCATCGCGAACGTGTCCGGGGCAGGGTTGCAGAGGAGGACGCCCGCCGACGCGTCCATCTGGGCGAGCGCCCGCACGACCCCACCGGCCTGCGCCGGATCGTCGACGCGCTGATCGATGTCGACCGGGGCCTCGCGCGCGAGGAAGAACGGCAGGCGGTCGCACCGGTAGCCGATCACCCCGACGCCGAGCTCCTCCAGCCGTTCGGCCGTCGCGACCGGATCCACGATCGACTTGGGCCCCGAGCAGACGAGCAGGACCGGCGTGCGAGCGAGCTCGAGCAGGTCCGCGGAGACGTCCCCGTTCCCGCGGTGGATCCCGCCGGTCCCACCGGTGGCACCCACCGCGATCCCTGCGCGGTGGGCGGCCCAGATCGTGCTCGAGACCGTCGTGGCGCCGAGCGAGCCGGCGGCGAGGGCCAACGGGAGATCACGGCGGGCGACCTTGTCCGCGCGGCCGGGCTCCGCGAACGCGCGCAGCTCGTCCTCGGAGAGCCCCACGACGACCGCGCCGTCGGCGACGCCGACCCACGCGGGGACGGCGCCCGCCCCGCGGACGGCCGAGCTCATCCGCTCGACGCATTCGAGGTTGCGCGGCGGCGGCAGACCCTGGGACACCACGCTCGTCTCGAGCGCAACGACGGCGTCGCCGGCGGCGAGGGCGATCGAGACCTCACTCGAGGCCCGGACGACGCTCATCGCGAGCGCTCGCCCGCCGGCTCCGGTCGCCGGCGTTCCGGCCACGTCTCGAAGCTAGCGGCGACCGAGGAGCCCGCGCGGCAGGCGGCGGCGAGCGCGTCTCCCGGCGAGCGGCCCGCGACGAGGGAAGCCAGCAGCACGCCGTTGAACGCGTCGCCCGCTCCCGTGGGATCCCGCTCCTCGACCGGCTCGATGGAGCTGCGGATCAGCAGGCCTTCCCACGACATCACGGCCCCATCCTCGCCGAGCTTCACGCAGACGACGGGGTACCGCTGGGCGAGGACGTCCACGGCCTCGACGCCGCGCCGTCCCGACAGCACCTCGGCCTCGCGATCGTTGGCGAGCAGCAGCGTCGCCGGACGGGTCGCTTCGACGAAGCGCTCGACGCCGAACGAGCGGACCATCGGCCACGACGCGGCGTCCACGGCGACGAACCGCGCGCGGGCGCGTTCGAGCGCCGCGCGCCCGGCGGGCGCCGTCGGCTCGAACAGGACCGTGTAACCCGAGACGAGGACGGCGCCCGCATCCAGGCGTTCGGGGAGGTCCTGGGGCGAGAGGTGCCCGCCGGCACCGCGGTCGGCGACCATCGAGCGCTCGCGCGGCTCGTGTACGACGAGCATCGTGCCGGTGTCGACGACGGGATCGAGGGCGAGCGCCGGCTCCACGCCGCGCGCGATCAGCTCGTCGCGAAGCAGCGCGCCGGCGACGTCCGAGCCGATCCGTCCGTGCACCCGCACGCGCGCACCCGCCTCAGCCGCCCACACCGCGGCGTTGGCGGCGCTGCCTCCCGGGCGGACGAGCACCCGCCCGTGCACGTCGCCGCCCTCCTCGAGCGCTTCGGCGTCGACACGGACGTCGATCATCACGTCGCCGACGGTGATGACGTCCATCGCTGGAGCCTACGCGATAGCGTTCGCGACCATGGCGGCACCGCGACGCTCGGACCGACGAGGCGGAGCGAGAGCCGGTCGCGTCTATCTGCGCCGGCCGACGCCCCACGATGCAGCCGCGTTCATCGCCGCCGTTCGATCGAGCCGCAAGATGCACCGGCCGTGGTCGTACCCGCCGGATACCCGTGAGGGGTTCGAGTCGCTGATCGAGCGCCAGCGCCCACCGTCGGCCACGATGTTCCTGATCTGCCGCAGCGAGGACGGGGCGCCGGTGGGATTCGCGACGCTCGGGCAGATCCACCTCGGACCTCTCCGGAGCGCGTACCTGGGCTACGCGGCGTTCGCGCCGTTCGAGGGCAAGGGGTACATGACGGACGGGCTGCGGCTCGTGCTGCGACACGCGTTCGGAACGCTGAAGCTGCACCGGGTCGAGGCGAACGTCCAGCCGGGGAACGAGCGTTCGATCGCGTTGGT